>CAZVMI010000102.1:0-4903 GCA_964628365.1 uncultured Candidatus Bathyarchaeia archaeon | reverse complement strand
TTGATAGGTTTAACAGGTGTAAACAAGTAATATTGAAGGTTTCGCCACAGGATTCACCCGAGACGAGGACCGTGGAAGCACTTGAGAGACTGATCGACCGTTGGAGGGCTCAGACATAGAAGTAACTATAACGACGCCATCGAGGCTACATTTCAGCATAGTCGACATGAGGGGTGATCTTGGAAGAATACATGGAAGCGTAGGCGTCGCCATCCAGGAGCCTAAGATCGTCCTTAAGGCCTCGCCTGCTAAAACAATGAAAGCTATGGGGCCTCGTGCCAACCGAGTGCTCGAGTTCGCAGGAACAATTCTCAGGGACTCCGGCGTGGATATGGGTATAGAGTTTGAGGTATTATCAGATATACCAGAGCACCAAGGCTTCGGGTCCGGCACCCAGCTCGCCCTCGCGGTAGGTTCCGCCGTTTCACAGATCTACGACCTGGGCCTCTCGGTTGAGGATATTGCGATGAAACTATCACGGTCTAAGATATCCGGTATAGGCACCCAGGCCTTCAAACACGGCGGGTTCATAGTGGACGGCGGCCACAGGACGGATGAGCCCAATTCGATACCGCCGCTGATCTTTCACCACGATATACCCGAGGATTGGCTCTTCGTCGTGGGCGTCCCAGAGATAAGCCAGAATGTAAGCGGTGAGATCGAAAAGAAGGCGTTCAGTATGTTCGAGCCGCCGCCTGAATCCCTCGTAGGCGAGGTGGCTAGGCTTGTCCTCGTCAAGATGATCCCCAGCATCATCGACGCCGACATAAAGGCCTTCGGCGAGGCCATGACAGCCATCGACTACAAGTTCGGAGAGTACTGGCTCAAGGTTCAAGGTGGGCGCTACAGCCACCCCCTGATCGAGGCGGGCGTTGGTTTCCTTTTGAATTCAGGCTCGTATGGGGCGGGCCAAAGCTCGTGGGGACCCGCTTTCTACGGCCTTGTCGAGGGCGAGCGGCAGGCTGAACTGGTAAGGGGAAAGCTGAACAAGTTCCTCAACTCAGAGGGCAGAAGAGGAAGCGTCTTCTACACGAGGCCGAATAACGAGGGCGCTAAAATTAGAATTACTAGTTGATCACCATAATCAACAGAGGGCTTGGATAGACGTTGAGGGTCCTAGCTGTTACAGGGTTATTGGCTGAAGATATAGTGAAACGCTCAGCTTCAGAGACAGGAAAGGAGATCGACGTAGTCTCGCTGCCAATTACAGTAGCCGCCTTCATAACGCCTGAGTACGCTGCCAACCTCCTCAAAAGAATGGATCTGCGTAGCTATGACATGATTCTGATGCCTGGATCAGTGCAGGGGGACGTATCATCGGTCGAGGAGGCTACCGGCATCCCGACCTTTAAGGGCACGATACGTGCCGCGGACCTAGCGATATGCTTCATGGAAGGTTTGAATCTGTCGAAGACAACGCCCGCATCAGAGCTTGCCAGAGACATGATCAGGACGAAGGCCGAGGCCGAGATAGAGGAAGCTCTGACGAACTGGCGCGAGGTTTACGTTGAGCGCGGAGGATTAGTAATTGGTTCTGGTGAAGGAGCTGTTCCCGTCGGCCAGGGCTTCCCTATGCCTGTGATAGCGGAGATAGTGAATGCCCCTCAAAGGAAGCTGGACGAGATAGCCAGACTCGCCAGGTACTACGAGGCAGAGGGGGCTCGGATAATCGACGTGGGCATGATGGCAGGAAAGCCTGCTCCAGAGAAGATCGGGGAGATCATCGACGTCCTGAGAGCTTCGGTCGATCTCCCTATAAGCATGGACACCCTTGACGCGTCGGAGATAAAGTCTGCAGTTAAGTCAGAGATAGACCTGGTTCTCAGCGTCGACGCAGGAAACGTCCTTGAAGTATACGAAGAAGTATCAGAGACCCCGACCGTCGTCCTTCCATCGAACATGAAGAGAGGAATCTTGGCGAGAGATCCTGCGAGAAGGGTGGCTGATCTGGTCGAGAACATCGAAAAGGCAAGACGCTTAGGTTTGAACGAGGTTATAGCCGACCCGGTCCTTGAGCCGGCTTTCCAGCCTGGTTTGATGAACTCTCTCACCGCCTACAGGCTCTTCCGTGAGAAAGATGGACAGACGCCGGTACTCTTCGGCCTAGGTAACGTCACAGAGCTCATCGACGTGGATTCTGTCGGCGTCAATGGGCTGCTGACGGCCTTGGCTTACGAGTTAGGCGCCAACATTCTGTTTACGCCGGAGTTCAGCGTCAAGGCCAAGGGAAGCGTCCGCGAGCTCTCTACGGCATCGAAAATGATGTTCCTGGCTGAGCGGAGATCCATCTTGCCCAAGGATTTGGGCGTCGACCTCCTAGTACTGAAGGAGAAGATGTGGATAGAGGAACCACCCATTAAGAGCGATGAGGCAGAGGTCTACAAGGCATCTAAGGACGTTCGCTTCACTCCGGACAAGCTAGGCTGGTTTAAGATTCAGCTCGATAGAGATGCGAAAAAGATAGAAGCTATTTCTTACCATCATGGCGACAAAAAACCCGCCGCCGTAGTCGTGGGGGACGAGGCAACTGAGGTATATCAGACGATCGTAAGAGAGAAAATGGTCGGGAAGCTCGAACACGCCGCATACTTGGGTCGGGAGCTGGAGAAAGCAGAGATCGCCCTGAGGCTGGGGAGATCGTACGTTCAGGACGAGGACCTTTTCTGAGGGCCATCCACAAACCTCAAGATGACTACAGGTACGTGCTCGATGCCCTCCAACATGTCTAGTGAAACCCCGTTCAGCTCCGTCCCGAACCTCTTGGACATCCCCCAGACAGTTCCACCGGCCCCTGATCCTCTAGCTCTATGCGCAGCCGCTGCGAGCCACAGAGCTCTGTCAGGGTTTATCACCTCGCCGGCATATGCGATGGGAGTTGGCCTAGCCCTCATTCCTAGGCCTCTTCCGACGACGAACGACAGGAAACCACCGACGTGGATGAGCCCCGGGAACTTGACTCGCCTGGGGGCGAGGTGTAGGTTCCTCCAAGAGAAGGTGGCGTCCCCATCCACAATCAACACTGTGACACTGTGGCCAGTCACTTTTTGTAACGCTTCTCTGATCTGGCTTGCGTTCTCCTGAGGATTTGGGAGGGGGAGGCTGACCAACGAGTAAGGTAGGTTGCTCGCGTCTATCCCACCCTCGGAATAGTGCCTGAGCGCCTGCAGCAGCCCCATTTTTCTGAGGGCCAGCTGCTTGTGAGCGGAGCCTGCATGGATCGGGTACTCCCTGAGGTTCTCAAGAGTCCGTGGTTTAAGCTTCGTAATGCGCCCAAGAGGGCCTCCCCACACTTTTCGCATCCAAAACTTCGCGATAATCTTGGCCATCAGTCCAGGATTGATCTTGGATTCGTCTATTACTAATCCCTGAGCGGTGGCTAGCGCCTTCTCGGAGACGACCACGACATCTCCATTATTCAAACCATTGGAAAGGGCCGATGTAATCTCGTTGATGGCGTTCGTTCCGGGTTTCCAATACCTCGTCCTGATCTTCCTTATCTTGAGTTTCAACGAATAACCTTGCCTAGGGTGATCTGAACCTCGCCTCTTAATCTGAGGCGTCTCGTGTTTAAAGGATTGGAGATTAGAGGTTGTAGTGCTCCTCAAGGTAGTTTTTAAGCTGAGTGATAGCTAGCACGGCGGGGGATTCCGGGGCATAATCTATGAGGGGTATTCCCCTCATGTCCGACTCTGATACGTTCTCATCGAACGGGATGTACGCCGCGACTGGTATCCGTAGCTCCTTCATCTTCTCCTCTATGAGGCTCCTCTCCTCCCCTGAGCTGACCTTGTTCCCCACCGCAATGACGTCCTTGACCTCTATCTCGCTCGCGAGCTTCATTACCCTGCCAGCTGTCTCGATTGCCTTCATCCTCGGTTCAACCACAGCGAGCATCACGTTCATCCTCCTCGCCGTGCCCCGCCCTAAGTGTTCCAGCCCAGCCTCCATGTCCATGATAACGACCTCGCCTCGCTGGATCAGGATGTGCTGAATCAGTGCCCTCAGAAGGGCGTTCGCCCCGCACATGCAGCCGGAGTTTCCAGCCTTCACCGTCCCCATGACGAGAAGGTTGACTCCATCCGGTCCGGTGATCCCGAATTTCTCTACGATGTCGCCGACCTTAGGCGTCATGTTGAATACGCGGCCTATCGATTCTCCGGGTGCCACGCCCGTCTTCTCCTCGATGAGGGAGTCGTTCTCTGATATCGGCACTATTTTAGCCGCGACCTCTTCGGATACGCCGAGGGCGGTTGCGAGATTGATGTTTGGGTCGGCGTCCACAGCAAGAACTCTGTAGCCGTCCCTCGCTAGCAATCTGGCCAGGGTGCTCGAGATGAGAGTCTTACCGACGCCACCTTTTCCTGCTACCGCGATCTTCACGCTCAACACCCCTCGTCATTTCCGAGCCCCTTGGGGACAAGTCACTTTCGCTTATACCCTGCCTTCGCCACGATCTGCTTGACTGACTCGTATGCTTTTGAGTCCTCGGGAAGGTCGAGCAGCGTCCTGCCTTCTATGTTGAAGTCTCTTACAAGGTCGTCGTATTCTATTCTGCCTAGGTACGTGTAGGGTTGTTTTCTGGCGTCTTCCTCGAACCTCTGCGAGAAGGTGTGGCCGCCGACGAGGTAGTAGTTGTCGAATGCTATCCCAACCTCCTTCATGATCTTGTATGTCCGTTTCGCGTTGTCGATGCTCTTCTTCGAAGCATCGAGGATATTGAAGACGTCCTTGACCCTCTTCGTTATCCTCCGGTTCAGGTGCTCGACTCCGGCGGGAGAGTCTACGAGGACGTAGGCGTAGTTCTTCGCCCACTTCTCCATTATCTGGCCGAGGGAGTGATCCGGGAGACAGTAACAGCCCTCTATCCACTTTGTTCCGACGCCGATGAAGTCGAAGAAGCTGC
>CAZVMI010000101.1:3690-4908 GCA_964628365.1 uncultured Candidatus Bathyarchaeia archaeon | reverse complement strand
GAGACGAGGATGACGGTGTTGCCGTTCGCCTCTGCGCCTCCGTTGATGATGCCCAGCTCGGTGAAGAGCCTCGGGTTCCCGACGCAGTAGGTCTTCCCACCGAGGGTCGCGGTGACGCCTCTGCCGAGGTAGGTCTTGAAGCCCTTCGCCTCGGGGACGTCGACGCCCTCGCTCCGGGCCTTCTCAAGGATCGCCTGGGCTATCGGGTGCTCAGACTTGGATTCGAGGGAAGCGGCGCAGCGCAGGACCTCCCTCGGCTCATCGCCCTGGACGCCGACGACCTCCAGCCTCCCCTCTGTCAGTGTGCCGGTCTTGTCGAAGGCGAAGGTCGCGGCCCTGCTCATCCCCTCGATGTGGGCGCCCCCCTTGACGAGGACGCCGTTCCTGCTCGCGCTTGAGATGGCTGAGACCATGGCGACGGGCGTCGATATCGCCAGGGCGCAGGGGCAGGCGACGACGAGCATCACAAGCGCCCTGTAGACCCACAGGTCCAGGGGCTCGCCCAGGACCAGCGGCGGCACCGCGGCTACGAGGACCGCCACCATGATCACCGAGGGCGTGTACCAACGGGAGAACCTGTCGACGAACGCCTCAGTCTGCGACCTGCTCTCCTCCGCCTCCTCGACGAGCCGCTGAATCCTCGCGAGCATCGTCTCGCCCGCCATCCTGTTAACCTCTACCGCGAGGAAACCGTCGACGTTCATGGTGCCTGCGTAGACCTCCTCGCCTGGACCCCTCGGCACGGGCACCGACTCGCCGGTTATCGCCGCCTGGTCGAGGCTGGAGGAGCCCTCGACGATGACGCCGTCCAGCGGCACCCTGCCGCCGGGCCTCAGGACGAAGACCTCGCCCGGCAGGACGTCCTCGACCGGCACCGAGACCTCCTCGCCGCTCCTCCTGACGACCGCGACCTCCGGGCGGAGGTCCATCAGCGCCTCGATGCCGTGCCTGGCCCTGTCAGATGCGTAGTCCTCGAGCCTCTCGGCGAGGCTGAAGAGGAAGACGACTGAGGCACCCTCCTCGAGGTGCCCTATCGCGGCGGCTCCGACGGCGGCCACCGTGATCAGGAGGTCGATGGCTATTCCTCCCCTGACCAGCGACCTGAGACCGGCCAAGGCAACCCTGTAGCCCGAGACCAGCATCGCCGCCAGGAGCATGGCGTCCGCGACGAGGGCCATACCCGTCGCGTACCTGACGACGAGGCCGGCGGCGATGAGG
>CAZVMI010000101.1:0-3590 GCA_964628365.1 uncultured Candidatus Bathyarchaeia archaeon | reverse complement strand
GGAAGGACGGCTTCGGCAAGGTCACGGGCCTTGAGAGGTTCGCCTCGGACCTCAGCCTCCCTAACATGCTCCACGTCAGGGTGCTCAAGTCGACGCAGCCCCACGCCAGGGTGAAGAACATCGACGCCTCCGAGGCCCTCAGCCTCGGCGCACAGGTCCTCATCCCCGATGATGTCCCAGATGTCAGGTTCTGCCCGCGCCTAGTCAGCACCCCCGAGGCGACCTACAAGGACTGGAGGGTGCTCACAAGGAAGCCCCTATACGTCGGGGAGGCTATCGCGGCAGTCGCAGCCGAGACCGAGGAGCAGGCACAGGTCGCCCTGGAATCGATCAAGGTCGACTATGAGCCGCTCCCGGCCTACTTCGACGCCTTCGAGGCCCACAAGCCCGACTCGGTCCAGCTACACGACGACATCCTGCTCAAGGACCAGCCGCTCAAGGTGGAGGGGAACATCGCCTGCACCCTCGACATCACAGAGGGCGACGTCGAAGCCGGCTTCAAGGAGTCCGACGTGGTGCTGGAGCGGACATACAGGACGAACCGCCGATACCACACCCAGCTCGAGACGAAGGCGGTCCTCGTCCGCCCCGAGTACGACGGGGGAGTCACCATCTGGAGCACCACGCAGACCCTCCACAACACCAGGATACTCCTCCACGAGATCTTCGGCCTACCCATGGGCAAGATCAGGGTGATGAAGGTTCCCCTCGGAGGCAGCTTCGGCTCGAGCATCCAGGTGAACACCGTGACGCCGATAGCCGTCGCCATGGCGCTGAAGACGAGGAGACCCGTGAAGCTCCAGTTCACCAGGGAGGAGGACATGCACGACCACTGCAGCTACTCCATGATCTTCAAGCTCAAGCTCGGCGCCAAGAGGGACGGCACCCTCGTCGCAGGCCGCATGGAGGCGTGGCTCGACCTCGGCGCACACCAGATCCAGGCCTACCCGCTCCTAGGCTGCATGGCCGGCTGGTGGGTCAGCCTCTACAAGCTCAAGGCGAAGAGCTACGTGAGCAGAGCCGTCTACACGAACAAGACGCCGAGCTGCGCCTTCCGCGGCTACGGCAACCCCCAGGTCACCTGGATGGTCGAGTCCATGATGGACGAGCTCGCCGGCGAGCTCGGCATCGACCCCCTCGACTTCAGGCTCAAGAACTACATCGGCGAGGGCGACCTCTTCTGGGGGCAGGGGCCTACGGTTAAGAGCATCATCCAGAGCTGCGGCGTCGAGGAGATACTGAAGCGCGGCGCGGAGATGATCGACTGGTACAACCGGCCCAAGGCGGGGAGCCAGAAGGGGAGGTACCGCCGGGGCATAGGCATGGGGAGGGGCTACCACACGAGCAGCGCCGGCGCACCGGTTCCGGGGACGGTCATCGACTTCAGCGGAGCCTTCCTGAAGCTCAACGAGGACGGGACCCTCGACTACGTCACAGCCCTCATGGACCACGGCGGCGGCACCGTGGAGGCCCACGCCAAGATAATCGCCGAGGAGCTCTGCGTCCCCCTTGAGAACGTGAATATCATCAACGCAGACACGAGCACCACCGTCTACGATGTCTGCACCCACGCCTCGAGGGGCATCTACTCGGGCGGAGGAGCAGCGCTGAAGGTCGCGAAGCAGGTGAAGGAGAAGATCCGCGACTACGCCTCACGGATGCTGGACGCCTACCCTCACGCGTTGAAGTTCAGATGTGATCCCGCCAAGGGGCAGGGCGTCGTCTACGCCGAGGGCGTCGCCGGCAGGGAGGCGACCTTCAAGGAGATCGCCTACACGGCCCGCCACAAGAACTGGGGCACCGCAGCCGCCGTCGACAGCTACCGCCAGCCAGCATGCCCACCCCACTTCACGGGCTACTTCGTGGAGGTCGAAGTTGACACCTGGACCGGCAGGGTGAAGCCCCTCCGCGTCATCGCCGGCGCGGACATAGGAACCGTAATCAACCCGAAGCTCGCCGCCGGCCAGATCCACGGAGGCCTGGCGATGGGATGGAGCATGGCGACGGTCGAGGACCTGCCGTACGACGAGAGGACGGGTGACCTCGCCAACAGGGGCTTCATCACGGACTACAAGGTGCCATACGCCATGGACATGCCTGACCTGGAAGACTTCCAGGTCTTCTTCGTCGACACCTACGAGCCCACCGGCCCGTTCGGCGCGAAGGGAATCGGCGAGGGGGCGCTTAACCCCGTCGCCGGCGCCGTGGCCAACGCCATCCAGAACGCCCTGGGCATCAGGTTCTACGAGCTCCCCCTGACCAAGGAGAGGATACTTGAGGCGCTCAGGGGGAGGGAGGGATGACCATGTACGTGAACAGGCACAACACACACATCCTGCTCGGCTTCGAGTACCACGCGCCGGCTAGCGTCGCCGAGGCGGTTAAGCTCCTCGATAATTACGGGTCCGAGGCCAAGGTCCTCGCGGGGGGCACCGACCTCATAGTCAAGATGAAGGACGGCTCCGTGAGGCCGAAGCACGTCGTCAACCTGAAGTGGATACCAGGCCTCTCCGGGATCAGGGAGAGGAGGGACGGGGTCTGGATAGGCGCCCTGACGAAGCTCAGAGACATAGAGCGCTCTGAACTCGTCCAGAAGAGGCTCCCGGTTCTATACGAGGCGGTTAGGATGATAGGAAGCGTCCAGATAAGGAACCTCGCCACCTTGGGGGGCAACATCTGTAATGCGTCCCCCGCCGCGGACGGTCCGGTGGCGCTCCTCGCCCTCGACGCAAAGGCGCACATCACGGGGCCGTCGGGCGAAAGGACGGTCGACCTGGACTCCTTCTTCACGGGCCCTGGCAGAACCATACTGAGCCAGGGCGAGATCCTGACGGGCGTCACGGTGCCGCGGTCGGCCGCCGGCGGATACGGCTGCTTCCTCAGGGTCGCCAGGGTCAGCATGGACATCGCCACCATAAGCCTCGCAGCCTCGGCGAAGCTAAAGGGCGGGACCGTCGAGGACTGCCGCCTCGCCTGGGGCACAGTCGCCCCGACCCCCATGAGGACCAGGGACGTCGAGGAGTTCCTGAGGGGGAAGAGGCTCGACGAGAAGGTGATCTCCGACGCCGCGGAGCTCGCCTCGAAGAGCATCCAGCCCCGGGAGAGGGGGAGGAGCAGCGGCCCCTACAAGAGGAAGGTCGCGTACGGCTTCACAGTGGAAGCCCTCACAAGGATAGCCGAGTCGGGGGGGAGGAATCGGTGATGAAGATAGAGATCACCGTCAACGGCGCAAAGCGCGTCTTCGACGTCGAGCCCCAGACCCTGCTCCTGAACCTCCTCAGGGACGAGATGGACCTCACGGGGACCAAGTACGGCTGCGGCATCGGCGAATGCGGCGCCTGCACGGTGCTGCTCGACGGCGACGCCGTCCTCGCCTGCATGGTGCTCGCCGTGGACGCCGACGACAGGAGGGTCGACACCATCGAGGGGCTCGCCGAAGGCGGTAAGCTCCATCCGATCCAGGAGGCCTACCTGGACGAGGGCGCGGTCCAGTGTGGATTCTGCACCCCAGGCTTCATAATGGCGACGAAGGCGCTCCTAGACGAGAACCCTGAGCCGACTGAGCAGGAGATAAGGGAGTACCTGAACGG
>CAZVMI010000100.1:0-4923 GCA_964628365.1 uncultured Candidatus Bathyarchaeia archaeon | reverse complement strand
ATCGCCTCGTCTCTCTTGTCGCCGCTCATCTGGAGGGCGACCTTCTCCCTTATCCCGCGGAGGGCGAGTCCGGCGTCGCCCACGACACGGGTTATGGAGTCCACGTTCTTGTCTATCTCGCTCCTGTCCACGTCGATGTGGATTATCCTGGCGTTGGGGGCGAACCCGTTGACAGCTCCCGTGGTCCTGTCGCTGAGCCTCGCGCCTACGATGAGCAGGACGTCCGCCTCAGGCACTATTTGGTTCGCCTCGTACCTGCCGTGCATGCCGCAGAGGCCGAGGCTGAGGGGGTGGTCGCTCGGAATAGATCCCTTCCCCATGAGGCTGTGCGCGACGGGGGCTTGGATCATCTCTGCGAGCCCCACGAGTTCCCGCGATGCCCCGGAGGCTATGACGCCGCCGCCCGCTATGATCACGGGTCTCCTCGCCTTGGCGAGCAGTGTCGCGGCCCAGTGGATCTCGTTTGGGCTCGGCTCGACGTTCGGGTGGTAGCCGCGGAACTCGACCTTCTCGGGGAAAACCATCTCAGCCGTGTCCGTCTGGACGTCCTTCGGCAGGTCGACGAGTACGGCGCCCTTCCTCCCGGTCGACGCGATGTAGAACGCCGCCTTAACAGCGTGGGGCACCTCTGCCGCCTCCATCACCTGTATGTTGTGCTTGGTCACGGAGGCGGTGACGCCGATGATGTCCACCTCCTGGAAGGCGTCTGTACCCACCATGCTCCTGGGCACCTGCCCCGTGAAGGCGACGACGGGAGAGGAGTCGAGCTGGGCCGTCGCCACCCCAGTAACGATGTTGGTGGCGCCTGGGCCGCTCGTCGCCTGGACGACCCCGACCCTCCCCGACGCCCTGGCGTAGCCGTCGGCCATGTGGGCTGAACCCTGCTCGTGGGCGCCGCCAACGTACCGGATGCTCGACTTGAGGAGCTCGTCGCAGATGGGCATGATGGCCGCCCCCGTGACGCCGAAGATGTACTCGACGCCCTCCCTCTCGAGGGCCTTCACGTAGGCCTCCGCGCCGGTCATCTCAGGCATGGAGCCCACCCCCATGGTAGAGCAGATCAGCATCGAATCCTGATGATCCGGAATCCTTGGTCACTTGCGGGAATCTGTCAACTGAGAATACGATTCCCCATTCATCTCTCCCCCTCGCAAGGGGGCTCGACAAAGCAATACCCCATTGTCCATCCTCCCTAAACGGATGTAACCTAAACCACCGTGACTCTACATAAAAAGGTTTGTAGGCTGAGATCCGATACACGGCCCGTCGGATGGGGGCTATTTTTCGAGCCCCGACATCATCCGGACCTGCTTGCCGACCTTCTCGATCTCGAGGGCGTCGCACTCGTCCATGAGGCGCCTGAACTCCTTGGAGCCAGCGGCGTACTCGGCAATCCACTGTTGAGCGAACTTGCCGCTCTGGACCTCCTTGAGCGCCTTCCTCATGTTCTCCTCGACGTGGTCGTCGACGATCTTCGGCCCTACCATCAGGCCGCCGTACTTCGCAGTATCGGAGACGGCGCGGTACATTCCGCCGAGACCCGACTTATAGATGAGGTCGACGATGAGCTTAAGCTCGTTGCAGACTTCGAAGTAGGCGAGCTCGGGCGGATACCCGGCCTCCGTGAGGACCTTGAAGCCCCTGCGGATGAGCTGGTCGACGCCGCCGCATAGGACGGTCTGTTCGCCGAAGAGGTCGCTCTCCGTCTCGTTCTTGAAGGTGGTCTCGATGACGCCGGCTCGCCCCGATCCTAGGGCCTTTGCGATGGCTAGTGCTATCTTGAGCGCCTTCCCCGATGCGTCCTGCTGGACGGCGACGAGGGCTGGGACCCCGAAGCCCGCCTCGTACTGGCGACGCATCTCCGGGCCAGGGCTCTTCGGCGCCACCATGATGACGTCGACGTCCTTGGGCGGCTTGATGGCTCCGAAGTGGATGTTGAAGCCGTGGGCGAACTGAAGGGTCTTTCCCTTCCTGAGGGCCAGCGCCACCTCCTCCCCGTAGACGACTGGCTGAGCCATGTCCGGGACGAGCATCAGCACGATGTCCGCCGCCTGCGCGGCCTCTATGACGGTCGTCACATTGAGGCCGTCCGCCTCCGCCTTCTCCCATGACTTGCCCGGCCTCAGGCCGACTACGACGTCGACCCCCGAGTCGTGCATGTTGAGGGCCTGCGCCCTTCCCTGGCTGCCGTAGCCTATTATGGCTACCTTCTTTCCCTTCAGGACCTTCTCGTCTATGTCCTTGTCGTGGTATACCTTCACCATCACATTTCACCTCTCTCTAGCCTGAGCCGCCCCTTCTCGAGGGCGGTGATACCTGTCCTTGAGAACTCGATGATGCCTATGGGCTTCACCAGCTCCAGGAAGGCGTCTATCTCGTCGGATTCGCCGGTCACTTCCGCTATCAGGGTGTCCGGGTCTATGTTCAGGATGAGGCCGTGGTAGTCGTTGATGCACGTGAGGGCCTCCTCCCTCGCCATCGGGTCCGTCGTGGTGAGCTTCACGAGGGCGAGCTCCCTCCTCACGATCCTCATCGGGTCGAGGCGCTTCACCTCGACGACGTCCACCATCTTGTCGAGCTGCTCCACCACCTGGTAGACGCCGCGGGCGTCAGCCTGAACCACTATTGTGATCCTGACGACCTCGGCGTTCGGGATGGCGCCCACGCTGATGCTGTGGATGTTGAAGTTCTTCTTCCTGAACATGTTGGAGATGTTGAAGAGGACGCCGGGCTTGTTCTCGACTATGAACGCTATCGTGTGTAGCTCGCTCACTCCTCACACCTCCAGGAGCGCGTCCTTGAGACCCATCCCCGGTGGCACTATCGGGTAGACGTTCTCCTCAGGGTCGATGGGGACGTCTATGACCGTGGAGACGTCGCTGGCGATGGCCCTCCTGACCGCAGCCTCGAACTCCTGCATCGTCTCCACCTTCACGCCCTCGGCGCCGTACGCCTCGGCGAGCTTTATGAAGTCGGGGTTTCCCCTCAGCTTCACCGCCGAGTACCTGTGGTCGTAGAAGAGGCGCTGCCACTGCGCCACCATTCCGAGCATCTGGTTGTTCAGCACCACGACGACGACGGGTATCCCCTCCTCGACGCTGGTCGCCATGCTGTTCTCCGTCATACCGAAGCTTCCGTCCCCGGCGATGTCGACTACCGGGACATCCGGGCGCGCCGTCTTGGCGCCTATCGCCGCCGGGAAGCCCCAGCCCATCGTGCCGAGGCCGCCGCTCGTGAAGAAGGTGCGTGGCTCGTAGGCGTCGTAGTGGAGGGCCGCCCACATCTGGTTCTGCCCCACCTCCGTGGTGACTATGGCGTTCCTCGGCAGGGCCTTCCTGAGTGCCTTGATGACGTCCGGCGCCCTGAGGTAGCCCTCCTTGGCGCCGTTCCCGTTCTTGCCGTTTGTGGCGCAGCGGAGCTCCTCCACCTTCTTGTGCCATATGGAGGCCTTGCCTGCCTTGGGCCTCAGCGCTCCGACCCGCTCCAAAAGTCCGCTGAGGGCGAGGCCGGCGTCGCCGACCACCCTCATCCTCGTCTCGACGTTCTTGTCGACCTCGGTCTTGTCGATGTCGACGTGGATCACCTTGGCGTTCGGCGCGAAGCTCTTCACGGCCCCGGTCGTCCTGTCGCTTAGCCTCGCACCGACTATCAGGAGGACGTCTGCCTCCGGGACTACGTTGTTGGCGGCCACCGTGCCGTGCATGCCGCACATGCCGAGGCTGAGCGGATGGTCGGCGGGGAAGGCGCCCTTCCCCATGAGGGTGGTCGCCGTAGGCGCCATGAGGTACTCGGAGAGGGCGACGAGCTCCCTTGAGGCGCCCGCGTTGATGACCCCTCCCCCGGCCACGATCACTGGTCTCTGCGCCTTCGCGAGCAGCGTCGCCGCCACTTCGAGCTCCCTCGTGTCGGGTTTGGCCTCCACCTTGTAGCCGCGGAAATGCACCGTCTCCGGGAACTCCATCTCCTCGACGTCTATGGTGACGTCCTTGGGGAGGTCGACGAGCACAGCGCCTTTGCGGCCCGTGGAGGCGATGTGGAAGGCGGCCTTGACCGCCGCGGGGATCTCGGACGCCCTCCTAACCTGCATGTTGTACTTCGTGACCGAGGCGGAGCAGCCAATTATGTCCACCTCTTGGAAGGCGTCCGAGCCGATCACGGCCCTGTTCACCTGTCCCGTGAAGGCGACGACCGCGGACGAGTCCATGTTCGCCGTCGCGATCCCCGTCACCAAGTTCGTCGCCCCAGGCCCCGAGGTGGCGAGGCAGACGCCGACTCGGCCACTTGCCCTCGCGTAGCCGTCGGCCATGTGTGCTGCGCCCTGTTCGTGGCGGGCGAGGATGAACCGAAGATCGAAATTGAGGAGTTCGTCACATAGGGGGATCACAGAGCCCCCGGGCAGCCCGAAGACGTGGTTGACCCCCTCATTCTCCAGGGCCTTCCAGAAGGCCCTCGACCCCGACATCTCAACCATACGGGGCCACCTCCCGGCGCGAGACGTGGAGCCAACCCTCGGCCCCTCGCTTTTCATGGAATGGTACTCCCCGCCGTGTCTGGCTGCTGGAGCGGCTCGGTGCCTGGGGTGGTTTACCTAATAAAACAATTCCCCATTTACGCTTCCCCCTCAGTCGGGGGCACGATAAAACGATACCCCATTTGTCTATCTCCGAACAGGTATGTAGGGGTTAGAGCGGAGTCAGGGTTTAAAAGGTTTACTGGGCGGTGAAGATGTACACAACGTCCCCTTCCCTGACGTAGCCACCGACCTTCAGGCCGATGGACTCCCCGGCCTTGGCCGAGGCGACCCGCCTGTGGTCGACCTCCATCGACTCGACCGTCTGGTCCAAGCTCGTCTTCATCCCCCTCACCGTGATCCTGTCGCCGACCTTGAGGGGCGCCGAGAGCTCGACCACGGCGACCCCTATC
>CAZVMI010000099.1:0-4938 GCA_964628365.1 uncultured Candidatus Bathyarchaeia archaeon | reverse complement strand
TTCCTCATGGAGCCGCAGAGGGCGCGGCAGTTGGAGTGGCTGGCGATTACGGGGTCCTTGCTGGCGGCGAGGGTGTCCCAGAAGCCCTGATCCGTGATGTGGGAGACATCGATGAGTATCCCGAGCCTGTTGCACTCCGCGGCCGCCTCAGCCCCGAACTCAGTGAGGCCGCCTCTGCCCCTCTGCCAGCGGACGCCGTCCGCGATGGCGTTCCTGTTGTTCCATGTTAGTGTGAGGCGCCTGAGACCGAGCCTGTGGAACACGTTCAGGATGCGGAGGTCCTGTCCGAGGGCCTCTCCGCCCTCGAATCCGACGACGATGGAGACCCGCTTGCCGTCGTTCTTAACGATATCGCTGTACTTAGTCGCGAGGGCGACCTTGTCCGATTTCTCTATCTCCTGGAGGGAGTAGCCGAGGACTTGGAGCATCCTGGCTGGCGCCACGGGGTTGTATATCGGCTCGACGAAGTGGCTGAAGACCTGGCAGTCCACGCCTCCCTCTACGAGCCTCGGGATGTCGACGTGGCCCTGGCTCGACCTCGTGTGGAGTGTCCTCTTCGCCCCCGCCTCGATGACGTAGGCGGAGTCTGGGAGGGTGGCGAGGACGGCGTCGCAGTGGAAATCCACGACGAGCGACTTCCTGTGGAGCTCAAGGGCGTGAGCCTCCTGATCTCTGGTCAACTGCATAAGGATCGAAGCTACGTAAACCCACTTTCTATATATTTTTTTTTGCGCCATGTAGCATCGCGACGTTTCCCGCGACGTTTCAACTGAACATGATTGTTATATGGACCTGAATATATTCGGGAGTTGCACGGTGGAAGGTGCCAACTATTTTGATCGGGGCAATCGCAAGTTCTATTAGGATATTGAATCTGAGTTAGGCGGAAGGGTTCGGTGGGGGTCCATGGGGTCGGGCTGCGGTTCAGGGGGTGGTGGGAGCCTCCTCGGCCTTAGGGGAAACGCCCTCGTTATGACCTTCACGGAGACCTTCGGCCAGGGCATCCTCTTCCTCACCTCGACCTTCTGGGCGCTCTACGTCCTAGAGCTTGGCGCCTCCCTCGCGGTCGTAGGGATGCTCAGCCTAATACAGGGACTGATAAGGGTCCTGCTCCAGGCGCCTGTCGGTTACGCGTCTGACAGGATCGGGCACAAGAAGCTCATCGTCTGGGGAGGGCTGATAGCCTCCTTCGCGCCGATCACCTACTTCTTCGCAGACGACTGGGTCTACCTGATCCCGGGGGTCATCCTCGAGGGGTTCACGAACACTGTGCTCCCCGCCAGGCAGGCGATGTTCGCCTCGGCTGTGGAGCCCGACAGGCGGGCGACGGCCTTCGCGACCTTCCACACCCTCTTCGCGCTGGCGTCCACCGTGATGCCCGTGCTCAGCGGCCTCCTCCTCGACAGGATGGGGCTGCTCGGCGGCATGCGTTTCGCCTTCCTAGTCAGCGGCTCCGTGATGCTCCTCACCAGCGTCGGCCGCGCCCTCTTCCTAAAGGAGGACCTTGTCCCCGAGGACAGGCCCCAGGGGGAGGGATTCAGCTTCGGCAGGGTAGTGAGGGAGATGTTCGAGCCCGTGACCAGGCTCAGGGCTCTCAGGGTCGCGATCTTCGGCTCCTTCCTCTTCTCCCTCGCAGTAGGCATACTGACCCGGTACAGCGTCGTCTACGCCGTAGACATGATCGGGCTGTCTAAGGTCGAGTGGGGGCTCGTTGCAGGCGGCATCGGCTTCGTCGGTATACTCACCAGGATACCCGTCGGGAGGATGGTGGACAGGCTGAGCAGGAGGACGAGCCTGTTGGTGAGCTACGCCGTCCGCCCCCTCTTCATCCTGGCCTTCACGTTCTCGACGAGCTTCCTCATGGTCTTGGTCGTGCAGACGCTCGACAACATCTTCGGCTACGTCCAGCAGCCGACGCTTGAGGCCCTGGTCATCGACGTGACGCCGGCGCGGGAGATAGGGAGGGCGTACGGGGCGATGAACATGATACCAGGGATAGCGTTGACCGTGGCGCCTCTCCTCGGCGCCGTCATCTGGGAGAGCATCGGCGCGGCGTGGGCCTTCTACGCCTCAGCCCTTTTCTCGTTGACCGCAGCCCTCACCATCTGGACATTCTTAGGAGAGCCTAAGCGGGATCAAGGCGGCTTGCCGTAGACCTTCTTGAAGATCGCCTTGAACTCATCGGGTGGCGGGGGCTCGTATCCTCCTATCTTGCTGTGGGAGATGCCGAACCTCCTCCAGAGGATCGCCATCATCTCCGCGACCTTGAGGCCGCAGAGGACAGGGTCAAGGATAGGTATGCCGAGCTCCTTCTGGACGTCCCTCGCCTGACCCACCATGCCCGTGCAGCCTAGGACGACACACTCAGCCATGTCCTCCTCCATCGCCGCCTTCGCCTCCCTATAGATCGCGGCACGGCTCTTCTCCACATCCCTCATCATCGGCACTGTGAGGCCGAGAACCCTCCAGGAGGCGATCCTTGAGTCCAAGCCGTACCCCTTCGCGGTAGCCATCATCTTGGGTATCCACTTCCTCCTGCCGACGAGGACGGAGAACTTCCCGGCTGAGATCATCGAGGCTAGGCTCAGGCTCGCCTCGCAGACTCCGACGACGGGCATCTTGACCAGCTCCCTCGCCTCCCTCAGCCCAGGGTCGTAGAAGCACCCGATCACGGCGGCGTCGAAGCCCTTCTTCTCAGCCTCGACTATCGCCTCCATTAACGTGTCTGAGGCGATATGCTCGTAGAACTCGTATTCGAGGTGGGGTATACGGCGGTCGAAGACTATCCCCTCTACCGTGGTGGAGTCCTCGACGAAGTCCTGGACCCGTTCCGTCGCGATACCTACGAAAAGAATCTTCAAGTTCAATCTGGGGGGTCTCCCTGAAATAATATTTGCATTACTTTATATAGCATTTTGATCGGAGTAAAAGGATCATCAAGCCGTAGGGCATTAGCTATTACTATTTGAGTGGAAAAAATCGTTAACTAGGAATAAATCATGTCTCGTTTAACTGGAAGAAAAATTTTTGAGTGAAACCACTAGTCTTAAGAGAAGTGCAGAGGTTGGATGATCTCAATGGATTGTGATATCTTGGTGATAGGTGGAGGGATTCTGGGCTTCAGCTCCGCCTATCATCTGAAATCTCAGAATCCGGATAAGAGGATAATCGTCATAGACAAGAATAGCGGGCCGGCTCAGGGGAACACGGCGAAGAGCGAGGGGGCGTTCAGGAACGTCTTCGCCTCGGAGACGAACTTCCTCCTTGCCGACTCGACGATAGACTGGTTCAACCACTTCCAGAGCCAGATGGGGTACGACCTGAAGCTCAACCACATAGGCTACCTCTGGCTCTTCAGCGAGGACCAGCGCCGCCGCCTCACAGGGGTCTTCGAGGCCATGGGGAGGCGCGGCATAGAGCTTAGGACGATGGGAAAGGAGAAGCTCAGGGAGAGCATCCCTGACCTCGTTACGGACTTCCAGGGGGACGAGGAGGCGGAGATGATGGGGCTAGAGCCCGTCGAGGTCGGCCTGTTCGCCCCGAAGTGCGGGAGCGTCGACGCCGACGCCGTCTGCCGCGCCTACGAGGCGGAGTTCCTGAAGCTCGGAGGCGAGGTCAAGTACGGGACAGAGGCGAAGAGGCTGATCGTGAAGCCGCGGGAGGAGCTCGGGATACCGGGCGAGCCGTTCATCTGGCAGGAGAAGGCTGTGGCGGGCGCTGAGACAAGCAAGGGGACGATCAGCGCTGAGACGACCGTCGTCGCCACAGGGGTCTGGGCGGAGGGGCTCCTCAACCCCGTCGGCCTCGAGCCGATGATGAGGCCGAAGAAGAGGCAGCTGTTCGTCTTCAAGGACCCAAAGCTCGGCGGCTTGATGAACGTCAAGAGACTCGGGAAGGGCGTACTACCGCTTACCATACTTCCGTCGTATGGCGTCTACCTCAAGGGCGAGGTCACGGAGGGGAGCATCTGGCTCGGCTGCGCCGACAACATTGGTAGGAAGTTCGGCCTGGAGGAGGACCCCCAGCCTGAGGAGGATTACTACTCCAACAACATCTACTATGTCCTCGTCAAGTACCTCCCGTGCTTCACGAACCTCCGCCCGATGAATATGTGGGCGGGGCAGTACGCGATAAACAGCCTCGACCTCACCCCTGTCGTGGCGCCTTCACCGGGCATGATCTATGTTGGCGCCGCGAGCGGGAGCGGCATAATGAAGAGCGACGCCATCGGCAGGATAGTCGCCGCCGCATACGCGGGCGAAGAGGAAGCGGAGCTCTTCGGCGGTGGAAGGTTCCACGTCGCCGACCTCGGCATCGCCACGAGGAACGTCGAGAAGGAGACCTTCGTTATCTAGCCCCCAACCCCCTTTCTGACTTTCTTAAAAAGCCGATAGAAAAAAAAGAGGCCTCCAGTTTGACCATACGACCACAACTCCTTAGGGTAGTCCCATGACCTAAAAACGTCGAAAAGGGTGTATCAAAGCCTAATTAAAGTATAAGTAAACACGGGAATACACGTCTCCTAACTATTCCTGTGGCTCTTTTATCGGGAAGAGGGCGGAAAAAGGTTTAAAAAAAATATGGGGGGCTACTTGACGTACTTCCTCATGTACTTCGGGGTGGCGTGAGGTATAGGGAGGTCGACCATCGTCTTGAACCCGGGCGAGGCTGAGACGACGAGGGGTATCATGTTCGCCGTGATCGCTATCGTCGCGTAGTCGCCATGGACGCATGGGCTGATCCTCTGGTTTATCGGCGGTACGCCCTTTATGGTGACAGAGTCGAACTCCTCAGGGGCGCCTATGTACGCCTTAAAGTCAAGGGTGATCAGCTTCTCCCCGCCCACGATGCCGTAGGCGAACTGCTTCGTCCCCGCGTTGAAGCCCTTCGGCACCTTGATCGCGTCGCTCGCCACATCATTCTTCAGCACGACGGGCT
>CAZVMI010000098.1:1673-5042 GCA_964628365.1 uncultured Candidatus Bathyarchaeia archaeon | reverse complement strand
TTCTGCGCCATATCCGCGGGCAAGGTCCCAGCCCACGTCGTATACGAGGACGACAGGACCGTGGCCTTCCTAGACATCCACCCGAGCGCCCCGGGCCACACGCTGATAATCCCCAGAACCCATGTAGCCAGGATAGAAGACCTGTCAGCCGAGGACGCCGCAGCCCTCTTCGCCGCCCTCCACAGGCTCGCTAAGCCCATCCGAGAAGCAGTGGGAGCGGAAGCCGCCACCGTGGGCATCAACGACGGCCCCGGCAGCGGACAGGAGGTCCCCCACGTCCACATACACGTCATCCCACGCCGAAGAGGAGACGGAGGAACCCTCATCCAACTCGTCGCCAGGACAGCCACAAGGGGCACCAGCCTCGCGGACGTCGCAGACAAGATAAGGAAGAAGATCGCCCAACCTACAAACGGTTAAATCCGGCGCCCCCGAAACAGCCAACAGAATGGTCAACTACAAGAAACAGCACGACTACCTCGTCGGCACCCTGAGCCTACCGACCCCGCCGGTCGCCGTCAAGTACTACAGGACCTACACCGAGGGCCTCGAGTGGGAGCTCGCCGAGAAGTGCTTCTACCGCCCCAAGACGCCCCTGAACGTCTGCCAGCTCGTCGGCCTAGCCCGCCACCACCTCCGCAAGACGCTCGCCACCGCCGACGACCAGGTCTGCAACGTCGGCGCCCTGGCCACCGGCATGCACCCCTTCGACGAATCCATGCAGCGAGGCGACATAGCCCAAAAAGACGGAGTCAGGGAGACGCCCGAGCTCTGCGCCGAGATGTTCCAGACGCTGCCCCGCATCCCCTTCGGCGACGTCAAGGCCATCGCCTTCTCGCCCCTGGACAAGATGGACCTGGAACCAGACCAGGTCATCATCTACGGCAACCCGCTCCAGGTGCTCAAGGTGGTGAACGGCTACCTATACTCCACCGCACCACGCATAGCCTTCTCCACATCGGCCAAGTACGGCGTCTGCGTCGAGGCCATGGCCGCCACATACACCACCGGCAAGCCAAGCGTAGGATTCCCATGCCGCGGCGAAAGAGTCAGCAGCATAGTCCAGGACCACGAGATATTCATCTGCCTACCCGCGAAGGACCTCGACAAGGTCATCGAAGGCATCGAGAGGACGAAGCACCTTCTACCGTCGCCGATACCCTTCGGAGGCGTAGACCAGGAGCCCAGCTTCCTCCCCGACCACTACCTGACGCCCGGCGCTAAGAGACGCAGAGGCTAGAGGGCGGAGAAGAACCTCCTGAGCCTCCCCTCCATCTCCGCCCCCATACCGTAGACGTTGTGTTCCACGCCTGGGAAGACGTTCAGCTCAACCTCTCCCCCCGCCCTCCTCAGCGCCTCAGCCAGGGGGACCGCGTTCGTCTCAGCCGGGATGTTCGCGTCCTTGAATCCGTGGTAGATCGCCGTCCTAGGCAGCTTGGTCCCCCTCTTCAAGGCCCTGAGCCTCGGCAGCGGGTCGTTTGGCCCGATCTTCTCCACGGCCTCGTCGTCAGGCGTATCCTCGGGGAGCCCGTAGGCCCTGAGGCAGACGTCCTTGAACTTGTGCTCCCTCACCACGGCGTCGAGGTTAGCCACGGCCTGGAGCACGGCGACGAGCCTCGCCCTCCCCGCGAAGGGGCCCAGGACGGAGTTCCAGATCAGGGCTCCGCCCAGACCACCACCCATCAAGCCGAGCCGGCCGGTGTCCAGCCCAGGGCAGCCGTCCAGCGCCCTGAGCAGAGCGGCGTTCGCCTCAACGGCGCAGCCGTTCCCCCAGTGGTCGCCGCAGGCGTGGGACCCGGCGACGACGCAGCCGCCGCCACCATCCATCACGGCGCGCAGGAACGTAGCCTTCGACTCCGTGTCCGGCCAGTCCGCCTCGCCCTCCCTGACGTAGCCCCTCGCGCCGTGGTGGTGGATGACCACGGGGGCCTTCCCCCTCGCCTTGAACCCCGCCGGCGTCCAGAGGTAGCACCACTCGCCACCCGCCCTGAAGTAGACCCTCTGCTCCCCGTCCACGAGCCCAGGAATCACTGTCATAGAAACCACGGTTAAGACAAGCCCCATGGGGAGTAAAAGCCCTCCGCCCGATAGCTTCTAAAACACCGGCTCCCGTGGGTTACCCATGTCCACCCTCTTCCAACCCTACGTGATAGGGGAGATGGAGATCAGGAACCGCTTCATGCGCTCCGCCACCACCTCCGCCTACGCCGACACCGAAGGCGTCGTCCGCCAGGAGATCATACGACTCTACGAAGATCTCGCTAAAGGCGGGGTAGGCCTCATCGTGAAGGGCCACCTCTACGTCGCCGAGAAGGGGAAGGCCCACGTCGGCATGGCCGGCATCAGCAGCGACAGACAGATCCCGAAGCTGAAGGAGCTGACAGACGCCGTCCACCGCCACGGTAGCAAGATAATAGCACAACTCAACTACGGCGGCTACCAGGCAGGCGCGGGGGAGCGGGCGGGTCCCTCAAACTACGAGGACCAGGACTGGACGGCCCGCGAGATGACGACGACCGAGATCTGGGGGGTGGTCGACGCCTTCGGCGAGGCGTCAAACCGCGCACTGGAAGCTGGGTTCGACGGCGTCCAGATCCACGGAGCCCACGGCTACCTGATAAGCGAGTTCCTGAGCAGGCACGCCAACACCCGCACAGACGAGTGGGGCGGCAGCCTCAGGAACAGGATGACGCTCCTGAAGGAGGTCTACGACGAGATCAGGGGAAGGCTCGGCCCGGAGGTCCCAGTCGCCCTCAAGATGAACTGCGACGACTTCAGCCCGGACGGCTTCACCGTCGACGAGGCCGCCGAGGTCGCCCAGGCCATGGCGGCCAGGGGCATCGACCTGATAGAGGTCAGCGGGGGAGGCATAGGCCAGAGGCAGGAGCTCCGCGCCAGGGCGAAGAGCCCCGACCCGGCCCTATCGGAGGTAAGCTTCGCCGGCCACTGCGAGAAGATGAGGGCGGCGACTAGGCCGAAGCCCCTCGCCCTCGTCAACGGCTTCCGGACTCTGTCCGCGATGAAGGCCGTAGTCGACAGGGGGATCGCTGACATGATCTCCATGAGTCGCCCATTTATCAGGGAACCTGACCTGGTGAGGAGGTTTGAAGCCGGTCAGTTGGAGGTCGGCTGCGTCCGCTGCGACACCTGTGAGGCGGCCGAGGTCTTCTCGAAGGAGATGCTCCACTGCAGCGTGAAATGACCGGGCTGGGGTCAGCAGCACCTGGTATACCTCAACGGGCCGCTCCTATAGCCGTTCGAGCCTAAGTGGCTGTACCGGGCCCGGGCTGAATCGAAAGTTAGAAATATCCTCCAAAAGAATGAGGTTTGGTTCGATGATTGATATGGCTGCTAAGAAGTTGGGCTCGC
>CAZVMI010000098.1:0-1573 GCA_964628365.1 uncultured Candidatus Bathyarchaeia archaeon | reverse complement strand
AAAAGAATGAGGTTTGGTTCGATGATTGATATGGCTGCTAAGAAGTTGGGCTCGCTGGAGCCGAAGGCTGTGTGGTCGATATTCGAGGAGATCACCAAGATACCGCGTTGCTCCGGCAAGGAGCAGAAGGTCCAGGACTGGCTGAGGAGGTGGGCTGAGGAGAACCACGTCAAGTTCAAGAAGGACGAGGTCGGAAACGTCCTCCTGACCCGCGAGGCGTCGCCGGGCTGCGAGGGTTACCCCGGCCTCGTCTTACAGAGCCACCAGGACATGGTCTGCGAGAAGGACGAGGCGAGCCCCCACAACTTCGACACGGATCCCATCCCGGTCAAGGTGGAGGGGGACATCGTAAGGGCGGACAGGACCACCCTAGGCGCCGACAACGGTATGGGCATCGCCATCTCGATGGCCCTCATCGCCGACCCCACCCTGAAGAAGCATGGCAAGATCGAGGCCCTGATGACCGTGGAGGAGGAGACCGGCCTCAAGGGGGCTATGAACATGAAGCAGGGCTTCTTCACAGCCAAGAACATGATCAACCTCGACAGCGAGGAGGCCGGAGTCATAATCATCGGCTCAGCTGGAGGCGGGGGGACCCAGTACACCATCCCGATCTCCTTCGAGCCCGTCGAGGGCTGGGCGGGGATGAAGTTCAAGGTCGATGGACTCCTCGGAGGCCACTCAGGGGTCGACATACACCTCCCGAGGGCGAACGCGAACAAGCTCCTCGGCGACTTCCTCTACACCCTCGGCAAGGAGACCCCCCTCAGTATATCGAACATCCAGGGCGGGACGAGGGGGAACGCCATCCCGAGGTCCGGTTCCTGCGTCTTCGTCGTCCCCAAGAAGAACGCCTCCAAGGTGAAGGCGGTCCTCGACAAGTGGGGGAAGAAGGCGAAGAAGGGCTTCCCCGTGGAGGAGAACATGGTCTTCACCCTGGAAGAGGCGAAGACGGAGAAGGCCGTATCGGAGGAGAAGACCGCCTCCATAATAGGAATACTGAAGGAGGTCCACCACGGCCCCTTCTCCTGGAGCAAGAGCATAGAGGGGCTCGTTGAGACCTCGAACAACCTCGCAATAGTGAACACAGAGGAGGTCGCCGTCAAGATCTCCATAATGTCCAGGACCTCGGACGCCGAGGACATGGCGAAGAACAGGAAGATCCTGAAGGAGATCGGTGTGAAGTACGGTGCCGACGTGGTCCAGCCGCCGGGCGGGACCGGATGGAAGGCCGATGTCACCTCCCCCTGGCTCCACTTCGTCGCGTCGATCTACGAGCAGGTCCTTGGCGGGAAGCCCGTCGTGACAGCCATCCACGCCGGCCTCGAGTGCGCCCAGTTCATCAACCTGGAGCCCGGGCTCAGGGTGGTCTCCGTCGGCCCCACCATTAAGAGCCCCCACAGCCCACAGGAGCTCGTCCAAATCGACTCCGTCAAGACGGTCTGGAGCGCCGTGAGGGCCGTGGCCGAGAAGATGGGCAAGGAGTACAGGTGACCGAGGGCACCACGGATCTTTTAGAAAATTTTCACTTTTTTTCGCTTTTCTTAGTTAAAAAATTTATATAATATCCGGG
>CAZVMI010000097.1:0-5096 GCA_964628365.1 uncultured Candidatus Bathyarchaeia archaeon | reverse complement strand
AGTTGGTCGAGCAGGTTCCGCCTTCCGCCTACTATCCGGAGCCCAATACGTCCACCAGCCTGTTGTCCCTGAGGCCGAGGCAGGTTTCCTCGTCCGCGGAGTCGGTTATGAGGGGCGTCATACTCAGGGGCGACAAGAAGCTGAAGAATGCGCTGATAGACGCCGTAATAGAAGCATCCCCGGCGTACGGGACGCCTTCGACGAAGCGCACTGCCAAGAAATACGTAGAGAAACTGGAGATTGGCAAAGAGGCAGAGGCACGGGTAGCCAGGCTTCCCCTCCGAATCCTTGAGAGGGTATATGGCGGGCTCAGATTACTTACCTGATGAAGGTCTACCACACGTACATCGACACGGCGGGCGGTCACATCGTACCGACAAAGAGGCCGAGGCGCATGAAGCTCACCTTCCTCGACATACGTTTTTCATCACCCTACAAAGATCAAGAGCTCAGGATAATGCCAGGGAAAAGAATAGGCGTCCTAAACCATGGAAAATCCGGCGCCTACGTGGCTGGGATGGTGAATAGATATAAGGCTGGAGCCCATAGTTCAAATCGGAATAGGACTTGAAGGCTTACATCTTGCTTAACACGGAGCTCGGCAAGGAGGCAGAGGTGATAAAGGCTCTGAGCGGGGTCAATGAGATCAAGGCGATCTTCTCCCTCTACGGCATCTACGACGTCATAATCGAGGTAGAGGCCGACACGATGGACAAGGTGAAGGAGGTAGTCTTCAACCACGTCAGGCGCCTAGACAACGTGAAGAGCACCATCACTCTGATCACCTACGGCGACTCGATAAAGAGGAATTAGCCCGAGGATCCCGCGTAACTGCGTCATTAGCCGCCTAGTTACATCAACAGGATATAGTTAGCCGAGGAGATCATCCCTAGGAGCCAGGAGCCGTTCTAGAAAACCCCCTTCGACAACGCCTCTGGCTCCGACCCTCCGGACCTAATTTCTGGGGAAATCAACATTTTTATCCCGGAGACTGTTAGAGAGGCGTGTGATAAGGGATGAGGGAATCATCAGCCCTCTGGTTCGGAGGCGTCCTCCTCGGCATAGGCGTCGGGTGGTACGTCTTCAACTCCATAGACCTTAGCCAAAACATGGTAGCCTGGCTCTTCATAATCCTCGGTGCGGGGATGGTCCTCTCCGGATTGATGAAATGGATCAGCCCCGGCACACCCTTCAACAGGCTCGGCGGCTCCATAGCGGGCGGCTTGGTCATAGCCCTCTTAATGACCCAGGGCTTCTCATTCATAACCGGCCTGTCAAACATCGGAGGCTGGGGGCCCTACACAGCCCAGGACACTAAGACCTTCACAGGTGCTTCGACGGAGCCCGGCGTCTACTTAAAGGTCGATAACTTAAACGGGCCCGTCACCGTCTCGACCTGGGATAGGAACGAGTACGAGGTCAAAGCCGTCGTCAAGGCGAGGGGCTTCTCTCAGAACGAGGCGGACCAGAACCTGGTGAAGATGACGGTCTCCCTGAGCAAGAACGTTGTCGGCGGGAGACAGCAGCTTATCCTCAAATACGACTACCCGAACACGCTCAATCCACCCTACAGCGTAGAGGTCGCGGTCAAGCTGCCGGCGTCCTCCGAGATCGACCTAAACTTAAGATCTAGCAACGGCTACATAGCCTTAACCGATATACTGAAGGGAGGGATGATCAGTCTTTCCACCTCCAATGGTAAATTCATCTTCACGAACGTATTCGCCGACACTATTACTGGCAGTACCTCCAACGGTGGAATCGAGGGCCGCGTTGAGGCAGGCGTCATGGAGGTCTCTACGAGCAACGGCCGCATCGCCTTAACCATCACCGGCACCGTCAGCGGAAGCTATGATCTCTCCACCTCGAACGGTCTAGTGGAGATAAGCGCGCCCTCCTCCGCCGGCTACAGGCTCACCGCCAAGACAAGCAACGGCGCCATCGATTTTAGCCTGCCGAACCTCAGCTACTCGAAGGACACCAATACTGAGAAGTCGGCTCAGACCACGGGCTACGACTCCTTCGCCGTGAAGATGGTCATCGATGTCTCGACGAGCAACGGTAACGTCGAGATTGGCCCGTCCGGCGCCATGATACGGGTACCAGTCTGATCCACTGTGTCCCCATTGGAAGGCACGTCTCATGCTCGGACCGTACGCGTACCACGGCGAGGTTCACCGTAACCTTTTAATAATGTTTTTATGCTTTACCGCTACACACTGCTGGGAGATTTCCGCGTGTCAAGGGAATTCAACTACATAGTAAGGCTGCAAGGCACCAACCTAGACGGCACCAAGACCGTCCCCTACGCCCTGTGCGAGATAAAGGGCGTCGGGATAAGGCTAGCCCTCTCAATAATAAAGGCCTCCGGGGTCGACGCCACGACGAGGATGGGGAACCTATCCGACGCGGATGTCAAGAGGCTGGAGGAGGCCCTCGACGACCCCATCAAGAGCGGCCTCCCGAGGTGGATACTCAACAGGAGGAAGGACCCCATGACCGGGAACGACCTACATCTTCTAGGGTCCGACCTCGACTTCAGGCTCAAGGAAGACATAGAGCTGATGAAGGAGACCCGGAGCTGGAAGGGTGAACGTCACGCGAGGGGGATAAAGGTCCGCGGCCAGCACACCAAGACCACGGCGAGGAAGGGCCGCAGCGTGGGCGTCAGCAAGAAACAGCTGAAGCAGGCACAGCGGGAACAACCTAGAGAGTAGAAGGCTTGTAGATGGGAGACCCTAAGAGGAAACATAAGAAGTACACGACGCCCCAGCGCCCCTACGACACCGAGAACCTGATGGAGGAGCTGAAGCTGATAGGCGGCTACGGGCTCCGCAACAAGCGGGAGCTCTGGCGCGTCAAGACCCAGCTCAGCGAGCTGAGGCGCAGGGCGAGGGATCTCCTGTCCCTTGGCACCGAGGAGAGGGGCGTCAGGCAGAAGGAGCTCCTGAGCAAACTCAACAAGATGGGGCTCGTGGCGCCTAACGGCACCCCCGAGGACGTCCTCACCCTAAGCGTCCAAGACCTGCTAGAGAGGAGGCTCCAGACCTACATCGTCAGGAGGGGGCTCGCCAAGAGCTTCTTCCAGTCAAGGCAGCTCATCGCCCATGGCCACATCTCAATCGCCGGGAGGAAGGTGACGGCGCCGAGCTACCACGTCAGGATCGACGACGAGGGGACCTTAGACTACGCGGTCTCAAGCCCGTATGCCTCTAAGGATCACCCGCTCCGCAGGGCGATGGCGGTGGAGGAAGCAGCTGGAGGAGTGAAGGTTGAGCGGTGAAGAGAAATGGGCTATAGTCCACATCTATAGCAGCTTCAACAACACGATCATACACATGACCGACGCGACCGGCGCCGAGACCCTCGGCTTCGCCACGGGCGGCATGTTCGTCAAGGCGGACAGGCTCAAGCCGAGCCCCTACGCGGCCATGAAGGCGGCGCAGCAGATCGCTGACTGGGGCAGGGACAAGGGCGTGAACGCCATCCACATCAAGGTCAGGGCGCCGGGCGGAAGCGGGTCGAAGACCCCTGGCCCCGGAGCACAGGCCGCCATCCGTATCCTCGCCAGGAGCGGCTTCAGGATCGGCAGGATCGAGGAGACGACGCCGACCCCCCACGATGGCACGAGGAAGCCCGGCGGCAGGAGAGGCAGAAGGCCGTAGGCGGCTGGGATCGCGTTGAAGGTCAAGGTGCTGGGCGTCGGCGACGAGGTCATCAGGTTCGTGGTCGAGGACTGCGACGTAGCCCTGGCCAACGCGCTGCGGCGCACCATGATGGCCGAGGTGCCCACCATGGCGATAGACGACATCTTCTACTTTGACAACTCCTCCGTCGTCCCGGACGAGGTCCTGGCGCATAGGATAGGCATGGTTCCGATGAAGACGGACCTGGATAACTACGTCCTGCCCGAGAGGTGCGACTGCGGCGCAGAGCTCGGCTGCCCGAAGTGCAGGGCGACCATGACCATGGACGTCAAGGCGGGAACCGAGATCCGGGTCGTGTACTCGGGCGACATCGTCTCCGCGGACCCGGCGACGACGCCTGTCAACCAGTACATCCCGCTGGCGAAGCTGGCTCCTGGGCAGGCGATAAGGTTCGAGGCCTACGCACAGCTGGGCAAGGGGAAGATCAACTCCAAGTGGTCGCCGGTATCAATGGCCATCTACCAGAACGTGGCCGAGATCGCGTCCAACGATAAGGCGCTCCTGAAGGCCTGCGCAGAGGAGTGCCCCAAGGCAGTGATCCCGGTCGGCGCCAACAAGATCAAGGTCGTGGATGTCCAGTCTTTCAACAGGTCCGAGTCGTGCACGAAGCTGATCGGCGAGGGCTCCCTCAGGGAGAACATGAAGGAGGACGAGTTCGCGTTCACAGTCGAGTCGACGGGCGCCCTGAAGCCTGAGCGGATAGTCACCGAGGCGGTGAAGATCCTGGAGGAGAAGCTCGTAGAGCTCAACAGGAAGCTGGAGGGCGGCGAGGTACACGAGGAGATACTCGACTTCGAGGCCCCCAAGGAGGTCGGCCGCAAGCTGTACGCCGTAGGCACGGGCGAGTTCGACGAGGAGGAGGAAGGCGAAGGGACGGAAGAGGGAGGACCACCATTTGAAGAATCCTGAGCTGGAGAAGACGATTAAGGAGCTGAAGGCGGCGACCAGGAAGACGGGCAGGCCCATCTGGGCGGCCCTAGCCGAGGAGCTTAGCAGGTCGAAGAGGAGCAGGGTGTCCGTGAACCTGAGCACCATCGAGAGGCACACAGAGGAGGGCGACGTCGTCGCCGTCCCTGGCAAGGTCCTCGCCTCAGGCAGCCTTACCCACCCTGTCACGGTGGTCGCCTTCGACTTCTCGGACGCGGCGAAGCAGAAGATCCTCCTAGCGAAGGGCGAGGCCAAGAGCCTCACCCAACTGCTCACGGAGGGCGTCGACGCCTCCAAGGTGAAGATCCTAAAGTAACCCTTTTTGATAACCCCTCGACCGGTTGGCGGGGGCTGAAACATTTAAATTTGGACTCCTGTATGAGTGTTGGCGAGCGGGTTCGTAGCTCAGCAAGGTAGAGCGGCGGCCTCTTAAGCCGTTGGCCGAGGGTTCGAATCCCTCCG
>CAZVMI010000096.1:3112-5103 GCA_964628365.1 uncultured Candidatus Bathyarchaeia archaeon | reverse complement strand
GTAGCCGGGTTACTGGCTTCTGCCCCTCGCGG
Organism: uncultured Candidatus Bathyarchaeia archaeon; assembly: GCA_964628365.1. GTDB lineage: Archaea > Thermoproteota > Bathyarchaeia > TCS64 > TCS64 > UBA8941. The sequence goes on along the minus strand of CAZVMI010000096.1, from coordinate 5,071 downwards.
CTATCCGCCAGACCGCCTCGAGGCTGCCGTCCCTGACGCAGTGGAAGTAGTCGTAGAGGTTCGTGTTGGTGCAGCAGTGGGTGGGAAATATCTCTATCTTGTCGCCGGCCTTGACTGATGCGCCCGGCTCGACCCTGAGGTGGCCGTGCTCCTCATTCGCTCTCACGTACTCGACGCCCTCGACGCCCTTGACGACCGGGGTCCCGAAGTCGGTTGTGAGGGTCTTGAGGCCTGCGTCGCAGACGGCTACTCCGGGGCGAGGCGTGCTCAGGACGGTGCTGAGGACGGTGAGGGCTTTCCCGAACTTCTCCAGCCCCTCAACCGTGCTATATTTGGCGTCCATGAAGACGTACGAGCCAGCCTCTACCTCGGTGACGCCCGGGTAGTTGCCCGTGATCATGTGGGTCCCGGTGCCGCCTCCGCTGACGATCTCCACGTCCACGCCGGCGTCGACGAGCGTGTCTCTTGATGTGATGAGCTTATCCATCGCCGCCTCGGCCTTCGCCCTCCTGTCCTCTAGGCGTGGGATGAACTGGCAGAAGCCCTCGTATCCCATCAGCCCGCGCAGGCTCAGACTGGCCTCATTCGCGACCTCCCTCGCGAGGACGACGGCTGGCTCGCCCGGGTCGACGCCACACCTGTTGTTGCCGACGTTGACCTCGACGAGGACATTGAGCTTAACGTCCTTGCGCCTGGCGGCTTCAGCGATGTGCCTGACGTTCGCCGGGTCGTCGACGGCGACGATGACGTCACTGTGCTTTGCGAGGTTGACGAGCCTAGTCACCTTGGGCTCTCCGACGACCTGGTTGGCGATGAGGATGTTCCTGATGCCTGCCTCGGCCATCACCTCCGCCTCCCCGAGCTTCGCGCAGGTGACCCCTATGGCACCCGCCGCGATCTGTTTGTGGGCGATGATCGGGGTCTTGTGGGTCTTCGTGTGAGGCCTCAGGTCAGCAGACATCCCCGTGAAGGCATCCGCCATGGTATGGATGTTTTTCTCCATGACGTCGAGGTCGATGAGGAGGGCCGGCGTATCGATCTCATCCATTTCGGCGCCTAACTTGACCATGGATTAAAACTTCCAGCGCAGGGATATATGGGTTAACGCCCACTTTCAGTGACCACCCCACTGTATCCACGTGGGAACCGCTTTTATCAGGGGAGAACCGATGGGCACTCGGACATGTCTCTGAGGGGCGCCGCCCTCCTCCCGCTTCACCCAGGAAAGGCGCCGAGGTGGCTCTTCGGCAGGATGGTCAAGCTCGCAGGCTGCATAGTCAGGATCATCGTCGACGAGTACGGCAGGAACGGGCTGATGCGCCGCCTCTCAGACCCATGGTTCTTCCAGTCGCTGAGCTGCGTCCTCGGCTACGACTGGCACAGCAGCGGCACCACGACTGTGACCTGCGGAGCGCTGAAGGAGGCTATCGACCCTGACGAGCTCGGCCTCGCCGTCGCCGGAGGCAAGGGGAGGACGTCGAGGAAGGCGCCGCAGGAGATAGACGAGCTCGGAACCCGGCTCGGCCTGACCGGGAGCAGAATAGATCGCTTAATCTACTGCAGCAGGATGGCGGCGAAGGTCGACAACAGCCTCGTCCAGGACGGCTACCAGCTCTACCACCACTCCTTCTTCTTCGACGAGGACGGCGACTGGATCGTAGTCCAGCAGGGGATAAACGAGGAGGCGCGTAATGCCCGCCGATACCACTGGTCGCCCGAGCACAGGAGCCTCATAGAGGAGCCCCACGAGGCGATCCTCTGCGACACCCGCCTCGAATCCGTCCTCGACATGACCTCGGCGAGGAGCGATGCGAACAGGAGGGCCTCAGTCGACCTAGCCAATGAGAACCCCGAACGTCTGAAGAGGATCATGCTCAGGCCCCTGTCGGGGCCTCAGACCCGGCTCGACGAGTGGGCTGGAAAGGGGGACGCGGCTAAGACGCTGGTCATGCCCTGGAC
>CAZVMI010000096.1:0-3012 GCA_964628365.1 uncultured Candidatus Bathyarchaeia archaeon | reverse complement strand
CAGGCTCAGGGCCTGCGTGCCGCCGATCCCTGACTTCAGGCTCTGATGCCCAGGGCGGAGTTTATGACGTAGGCGAAGTCAGCTGGGCTCGCTCCAGCTATCGTCGTCTTCCTCTCGGCGAAGAAGCTCGCCACGGTCTCCGAGATCTTTTTAGCGTCTGTGGGAAAACCGATCAGCTTGCTCTCGAGCCCCTCGAGGTCGGTCTCGGGGAGGAGGAAGAAGTCTCCCGTGATCTGGAGGAAGCTGATCCTGCCGTCGCGGTCCTCGACCTTCGCCCTCAGCAGCTTGCCGCCCGGGACCTTGTACTCGAACCTCTTCAACCCGCTACCTCCTGTAGATCCACTCCCTGCTCGCGTACCGTTCCCTGAACTTCTTCACGAGCTCCCCCTCATACGGCGTGAGGTCCCCTTGGACGAGTTCTGCGTTGAGTGCCCTCCTGTAGCCCTCCTCGAAGGCGTCGCGCACCTCCTCGAAGCTTATCTGCCTGCCGAGTTCGCGGCGTATCGTGGTCACGCGCTCCTCGGCCTGCTGGATCATCTTGTCGCTCAGCTTCTCCTTCGATATCTTGAGTACGCTGAACATCTCGCGGGCGCTGTAGTCGACGAGGAGTGTGCCGTGGTGGAGCACCGCGCCGTATCGGCGTATCTGGGCGTTTCCCGAGATCTTCTTTCCGTCGACGATTATATCGTTTATCGGCTTGAAGTCTGCCTTGATGCCGAGGATGGCGAGGGCTTCTACGATGCCGTGACAGAGGTAGCGGTAGGACTCTACGGGGTCGGAGGAGACCCTGGGGTCCTTCTCGTCCATTACGACGCTGTAGGTTATCTCCCCGGTCGCGCTGTTCAGGACGGCTCCGCCGCCGCTTATCCTCCTGTTGAGGAAGATGCCGTACTTCTTCAGGGCGTCGAGGTTGACCTCGTCCTCAACGCTCTGGAAGTAACCAAGGGTGACCGCTGATGGCTTCCACATGTAGAACCTGAGGGTGTCAGGCGACTTGCCCTCTCCCCTAGCCTGGGCTAGAGCCTCGTCGACGGCCATGTTGGTGTAGGCGTCCGCCACCTTCAGGTCGATGAAACGAAACTTATCCGTGCCGAGCACCGATGAAAAGGACGCTGGGACGATATATAAAATGTGAAAGGCTTCACCCGGGCTCCCGTGGAGCCTTGGGATAATGGGGAAGCGGGCTCACCACCTCTCCTTGTGAATCACGTCGCCGGGCTCCCGCCTCGGCCTCCGATCAGGGCTCTGCGCCGGGTAGCCGACGGGGATCATGGCGACCGGCCTCACGTCCTCGGGCAAGCCCACCGCCTCCGCGGCCGCAGCCTCGTCGAAGGCGCCTATCCAGCAGGTTCCTAGGCCGTTGTGGGCTGCCGTCAGCAGGATGTTCTCCACGGCCGCGGCGGTGTCCTGTATGCAGTAGAGGTTCAGGCCTCTGTCGCCGTACCTCGGCGTCGTCCTCTTTGGGTCTGCGCAGACGACGATGACGACGGGGGCGGTACCCATGAAGGACTGTCCGTGGGCCGCTTCGACTAGCCTCTGCTTGGCGCCGTCGTCCCTGACGATGACGAAGCCCCAGGGCTGGTTGTTTCCGGCGCTGGGCGCCAAGCAGGCGGCTTCTATCAGCTTCTCCACCTCAGAGTCGGGCAGGTCCTCGCCGGTGAAAGCCCTGACGCTCCTCCGGCTCAGGATCTCGTCGGGTATCTTCAAATCAAGCACGTAGGGTATCTGTACGGTGCTGAATTAAAACCTGCTCGCGGCGTCAGTGTGAACGACGCCTAGCGGCCCAGAACATCACGATGACGGACGCTGCGAGGACGACGCCAAGCACCATCATCGAGGAATATGCCCAGATTTCCTCCTTGATGACCGTTGCCTCGTCTTTGCTGGTGACGTAGAGGCCCGAGGCTGTGATCTTCTCCCTCGTCGCACGGCTGTCGCCGATGTAAGCCTGCTTTGAGATGTCGAGGCAGGTGACGACCATGTGGCTCCTCTCTGGGGAGTTATGGATGACCTCGAGGGGGTTGCTTGTGCTTGTCAGGGTCAGGTCCACGGGGAGCCAGCCCCACGGCGGCATGTATACCATCGCCCAGCCGTGCCAGCCTATCCCCTTCTCCTCTATCATGAGGTGACCGTCCCAGCTGTTCTCGGAGACGTCTATCCCCTCGCTCAGGACGATGCCCACCTGGAGGTATGCTGGGATGCCGAGGCTCCTGCACATGGAGATGAGGAGGATCGCCTGGTCGTCGCAGTCGCCCTTCAGCTCCTTCAGGGTCTGGGTCGGGTACCTTGGAACCTCTGAGCTGTCGTATGTGACGTTCCCCTTGAGCCACCAGAGCATGGCCATCACCTTCCCGAGGACCGTCGTCCTGTTCTCGGTCAGCTGCCGGGCCTTCTCCATCACGACCGTGTTGTTCGACGTGAAGGTCTCGGTCGGGAAGACGTACTGCGCCACGAGGCTGGGCGGGATGTCGGAGATGCCTCCGGCGTCGTTCGTGTTTATGGGGACGTCAGGGTCGTCGCTCGACGCGATCTCGTAGACGACAGCGTAGGAGAGCTTCTGGCCCGGGTTTATCGTGAGGGGTATGCCGCAATTCCTGAGGCTGTTCCCGTCGTCGTCGACGTAGCTGTCGCCTAGGGCAGGATCTGACGAGGTTACGGTGACTGTCTGGTGCTTGTTGTTCACGAAGAGCGGGACTGAGGCGTCGTCCTGGTCCAGGGTGAAGGGCGTGTTTCCCCTGTTCTCGAATACGTAGCTCATCACGTACCTGTAACGGTATGTTTCGGCCGCGAATGTGACGGGTATGACCGCGGCGACGATGATGATCAGGAGCAGGGGGAGGGCCTTGTTCCTCAAATCGGGTTTCGAAGAGGATTGGGATGCGGCGCTTATCTACTTTACTTTAACGGCGCCACGAGGAAATGGGGTGGGCTAAGCCGGGAACGGGAAAAAAGGGGGCTACTCGACGTGGACCCTCATGAGGTCGATGTCGCCCGGGAAGTATGGGAGGAAGT
>CAZVMI010000095.1:0-5124 GCA_964628365.1 uncultured Candidatus Bathyarchaeia archaeon | reverse complement strand
CTGCCCTCGAATATCACGGCAATCCTGTCGCTGAGCGCCCTTATCTCGTCGAGGTCGGCCGATATGAGTAGGACCGCGCAGCCGTTGTCCCGCATCTCCACGAGCTTGCCCCTCACATACTCTGTAGCGCCTATGTCGAGGCCCCTCGTCGGCTGGTAGGCTATGATCAGCTTGGGGTGCCTGCTGAGCTCCCTCGCCAGCACGACTCTCTGCTGGGTCCCGCCCGAGAGGTTATGGACCGGCGTGTCCTTGCTGGGGGTGCTTATCGAGTAGTCCGCTATGAGCCCGTCGGCGTAGCTCGACGCCGCCCCGTAGTCGAGGATCATGTGCCTCTTCGCGAAGGGCTCCTCCCCCTGGCTTCCAAGGATCAGGTTCTCCATAACGGAGAAGTCGGGGACAAGACCAACCTTGTTCCTGTCCGCGGGCACGTGTGAGACGCCGAGCCTTATCCTCTTCTCTGGTGAGGCGGCGGTGATGTCGGCCTGGTTCAGAGTGATCCTGCCACTCTTTACCCGCCTCAGCCCCGTCAGGGCCTCGACGAGCTCGCTCTGGCCGTTCCCCTCGACGCCAGCGATGCCGAGGATCTCGGAGGCCATAACGTCGAAGGCGATCCCCTTCAACGCGGGGAGGCCCCTCTCGTTGACGACCTGCACACCCTCGACCCTGAGGACGACGCCGGCACCCTCGACGGGCTTCTTGTCGAAGGTCTCGAGGACCTGCCTGTCCACCATCATGGTGGCGAGCTGGGGTAGGCTCGTCTCCCCAGTCTTCACCGTCCCGACGAGCCTCCCCTTCTTGAGGACTGTGATCCTGTCGCAGATGGAGAGGACCTCCCTCAGCTTGTGTGAGATGAATATGACGGTCTTCCCCTGCGCCTTGAGCGCGCGGATCGCCTTCATCAGCTCCTCCACCTCCTGGGGGATGAGGATGGCCGTCGGCTCGTCAAGGATCAGGATCTCCGCGCCCCTGTAGAGCGCCTTTATTATCTCCACCCTCTGCTGGGCGCCGACGGTGAGGGCGTGGACAGGCGCATCCGGGTCGACCTTGAGGTTGTAGCGTTCGCTGAAGGCCCTGACCTCCTCGGACGCCCTCTTTGTGTCGAGGATGACCCTGCTCCTCGTCACCTCGTTGCCGAGGACGATGTTCTCCGCCACCGTGAGGCTCGGCACGAGCATGAAGTGCTGGTGAACCATCCCTATGCCGTGTCTGATCGCCGTGGCGGGGCTGTCCATGTGGACCTCCTCACCGTCGACGCGGATCTTCCCCGCGTCTGGCCTGTAGAGGCCGTATAGGATGCTCATGAGGACGGTTTTCCCGGCGCCGTTCTCCCCCAAGAGGCCGTGGATCTCGGCCTTCTCAGCCGAGAAGTCGAGGTGGTCGTTGGCGACGACGCCTGGGAAGGTCTTGGTGATGCCGAGCATCTCTACCGCTTGGGTCATGGGGATGAAAAAAGGAGTGGATGGATGTGATATATCTCTTTTTTACCCGTAGCCTGAAGGTACTGTGATGTCGCCGGCGATGATGAGGTCCCTAGCCTCCTTGACCTTGGCGAGTGCGTCGGCTGGGAGCGGGCTGTGCTGGAAGGAGAACACCTCCTCCCAAAGCGGCTCCTCGTCGGGAAGTCTGCACATGCCGACCCACTTCTCCTTGAGCCCTCCGCTGTAGAATCCTCCCTTGAACTTGCCTACGATGGCGTTCAGTATCATCTGGTAGACGGCCTCGTCGACTCTCTTGGTCGCGCTCGCAACGATCTCTGGGTACAGGTAGCACTGGCATGCATCGACGCCGAAGCCTATGACGGCCTCGTCGTGAGCCGCCTCGAGTGCTCCCAACCCGCTCTTTCCGGCCGCCGAGTAGATGGCGTCGTTACCGCCCTCGATGAGTGACGTGGCGAGCTCCTTGCCCCTCCCCGGGTCTCCCCAGCCTCCGACGAAGACGGGCTCCGACACGGTGACGCTCGGGTTCGCCCACTCGGCGCCAGCCTCGTAGCCCACGAAGAAGTCCCTGATGAGAGGGATGTCCATGCCGCCGACGAAACCGACCTTCCCCGTCTCGGTCATCATCCCAGCGACGACGCCGACGAGGAAGGAGGCCTCGTTAGCCCTGAAGGTGAGGGAGGCCACGTTGGGCTTGTCCACCACCATGTCGACTATGGCGAAGTTCTGGTTCGGATATTCGCCCGCGATCTTGGTGAGGGCGTCAGCCTGGTCGAAGCCGACGCAGATGATGAGGACATACTCGCCAGACTTGGCGAAGTCCCGCTGATAGCCCTCGTACTCTGCTATCGCCTTGGGCTCGACGTAGTCGAAGAGGATGCCGAGGTCGGTTTTCGCCTTCTGCACGCCGGCGTAGGAGATGTCGTTGAAGGACTTGTCGCCGAGGCCGCCCGTGGCGAGGATGAGGCCGACCTTCTTAGGCGCCTTCAGACCCTTAATCTCCGCCTGGGCGGCTTTAAGATCCGTCTGCGCCTTAGTCAGGTCAGCCTGGGCCTTCGCCAGGTCCGCCTGGGACTTTGTCAAGTCGGTCTTGGCTTTGTCGCTCTCAGTCTTCAGTGCGTCGTACGTGGTCTTAGCCACGTAGTTTGCTACTAAGAGGGGTGGGTTCACTACGGGGTAGATGACCCATCCGGCGCCTGCGCCGATGACGAGACCTATGATAACATACGTTAAAAGCTTGGTTGTCTGAGACATAGATTCACCTCAAGACAGATGAACTATGTACTTAATGCTTAAAACATTCTCTAGTGGCGCTTTTTTCTGGTTCGGATGTGGAAAAACGTTATTTCTCAATGGTTTTATCTGCCTTTTTGTAATGAAACTGTCATATCACGTTTACCGAAGATTCGTGGAGAGGGGGAAGTTAGACAGGCAGGGTGATCGGACCGGCGGAGCTCAATATTGAACGGGACGCCGGTCTGCGTGGGCTTGGCAGCAATTCTATAAATGACAAGGCGTACGGTGTATCGAAGGGTCGGCCATGCCTGGCATGATAGTCGTCTTCGAGGGGCTGCCGGGGTGCGGCAAGTCATCCATCGCCCGGGAGATCGCGAAGAAGATCCAGAACTGCGTCGTCATGCCCGAGGTGAGCGAGCTGGCGGCGGCGAAGGGCTTCGAGGTGGCGGACAGGGCGTCTATAGGGACGGAGACCTGGTTCCTCACCCAGTACTACACGAGGGGGACCGAGGCGAAGAGGCTCAGGGCGGAGGGCAAGACCGTCATCGAGGACCGCAACTACGCGAGCAGCCTCGCCTTCGGCTTCGCCAACTTCGTCGCCAGCAACAACCCGAGCATATTCATGCACTTCCCCAGCTACATCGTGAACAAGGCGGTGGGCACGCTCGTGGAGCCGGACGCCTACATCTTCTTCAAGATCCCCGTCTCGGAGTCGGTCAAGCGGCAGGATTCCAGGGAGGAGCTCAGGGAGGAGCTGAAGACGGGAAACGTCGCCGTCCTGAAGGACTGCGCCCGGTTCTACAGGGTGTTCTTCACAATACTTGAGCCTGAGGTCCCCCTGTACGAGATAGACGCGACGCGGCCCAAGGAGGTCGTGCTCGAGGACGTCCTGGGAATCCTCGAAGAACTGGCTAAAAAAACTAGCTCCTCGTAAAAAACATACGCATGATCTTCGTTCCAGCGATGGTCGGAATATTGGGCCGTTGGAGTGAGACTTGACTGTGAAGGAGTCGCATGCTTCGGGCAGGAAGCTGCTCCTGATGGGGAGCTCCGCCTTCAAGGCCAACGAGCTGCCGGCACCGGTGAAGGAGAGGATCGACGAAGCAATAGCCCGGAACACGACGATGATCGTGGCGGAGGCGCACGGGGCGTGCAGGCGCTACCAGGACTACCTGAAGTCGAGAGGCTACACAAACGTGATCGTTGGGCACGCGAGGAGCATCCGGTACAACGCGGGCGACTGGAGAACCGTTCGGTACGGGGACGATCTGAAGGAGAGGGAGAGGGGGATGATCGAGGACTGCGACTCCGATAATCACATGGGTGGACAGCAGCGGCGTGATAGCGGAGAACCTCGAGCGGCTGAAGAGGCTGGGGAAACCGACTTTCGTGTACGAGTACTCAACAAGGGACGGCAAAGAGAGGTTCGGCGAACTCGACCCCACGAGAACTTACGACGGCTATTACAACATGAAGGAGTATTACAGAAAGAGGAAACAACTCCCCTAAACTTAGTAGCCTGGGGTATTACATAGTAAAACTGTCTGTTTTCGAGTGTTTTTTGCTCATACGTGTTATGGCTCTGATATTCCTAGGCAGTTCTCTCCTTTTCCTATGCATCCAATTACACAGTAGAACTCGCTTGGTTCATCGCCTATGGTCTTGAAGCCGTGTTCCTCATTTGCAGGGAAGTAAGCCACGTCTCCGACTCCTAGGATTCCACCTTTTCCGGGACCCAATACCTGAAGACGCCCCCCTGTCACGGCGATCTCCTGTTCCCATGGATGTTTATGCGGGTTCAAGTACCCGCTAGGTTCTATGACGAAGTAGCGGAGAGCGAAATTATGCAGATACTCCTCTCCCCCCGTCCTCTTCTCAGAGATCCATCTGATCGTCACGCCCTCCGCATCTTGACCGTAGGCTTCTTTGACGTCGTAGCCCTTAACGTCTCGAATGTTTTTGATTATCACCCTGATGCTTCCTCCTTTTAATAAGTTAAAATGAGGGGTGGCTTAAAACTTTAGTTTTTAGTTTTCCATTCCCCAGATGATATATAAAGACTTAAAACTAGAAAGTTTTTGTGTGTCTTTTAGCCTCGGTGAGGCCTTTTCAGTCTGTATTGCCCTTTAGATATTAAAGGGAAATAGGCAGATTCCTAACTGAAAATCTATTGAAGTAAGCTTCTCCCAACTCACCGAGGCTGTATATGCAATGGTTTCGACGGCAGAAGATATAGGGGATTTCACTTTGATTGCCATCAGCGTTATTCTTTTCATAAAATATTCAGGACGTTAAAGCGCAATTATTTAAGAGGGTTCGGATTAACCCATAAAACCGCGCACGCGAAGCCCAGCTCTTTCCTGCACCTACTTACAGAGAATGGTATAAATTAATCAATGTTTTCTTGGATCGACCTCTGCGTGCAGATACTACTACAGCAGTAGTATCAGTT
>CAZVMI010000094.1:0-5171 GCA_964628365.1 uncultured Candidatus Bathyarchaeia archaeon | reverse complement strand
AACCCTATTTCTAGGTGCACATCTTTTGGCTAGGATAGACTCCAGAAAGGCCCGCCGCATGATGAAGCAGATGGGCATGCAGATGGACGAGCTCGGCGACGTGAAGAGGGTCATCCTCCAGAGCCCGACCAGGGAGATAGTCATAGAGGGCCCGATGGTCACGGCCATAAACGTTCAGGGGCAGAAGATGTACCAGATAGCCGGCGGAAAGGTGACGGAGCGGGCGCCGCAGGCGGCTCAGGCCCCCGTCGAGGAGAGGAAGCAGGTCGAGGTCCCAGAGGAGGACGTGCTCCTCGTCTCGCAGCAGGCGAACGTGAGCATGGAGAAGGCCCGCGCCACCCTGATCCAGGCCGAGGGCGACCTAGCCAAGGCGATACTGATGCTCCAGAAATGAGGTAGCGCTGAGGCTTAGGCGTGGCTCTGACGGTAAGGCACAGGGGCGGGGTGATAGTCGAGTACGGTGGCTCAGGCATCATCCTCGACCCGACTGGCAACGGCTCGGACTATCCTGTCTTCGTCAGCCACGCCCATGCGGACCATGCAGCCGCCTTCAAGTACCCCGACAGGGTGAAGTACGCTACCGAGGAGACCCACAGGCTACTCGACGCCCTCGGCTGGAGGCATCTCGACAACTGGAGGAGGATCAGCCTCGGCGATAAAGTCAAGCTTGACGACATCGAGGTTCACGTCCACAACGCGGGGCACGTCCTGGGCAGCGTCCAGTTCGAGGTGAACACCCCTGAGGGCACGGTTCTCTACACCGGCGACATCGGCCTAGAGGACTCCTACACGATGAGGTCCGCCGAGTCCGTGGAGTGCGACCTCCTGGTCATCGAGACGACCTTCGGCGCCCCCATGTTCGCCTTCCCTAAGAGGAGAGAGATAGCCCTCGACATGGTCAAGTGGGCCCTAATGGAGTCTATGCCGGCTGGCAGGATCCCGACCTTCAAGGCGGACTCCATTGGCAACGCCCAGGAGATCATCCGCATCTTCAACACGCTGACGAAGCTGCCCGTTGTGACGGCGAAGAGCGCGACGAAGGTGAGCGGCGTCTACAGGGAGTTCGGACACAGCCTCGATTACCTCGACTGGAAGAGCGCGGAGGGGGAGGAGCTGCTGAGCAGCGGCAAATGCGCCCTCATAGCCCCGAAGGGCTCGACACTGCCATATGAGAACCTTGACTCGGCGCTGGCCTCGGGCTGGGCTGTCCTATTCGGCGGCAGGAGGCGTGCATTCCCGCTGAGCGACCACGCCGACTTCAAGAGCCTCCTCGGCTACATAAGGCGGTGCAGACCCAGGAGGGTGCTCACCTTCCACGGCGGCTCCATGACCAGGGACTTCCACGGCTACGTCCAGAGGAAGCTCGGCATAGAGGCCCACCCCCTCACCAGCCACGAGGAGACCGTGAGCGGCCAGGTACACCAGAACGAGAACAGGCTGAAGACTTGCACGGGCCAGCTGATGAAGACGGTGAGGATCCCCGGCTTCGAGTACTCTTCGGGCTGGCTCGTGAAGGAGCTGTCCAAGCACGGCTTCACGAGGGGCGAGACCGAGTCCTCCATCGACCATCTGGTCAGGCACGGTGTGCTCATGAGGACCGAGAACGGCGTGAAGATGAGTTGAGATGGGTTAGACGGTTCCCTCGTTCCAGCTTGTCAGGTACTTCCTCTGCTCCTCTGTCAACTCGTCTATCCGGATGCCTAGTCCCTCGAGCTTAAGCTTCGCCACGGTCCTATCGATCTCCTCGGGCACCTCGTGGACCCCAACCTCCAGCTTCGGGCTCTTCCACAGCCACTCCGCGACGAGCGCCTGGTCAGCGAAGCTCATGTCCATCACCTCGCTCGGGTGACCCTCCGCGGCTGCGAGGTTGACGAGCCTCCCCTCGCCGAGGAGATAGAGCTTCCTCCCGTCCTTCAGCCTGTACTCGTCGAGGTCAGGGCGCATTCTCCTCTTCGACTTTGACAGTTTCTCGAGGGCAGGAATATTGATCTCGACGTTGAAGTGGCCGGAGTTCGCGAGCATCGCTCCGTCCTTCATAAGCTTCATGTGTTCGAGGTCGATGATGTGAACGTCTCCTGTGGCTGAAACGAAGATGTCGCCGACCTTAGCAGCTTCCATCAGGGGCATGACCTGGAACCCGTCCATCACGGCCTCCAGCGCCCTCGTCGGATCGACCTCGGTCACAACGACATGGCTGCCCATCCCCTTCGCCCTTTGGGCTATGCCGCGGCCGCACCAGCCGTAGCCGCTGACGACGAAGGTCTTACCTGCGAGCATCACGCTCGAAGCCCTCAGTATGCCGTCTATCGTGCTCTGACCGGTGCCGTACCTGTTGTCAAACATGTGCTTCGTGTTCGTATCGTTCACGGCGACTATCGGGTACTTGAGGGCGCCGTCGGCGTGCATGGCGCGGAGCCTTATGACCCCGGTCGTGGTCTCCTCGCTGCCCGCCTTCACCCCCTTAAGCTTCTCGATCCTCTTGGTGTGTAGCGTGCTTACTAGGTCGGCTCCGTCGTCCATGGTGAGCATCGGGCCGTTGTCGATGACCTTGTTTACGCACCAGTAGTACTCCTCCGTCGTCTGCTCGCGCCAAGCGTAGACCCGCGTCCCCGTCTTCGCGAGGGCGGCGACGACAGGGTCATGTGTGGAGAGAGGGTTCGAACCGCAGAGGGCGACCTCGGCTCCTCCGGCCTCCAGGGTCCTGATGAGGACCGCCGTCTCCTTCGTGGCGTGAAGGCAGGCGCCGAGCCTAGCCCCCTTGAGGGGCTTCTCATCCTCAAATCGTCGCCTGATCAAAGCCAAGACCGGCATGTGGTCCTGGGCCCACTCGATGAGGAGCTCGCCATCATTCGCTGACCCTATGTCCTTGACCTTGTAGTCCATAGAAACTTCCCGTTGAGGAATACCCTCAGGGGCGTATAAGATGTTTCCGAGGCTAAATCCTGACTATCTGGGCGTGTGGGACGTCGCCGAAGTAGATCACCGCCCTCTCATGCACCATGTTCGACTTTATAGCCGCCTCGACTATCCTCTTGCCGACGAGGTTGCAGATGGTCGCCCTCTTCATCGCCTCCAGCGCCTCGTCGACGTCTCCTATGATGCCCTTGTAGAAGGCTTCGCTCACGTTGAAGGGGATCCTGCCTCCCTTGAGGGTCTTCCCTAGGAGCTCGGCGTCGCAGACCGCTACGAGGGTGTCCCTGCCGTGGCGGCTTGTCTTCAGGTAGACCTCGCTCATCCAGCCTATCCTGCCCCGACGCTTGAACGGGCCCCGCAGGCATCGCACTGGAGGAACCAGAGGCGCTTCTCCCTGACTATCTGGGTGTCAGGGCGCCCGCAGACGGGGCAGATGACGTACTTCTTCGCGTAGACGTCTATGAGCCCGCGCATCGACTCCGCGTTGTGCTTGCCCTGGAAGAGGGCGCGGTTCCCGTCGAAGTTCGCCAGGGTGGCCATCTCCCCCGTGAGGTACTTGAGGAGGTGCTCGGGGTCACGGTGCATCTGCTCCGCGATCTCGCGGAAGTTGATTATCACGGTCTTCCTGCCCTGGAGCGCGATCTTCGCCCTGGGGACCGCGAACCTGTCGACGTAGCTGCTCTGCTCCGGGATCTCCTTGTAGGCCCTGTCGAGCATCTCCTTGTAGTTCTTCTCCAACTCCACCGTCCTCCCCTTTGTAGCTACCTGAATATAGCCCCTGCGAGTCTCGGCTTTAAACCACCCTATCATGGGCTGATGAAAAAAGGGTTTTCGGGGTGGCTACCAGCGCCTGACGGCGCCGTAGTAGACGATCAGGCCGCTTGCGATTAGGCCGATGATGCCCGCGACGAGGAGCCCATTCCCGATCCCCCTCAGTATGGGTATCTTCGCACCGAGCTGCACATCGATGTCGACGTCCTTCAAGAGGTCAGCGTTCATTGCGACGATCCAGTATGTGCCCGTCGAAGGCACCCATTCGATGGTCTGCTCGCCTGCGCCATGAGCCGATGCTACCCAGAAGGTCACCGTCGAGGGCGGACGAGTGGGCGGGGAGCCTGAATGCGGTACATATGTGATCGCGGGTATCCCCTCGTCCCAGGGACCGTAGCTCCACGAGAGGTTCTTGATCTCCTCATAGCTTATCCCATTCAGGTAGTTTGCCGCATCTGCCGACCGTGCGACGCCTATGAAGACATCCTTAGACGGATCGTTGCTGCTGGCTGTGAGCTTGATGGTTAGGATATCGGCTGGCGTCGGGTTCCAAATCCCTCTCATGGCGCTCGGCTCCATGTGAATGTCGAGGTTTTGTAGGGCAAGCCCGTATGAGCCAGTCTGCAGCCTGACGGGCTTGCTGATCATGAATCCCTGGGGGTCTGTGAGAGAGCCCTGAGCCCATGTGAGAGCAGCCCCTCCCGCGAAAATGCCGAATGATACTAGGATTAGTAGGCCTCCGAAGATCACGGCGATAACCTTCCCGGCTGTGCTACCCCTCCTGGGTTTACTGTATCTCACCTCGGCCGCGCCCACGGCGGAGCCGCATGCTGGGCAGTACTTAGCGTCCTCCCCGACCTCCTTGCCACATTTCCTGCAGTAAGGCATCTAACCACCACTCAAATGATTTGATCAAGTATCATTCTTTTAAACCGTTCTCGCGGTATCTGACCCGTTACCGTTTTAACCAGATCGGCCCATCTTCATGTGTGTCCGGCGACAAATTCGACTGCGAGATCATGAGCTGGGAGAGATTCCACGACCTCTCAGAGAAAACCTCAAGGAGGATCATAGAGTCCGGCTTCAGGCCGGACTTCATGGTGGGCTTGGCTCGGGGCGGCTGGGTGCTCTCAAGGGTCCTCTGCGACTTCCTCGGCGTGAAGGACCTGATCAGCCTCAAGGTCGAGCACTGGGGGATAACCGCTACACCGGACGGGGAGGCGAAGATCAAGTACCCATTCGACATCGACCTGACCGGCAGGAGGGTGCTCATCGTGGACGACATCGCCGACACGGGCAAGAGCCTGATAGTCGCCACGAACTATGTCAGGACGCTGAAACCGTTAGAGGTCAGGACGGCTACCCTGATCCTCCTGAAGGACAGCAAGTTCAAACCCGATTTCTATGGCGAGGAACAGACTTGGCGCTGGGTCGTCTTCCCCTGGAACTACGTTGAGGACATGTGTAACCTGGTGGCGAAGGCCTCC
>CAZVMI010000093.1:1340-5181 GCA_964628365.1 uncultured Candidatus Bathyarchaeia archaeon | reverse complement strand
GCGATGATTTTGGATGATTGCCATATCCTCGTGGATCACATTCTCTGCGTTCTGATCTTTAGATCTAAGTTATAATAATTATACGGCAGAATAAGCGCGCGTTTCATCGTCGGGGAAATTTATAAAGGGTTGACTATTATCTGTCTCTTGAGGAGCCATGAGCTTTCCTTCTCCAAAAGAATTCTACGACAGGTACAGGAACGATCCTGAAGCAGCCAGGAGAGCGGCTTACGACATCGGCGGGGAGATGGGCGCCTTTTTCATCGAGAAGCTGGGCGTAAAAGAGTCGAACCTCGAGGCTGTCGCCGTCGTCCTCAACGAGTTCCAGAGGACTGTACAGGGCGATCCAAACGCTGCCGTCGAGGGCGGCAGGGTCACGATGCGTTGC
Source organism: uncultured Candidatus Bathyarchaeia archaeon (assembly GCA_964628365.1). Taxonomy (GTDB): domain Archaea; phylum Thermoproteota; class Bathyarchaeia; order TCS64; family TCS64; genus UBA8941. Next base: position 4,793 of record CAZVMI010000093.1, on the reverse strand, counting down.
ACTGGCTTCTGCCCCATCATGAGGACGGCCCTCACCCTCAACCTGCCCTGGGAGTGGCTCGACCTAAACCTCGCTTGGCCGATGATAAGGGGAATAGTATCCAAGGTGAAGCCCGGTATATCCCTCACACTGCCGTTGGCGAAGAGCAGGGGCGACCCCGCCTGCATATACGTGTTCGAAGAGGGTTGAGGCAGGGCCATGACCGAGTCCGGACCCCCACCCTTGAGGACGGTCCTCATCCAGATCTTAGGTGACGGGGAGGCCGGCCGAGGCGCCTCGATCGACGGCGTCATCCAGGCTCTGAAGCGGAGGACCGGAGACATCTCGACCAGAGGAGAAGAGGTCGAGATCTCGGACGACCGAGTTATCTGCCGATACAGGGCAGAGAGAGCGGGCGGCTTTTCGGTCCTCACCTCAACGATCACGTTTAGCAGCAGGATGTCGGAGACCCCTGTAGGAGATTTATCGTCCTACGATCTCTCCGGCTCCGTCTCTTCCTCTACTGGGTTGAGGCTTCTCTCAACCTTCACCGTCTCGATATTTCCTTTGGGAGGCGAGAAAGAAGGCGAGACTCTCCTGAAACAGTATTCAGATCCTCCCTCTAGGCGGAGGAGGGGCATCGGGAAGGTTGGACGTTGCCTGGTCTCACTCTCCGAGGCGGGGGCCGGGGACGAGCCATCCTTCGATAGGTCATGCTTCATCATGCCCCTGAATCGAACCGGCCGGGGCATCGATGATGGTGTTGAATGGATCGTGGAGGGCACGAGGCGCCTTGCGTTGCATGCGGCCGAGGTCTCCGACCAGTACAGCAGGAGCAAAGGCGTCTTCTCCGTCGTCGAATCCGGGGAGGAGGAGATAAGCGTCAAGATAGAGGAGTTCCTCTGGAAGCTCATGCAGCCTGAGCCTGTCGATCTCAAGACGCTTGAGTCCTGGCTCTCCTACGTGATGGAGAGGGAGTCGACAACATCGGCCATACTCTCCGCCATAAGAATAGGCCACGCGGAAGCCAGAGAGGCCCTCTCCAAGGCCGAGAGTGTCCTAGGTGAGTGGACTGAGGGGAGGGTAGGCGAGCACCCCACGAACCTTGAGCAGGAGAGGGCATCGCACCGCGGCGTGATATGGCCGTTCGAGAAGGCCATCGTCAGGGCGGAGGGCTTGGAGAATCGTCTTATGGCTGTGATGGAGGAGGTGAGGACGTATCTCAGCCTCCAGCAGCAGAAGAACTCCATCGAGGAGCAGAAGGCCTCCAGAGACCAGCTCGAGCGCCTGGTAAACCTCCAGGAGACGCTCCACAAGCTCGAGATACTGATAGTCGCCTTCTACATACTCGAGATGGCGAGGCTCGTCCTAGACGCCGTGGCGCACGAGTACGTGAACATGCTCTCGGCGGCCCTTATACCAGTTGCCCTGTTTGCTTCGATCCTCATCAGCAGGGCGCTCCATAAGTTGCATTAAGAAGCGTACGGTGTGAAACCAGGACGGGGGGAGCTCAAACCTCCCGACCCCACCAAATTTAGGAAAAAAGGGTCGATCGACTACTTCCTCTGGCTTCTGAGGAGGTCTCTGATCTCGCGGAGCGTTATCAGGATCTCGTCGTCGAGGCCCTCGCCCCTCGGGACCGGCTCCTCCTTCGGCTGGGCAACCTCTGTGGTTGTCGTATACGGAGCCCTGTATTTTCGCAGCTCGTTGAGGATGAAGTCCCTCACCTCCTCGTAGAAGACGATGCCCTCCAGCTTCTCCTCCGGCCCAGTCGTCTGGCTACCGGAGTAGCCGGCGGTCTCTATGCTGACGCTGCCGATGCCGAAGAAGCGGTCGAATGGGCCGGCCTTGCTCTCTATGTTGGTGATGGTCCTGAATGGGACGTGCTTACGGCTTATCGTGACTATCCCCTTCCTCACATAGACCTCTGGCATCGTCTCCCCCGACTCGGATTTGACGGAATACTCGATGCTACGCATATAGGATGGAACAAGGATCATGTAGGGTATCAGCCAGGCCAGATTGAGTAATATCGTCCAGAAGTTAATAGGACCCCAATAAGTAGATACCGTGACTTGCCCCGGGGGATGCTTCGCCGGGTCCGTAGCTATCAGGTAGGCCAACCCGACGAAGCTCAGCATTATCGCCGCCCATATTAGCGCTGCGACCGTGACACCCTGGACCCACATCTTGTACAGGAAGGCCCTCGAAGGCCTGAATATCTTGCCGCTTGTTATCCTCTCGACCGGCGGCTTTATCACCTTTCCACCTTGCTCAACCATTCTCAGTCACTCTCCTCTCTTCTCTTGTATCGGGGGGTTTCCTTCGCCGCGAGCTTGTTGAAGATCGCAATTGAGCGCTGGGTCATGGGGAGCTCCTCCTCGTCGGGACGGAGCTCTATCCCGTACTCTTCGATTATGGCGTCCAGAGCCTCCCTGCACTCCTCCTCCTTGGGGCATTCCGGGCAGAGCTTACCAGCGTAAGAGTCGTGGCGGTACCAGATCACCACGCCGAGGCGCTCCGTGTAGATGGCATAAACCTGGGCGTTCGCCTGGTAGTCGAAGCCTATGAGGAGCCCCTTGTAGTCCAGGAGGCTCTCCACGTCGAGGCGGTGGCTGTTCGCCTGCTCCTTGAGGGCGCCAGCAATCTTGGCCCTGGCCCTGTTCAGGACCCTGGAGACGTAGGCGGGCGTCCAGTCCTCGGCGGCGTGTGCCTCTGCTATGGTCCCCGTTGACAGGCCGGTCTGGAACTCGTGCCAGACGACAGATTCGTGGTTTGACAGCAGCCCCATCCGTTTCACCCCTTCCTGCTCGATTCCCGGCGAAGGGAATTCTTGCATGATAAATTGGTAAAGATTTACTTATAAAGTTACCGATATTTTACAGAAAATAAGTAAAGATTTACATGAATTCCGGCACACATCGGCTCTTGAGCCTATCTCGTCTGAGAGAGGATCTCCTCCCTCTGGAAGAGTCCGAGTCCGATGCGGAAGACGACGATGTCAACGACGACGAAGAGACCGGTTAGGATCAGTATCATCGTCGGGCCGAAGATGAGCACCCCCGCCGCTTGGGCGAAGAGAAGCCCAAGGATCGGCAGTATGAGGAGGACGCTTATCTGCTGGGCCTCCCTGAACCCCCTCACCCTCGCAGAGACGATGACAGTCAAGCCTATCGCTGCCAAGGAGACGACGGGCGCGAGGCCGAGCACCAGCATGAGCCAGCTCAGGTTGGGCAGGAGCAGCCTGCCGAAGAGGCCGTAGCCGAAGAAGTCAACCGATGCGCAGTAGGCGGTGAAGGAGAGGAGGGTCACGATCATGGAGGGCACGAAGGAGACCAGTATCTTGCCGAGGAGCAGTTCGCCGTCGGTCAGCGGCGTGGCGAGGAGCCCCTCGATCGTCTTCCTCTCCTTCTCGCCGGCGAAGCTGTCCGAGGCTATCACGCTCGAAGCCATCACTGGTATGATGAGGAAGAA
>CAZVMI010000093.1:0-1240 GCA_964628365.1 uncultured Candidatus Bathyarchaeia archaeon | reverse complement strand
CCAAACACGAGGAGGGCCCTCTCCAGCCTCATGCCGCCGCCTCCTTGACGAGTTTCAAGTATGCTTCCTCCAGAGAGGGCTCGATGAGCTGCACGGACCTAACGAGGCCACCGACGTCGACAATCCGTTTCACGACGTACGGGGTGGAGCCGTCCGGGTCGTCCACATCGATCATAAGTTTAGTGTTTGCCCCGTTGACCTCGACGGCCCTGACGTGCTCCGAGGCCTCCGCGGCCCTCACGATCATCTCGGTTACATTGATCAGGCCTACTTCGAGCTTCGGGGGACCGGCGATCTTCCTGCGGAGCTCTTCCGTTGTGCCTGCTACGATGCTCTTCCCCTTGTTTATGATCATGACGTGGCGGCAGAGCCTCTCAGCGTCTTCGAGGTTGTGAGTGCATAGGAGTATCGTGTGCTTCTCCTGCCTGCTCAGCCTCTCCATCATGTCCCTGATGTCCTTCGACGCCTTTGGGTCTAGGCCCGCCGTCGGCTCGTCGAGGAACAGGACCTCAGGGCTGTGGACGATCGCCCGGGCTATTGCGAGTTTCTGTTTCATCCCCTTAGAGTAGGTCCCCACCCTGTCGCCCCTCCTCTCCCAGAGCTCGAAGAACTCGAGGACCTCCCTGATCCTCGCCGCCCTGGCTGCCTCGTCGGCGACGCCGTACGCCCTTGCGAAGAACTCCATGTTCTCGTAGGCGGTCAGCCTCTCGTAGAGGGACGGGTTCTCGGTGAGGACGCCCACGATCTCCCTCACCATCAGCGGGTCTCGGCGGATGTCGTGTCCCCCAACCGAAGCCTGGCCCTCTGTGGGCGCTATGAGGCAGGAGAGCATACGGATGGTCGTCGTCTTCCCTGAGCCGTTCGGACCTAGGAGCCCGAATATCTCGCCGGCCTCAACCTCGAAGCTGAGCCCATCAACGGCAGCTAACGAGCCGAACCGCTTAACCAGGCCAACAGTCTCTATAGCCGGCATCCACCGATCCCGCCCAGACGAAATCAGCTAAGCTTCGCAAGCGGTATAAGGGTTAGCTTTTTCTGGCGATCTGGGTTGTGTTGAAGAGAATTACGGCAAAAATGTGTTCCCAACCCGCATTTACCGTTTGTAACTCCTGCTCATCCTCTGGATCTTGCCTTGAACTAAGAACCTTATTAGGGGCAGAGACCAGATCATTCTCAGAGTTCTATGTCGACGAACGAGGGGCTGAGGAACGAGGTGACTGGCAGGTTCACCGAGACCCAG
>CAZVMI010000092.1:0-5190 GCA_964628365.1 uncultured Candidatus Bathyarchaeia archaeon | reverse complement strand
CCCTGGGCGGTCTCAGGCTCTACCTCGCCCTCGGCGGCGGCCTCGTAGGCCAGGTCGGTCTCTATCACCCTCGTCACGTATCCGGCGATCTTGTTCCTCATCTTCTTCGAAGTGTCGAGCCCGACCTCCGCTAGGAACTTGTTGTTGTGCTCGAACTCGGTGGTGAAGCTCTGGGGGTACTTGTCTATGAGCGCTATCGCGACTCGCTTCACCATCTCGGTTCTTACCTTACCCACTTTTACCACCGCGGCTCGTTTCGCCGGACGCTGTATGTGAGGCGGGCACAATCTATTAAACGTTTACCCTGCCCGCCCCTGTGAGACGTGTCCGGCGCCGAGCCTGGGCTAGCCCTGTCCCGACTTCGTCCTCAGGTAGAGAACTGCGCCACTCACCCTCATAGCTACGTGGTCCACGCTCCCTTCTAAGCGGCCTCTGGCGTAGGTCGTCCATTGGTCGGTGGTGGTGGTGTCGAGGAGCACGTACTCTACGTGGTTTATGAGTGAGTCGACGTAGTCCTCAACCATCCTCGTCTGGTCGCGGTCGAAGCTCAGGACGGGTAGAACATAGGCATCGGTCCTCGAGGAGACATGGGGGAAGACATCGTTCTGGGTGAGGATTGAGGCATCGCTGGGCACTTGCGACAGCAGGAGGTGAATGGCTTCGCCCTGACCCGGCGGCTCCGCCTCAGTGTACCATAGAAAATGGGAGCGTTGGTTCAGTGCGCCCGCGAGGGGGCTTACCGGGCTCAGCGCGGCGATGATCACAGTCGAGGTGATGAGGGCGGCCTTCGCCACGCCTGTACCCCTCTCCTTCAGCCTAGACACCGCGTAGGCGTACATGATGAAGAGGGATGGCATGAAGTAGAGGGGGTAATGGGAGCCGATCATGTAGTATGGCCTGTAGTTGGAGAGCATGAATGGGACGACGATGAGGGCGTTCACGGCGAGGAAGCCGCTCAGGAAGGGCACGAATAGTAGCGATGCGAAGAGCATCAGCATATAGAGAAGTTTTAGGGAGGAGTCGTGGGTCAGTGCACCGAGGGCCGCCTGGGGGTCTAAAATCGCCCTGATCGGCGCTGAGAGGACGTCTCCTCCATAGCCCAGGACGCCAAAGGCGCTGGAGGCAGCGTATACGTCCCTGAACTCTGGTCTAATCGGGTAAACGGCTTTCATCGCAGCCGAGGCACCGTATGACGCAAGGCAAAGTACAACGGAGATGAGAAGGACCTGATTCTCCCTCAGTCCAAGGTCAAGTAATCGCTTCAAGTCACCACGTCTAGAGTGGATCAGTTGACTCATGAGGAGGAGCAGCACTACGAGGGTGACGTGCTCCTCGATCATCAGGGTTAGGGTCAAGGCCGGGAAGTAGTAGGCCCACCTCTTCGCGATGAGCAGGTAATATGTGGCGAAGATGAGCAGGGGGGCGAGGGACTGAGGCTGAAAGTCGAACCAGTTCGCTCCATGTATCCCAGGGTTCAGGAGGTATACTAGACCGATGCAGAGGGCTGTCGTGTCGCTGCAGGTCAGCCTCCTCGCGATCCTGAAGAGGGGGTAGGCAGCCGCGCCGATGGCGACGCTCTTGATCACGAGGAGGGTCGAGATGCCTGGAGCGACGTAGTAGATCGGGAACAGCAGTGCCAGGATTGGGCTGAAATGGATGGCGAGATAGTTGCCGGAGCCGTTCATGAAGAGATCGGCTGAGTAGTAGAACGGCTTCCCGGCGAAGACGGAGGAGTACATTATCTGGTCGAAGGTGCCTAGGTCCCAGGCATAGCTCAGGAAGCTCATGTGTTTCAGGTAGGTGAAGTAGGAGAAGACCGCCGAGTAGACGGATATCGACGCCAGCATGAACAGCTCGTGCTTATTGCCACTTACCGTGACGCCGGAGCCCATTCACTGATTTGGATTCGTGGAGGCGTCTTAAGGCAGATGTAACCCATGTCCGACTCTCCCGGTATTCATCAATGTGGTTTACTCAGTCTTTACACCTTTTCCATCTTTAATGTGGTGCGGAAACATAAGAAGGCTCATTATTTAGGCTGACTTATGAAAAAGAGGAAAAGGATTAAATATTTCGGGAAAGGATGAGATGAAATAGGGGGGTTTGATTTGACGGATGAGATTAAGGTTGCGCCAATGCATAAGCTGATTAAACGCGCCGGCGCCGAGAGGGTGAGCGAGGAGAGCGCGGTCGCCCTGGGTAAGGCCCTCGAGGAGATAGGGGTCAAGGTCGCAAAGGAGGCCCTTGACTTCGCCAAGCACGCCGGCAGGAAGACCATCAAGGCAAGGGACATCGAGATCGCGGCGCAGAAGGTCCTCGAACGATAGAATTAATATACCCCAGCCACCGGCGACTATTTGATTAATTATGCGGCTCATCGACTCTGACGTTGTCGTCGTCGGCGCAGGCCCGGCTGGGTGCCTCGCGGCGAAGACCGCTGCATCCAAGGGCGTACACGTCGTTCTTCTCGAGGAACACGCAGAGATAGGAGCCCCAGTCCACTGCGCCGAGGGCCTCAGCTTGAACGGCATCAGGGACGCCGGTCTCGAGCCCGTCAAGCCAATCGTGAGCCAGAAGATCTCGAGGGCGAGGGTCTTCGCCCCCAACAGGAGCCATGTCGATCTGACGAGCGGAGACTGGGTAGGCTACACCCTGAACAGGGACGTATTCGACAGGACACTCGGCGAGAGGGCGGTGAAGGCCGGGGCGGAGCTCCTCACCTGCACGGAGGCTAATAGCGTCCTGAAGGAGAGTGGAGAGATCGTCGGAGTGATGGCCGAGCAGAGAGGTGTTCCGCTGCAGATCAGGGCGAAGGTGGTCGTGGGCGCCGACGGATGTAGATCCATCATCCGCAGGTCCGCGGGGCTCGGGAGATGGTACCCAGACATCGTCACATGTGCCCAGTACCAGCTCGGAGGCCTGCAACTGGACGACCCTGAGACAAACGAGTTCTACATCGGCTCCAGGTTCGCCCCGGGTGGCTACGCGTGGGTTTTCCCGAAGTCTGAGGAGGTCGCCAACGTCGGCCTCGGCGTCCGACATATCCACGATAAGCCCGCGATCGAGTACCTGAAGAGGTTCATCGACTCTGACCCGAGGTTCAAGGGCGCAAAGGTTCTGAGGAGGGGCGGAGGCGTAACGCCGGTCTCGGGGATGCTCGAGAAGATCGTCGACGACCATCTTATGCTCGTCGGAGACGCGGCGGGCCAGCTCATACCCATGACAGGCGCCGGCGTCCACAGCGGCGTCGAGGCCGGCAAGATCGCCGGCGCCGTGGCCGCTGAAGCCGTAGAGGAAGGTGATCTCTCCGTCGAGAGGCTCTCCGAGTACCGTACTTCCTTTGAGAAGTATTGGGGTAAGAGGATCAGAGATAGTCGTAGGGTCGTCGAGATGCTCGACAAGTTCAACGACGACGACCTCGACGCATTGGCTAGCATAGTCACAAATGAAGATGTATTGAACCTAGCGAACGGCAACGACGTTAAGAAGACACTAGCAAGGATCGTGAAGAGGTCTCCCGTGAAGATCATGAAACTGATCGCGGCTTACCTACACTAGAGGTGTCTCATTTTTATTCGAATTCTTTGAACTTTCTTTGTTGAACCGCGTGAATGTTTTTTGGCAGTTGTTGATTACTGAAGCGTAGGGGTCATCCCCGTCCCTTTATACACCTCTCCTGTACTTCCTCGACCGCTTCAAGGATTTCTGGCTCTGTCAGTATATCGATGGCTGTGCATGCGCGAGTATGTGTGATTATTCTTCGCGGACTGTTAAAGCCCAGGAATTGCAACATTTCCCCATTTCATATCTATATGCGGAGTCGAAATCGATAGCTTTCGTCTATCCGCAGACAGAAAGATAAGGCTTCTTCAATATTTTTCTTTTTTCCAGTCACTAATTTGCAATTCTTACCCAATTCTCTACATGTTATTAACCGTATTTGAGAATAAATGCTCGTTTCATCTATTTAATCTTCTTTTTATTAGAAAAGTTAGGTTTAAAGATAAAGAGATCCCGGCTAACATTCCTTCTACAAAGTCTGAAACCGAGAAGCCTATGTAATCGACATGCACAAACCCAATAATGAAGCTCAAAAATAATGAAGACATTCCTATGGCTAGCAGAGTATTTTCGTCCTTTATCAGCATCTCATGCGCCTCCCCAATTCATCCTGTTAGACACTCGTTGACGTTGAATCATTTGGCTCAACGACCCCTACTTCGAATTCCTCATCTTCGAAACTGAAGATGTCCTCAATCGGTTTTGCTAGGACAACTGAGATCCTCCATGCTAGCCTCAGAGAGGGATTGTACTTACCTTTCTCCAGAAAGAGAATAGTCTGCCTAGAGACATCTACGGCGTTGGCTAAGGCCTCCTGCGAGATCTTCCTCTCAACTCTGAGCTCCTTCATCCTCGTCCTCACACCCTATTCACCGCTCACAAAGTAGTAGTAGAGCCAAGAGAGGGCCAGGCTAGCCCATGATATCCATATCACAATGACGAAGGTGTCTGAGGTCACCTGTCCAGGGAACTTCTGCATGTGGTAAAATCCCAGATAGCCCGCACAAAGTGAAAACACTGCGAAGGCGTTTGTAGCAGCCTTGCTGTAAACCCTACCCATCCTTTCATCGAAGATCAGGCCCAGACGAGGGCCGGTCGTCACCAGCAGCATCACGCCCAGACCGATGCCGTTGACAACGTTTCCCATCAATGCGCCTAGAGCAACGGAGGCGGCCAGCCCCATCATTATCGCTGCCATTTTTACTCTCCTTGTCAGGCTACGTTCCTCGCGTCCCATGGTTTCGGATAAGGGGCCGCCGTAGGCTCTGGCGAAGATGATGGCTAGAGGTGTGCCTACGATCAGGGTGGTGACGGCGACATCATACCCTATCGTTTGATGAAAATAGAACGCGGTGGCCAGACCTAGCGCTATGCCTGCAAAGACTCCAACCATTCTCTTCCAAACATTTTCTTTCATCTACACGCCTCCTTATGTAAACTATTTTTAACGTTAGAAATATATTACGTAAGAAATATTTAACGTTTATGCACGGGGGAGACATAAAAGAGGTGAAATTAATCAAGGTAACATTTATATCTCAACCATATTTGCTTCTTGTAGCTAATAACTTGTCAGAGGTTTTCAGGTTTGGCGCAAATGGGCGGTAGACCCGTCATAATATTGAAGGA
>CAZVMI010000091.1:0-5197 GCA_964628365.1 uncultured Candidatus Bathyarchaeia archaeon | reverse complement strand
GGGCTGCAGGCCGCCGTCACCACCATCGTCAACGGCCAGACAGCCTACATAGCAAAGGACATAATCATAGGCGTTGACGGGCGCACGGTCCAGACGTATGAGGACTGGGCAGCCTACGTAGAGGAGCACGTCTCACCCGGCCAGCAGATGACACTGAAACTCTGGCGCTCAGGCACGATAGCGGAGGTGACCATCACACCGACGGCTCGCCCCCAATACTCGGGCTAGCCCCCCTTTTCTATCCCACATTTTCTCTCAAAGCCGAAAATAAAACGCCTGAGCCTCTGGGGTAAACATATATCTAGCATCTAAAATATCATGGTGAATGCCTTGGTAGCTCAGCCTGGTTAGAGCGGCAGCCTTGTAAGCTGTAGGCCGCGGGTCCGAATCCCGCCCGAGGCTCCAACCTACCGAAGCCTGGTTTGTGTGGCTGCCTTCGCCTCCAACACGGGTTTCTCGACAACCTTCGATGCGTCCTTCAGCGATGAGGACTTGTCAGCAGCCTTAGCCTCCTTCCGACGCGCCGTGACCTCCCCGGCGGGTCTAGTCGACGACTTTTTTCGAGACCCAGTCTTCGCCTTCGCCTTTTTTCTCGGCTTCTCCACCTTCTCCTTGGTCGCCCTCTTCGGCTTCTCTTCTCTGGACGCCTCGACCGGTGGCTTGACGATGTCCACCCGCTCGGGGTGGCTCGCCTTAACGTGTTTCTTCATGCCGCCCTCCGAGTTGAATCCCTTGCCGCAGATTGGGCAGAGGACGGTGACGCCGAGGAGGTCGACCTCCTTCCCGAGGTAGCGTCTCCTGAACTGGCCGGAGAGGCGCTCAGCCTCGTCGTAGGTCAGCCGCTTATCCGACCTGATCACGATGCCGACGGTGATGTTGAAGGAGTGGAAGTGGTCGTTGTCCCTGATTAGACCGACCTCCCTGACCAGGCCCTTGAACTTCAGATCGTCGGCGACCACCCAGCTCACCATTTCTCCGGGAGAAGAACCCCACAAACTTGAAGGTAGTCAACATTTAAAAGTATGTCCATTTTAAAGGTGATGATTTCAACAATTTCGAATAAGCATATTTCTAAATCAAACTAGGTTATCATTCATTATTGGCGAAATGATGTTATCCTTTACACCATTTTAAGGTAAAAATAGGAATTGAAGCAAAAGAATAGAGCTAACGCCTGTAGGCGCCGTACTTCATGACGGCACGCCCGACCGCGTTGTAGTTCCCTATCGGCATGTCCTGGAAAACCGTGCAGCCGGGGCCGACGATGAAACCCCCTCCCTCGCCCGCGTCCTCTATCGCCCTCTTAACCTGCTCTTCGACCTGCCTGAGCGTCCCGGTCCTCAGCGTCTTCTCGTGGTCGAGGCCGCCGACGACACAGAACCTATCGCCGTAGAGCTCCTTCCCCTTCCTCACCGGCGTCCACGAGTGGGCGGCCCAGTTTATAGCCGTGACAGGATACTTCCTGAACCATCCCCCCTCGAAGAGCTTCTGGGGGTTTCCTTCGGGTGTGCTGCAGATGTGCATCAGCTTGATCGGGCAGTCGACGGCGTCGAGGACCCTCTTGTCGTAGCCGAGGGCGTACTCCTCCAGCTGAGGCTTCGTCAGCTCCGACCATATTCTTCCCCCTCCGCCGATACCGAGGAAGATGCCGGAAGCACCGGCGTCGACGCAAGCCTTCGCGAAGTCGATCGTCGTATCGGTTATCGTCTCGAGTCCCTGCCTGAGGGCGTCTGGGTTCTCCTTCATGTCCCCGAGGACCTGATCGGGTGTGGAGACGCCGTTCATAGCCTGGATTATCGGGCTCGGAATTGTGTATATGAAGGGCATCCTGCGCAGGTCCCGGGCGAGGATGTCGTTGCAGCGGACGAACTCGCGGAGCTCCTTCCTGGGGTCGAGGACCCAGAGCCTCTCCCAGTCCTCGGTCTTCTTGACGGCGACCTCGACTGTGGGCGCCTCCTCGTCGTTGTCCTCGAACCTGAAATTGCTCCCCCACTGTATCGCCATGAAGCGGTAGTACGGGGTCACTTTTAGGAGGTCCATCGGGTAGTCGAGCTCCCTGAGAAGCGCCATATGGGCCTTCGCTGACTCCTCGCCGTCCCTGGTCGACTTCTCCCAGCTGTAGCCGTTCAACCACCTGCACGCCGGGAAGTGACCCCAGAGCGCCCAAGGGACACGATCTGGCACCTCCCTTCGCATCACCGCCAACACCCTGTCAAATCGTTCAGATTCCAAAGCCAGTCACAAGAGAAAGGAGCCGCCTCGGGATAAAAGGGCGAGGCTCAACGTGACCACCGATGATCCACGGAACATCTATAAGCCATGGCTCCGATGGATATCGAAATCATCTGAAGGGTCTCGATTGAAGTACAGGAAGTTCGGGAAGCTTGACTGGGAGGCCTCCGCCCTCGGCTTCGGCGCCATGAGGCTCCCCTACCTGGGTGGTGACACGGGCAGGATAGACGAGCTCCTGTCCATAAGGATGATCAGGCACGCCATAGACCATGGTGTAAACTATGTCGACTCAGCATACGGCTACCATAAGGGGAACAGCGAGGTCGTCGTCGGCAAGGCGCTGAGAGACGGATACAGGGAACGGGTGAAGCTCGCCACAAAGATGCCGACATGGCTCGTCAACAGCGCCGCCGACATGGACAAGTGCCTCGACCAGCAGCTGGGCAAGCTCCAGACAGACCACATAGACTTCTACCTCCTACACGGGCTGAACAAGGACAGGTGGCCCAAGGTCAGGGACCTAGGAGTATTCGAATGGGCCGAGAAGGTGAAGAAGGAGGGCAAGATAAGGCACCTCGGCTTCAGCTTCCACGACGACTACAAGCTCTTCCACAAGGTTTTGGAGGACTCAGACCACTTCACCCTCTGCCAGATCCAGTACAACTACATGGACACCGACTACCAGGCTGGAACCAGAGGGCTGAAGGAGGCGGCTGCGAAGGGGCTCGCCGTCGTCGTCATGGAGCCAATAAAGGGAGGGAAGCTAGCTGTGACGCCGCCCCCGCAGGTTCAGAGCATCTGGGACGAGGCGAAGGTCAGGCGCAAGCCCGCCGAGTGGGCCCTCCGCTGGGTCTGGAACCACCCGGAGGTCAGCGTAGTCCTCAGCGGGATGAGCGAGATGTATCACGTCGAGGAGAACCTCGTGTACGCGGACAGGTCCGGCCCGAACGCCATGGAGCCGTGGGAGCTGAAGCTCATATCCAGGGTAAAGGAGGCCTACGGTCAGCTCGGCTTCGTCGGCTGCACCGCCTGCAGGTACTGCATGCCCTGCCCCCAGGGCGTCGAGATACCTGACATCCTCGGCCTATTCAACGAGTACTACATGTCGGGGCAGAGCGACGGGGTCAAGAAGAAGTACCTTGAGAAGATCAGGCCAGAGGGACGAGCCGACAAATGCATCGCCTGCGGCAGATGCGAGGAGCAGTGCCCGCAACACCTCCCGATACGGAGGCTCATGGCCGAGATTCCACGCGTCTTCCCAAAGCAACAGTGAACCACCATTCGCCGGAAAATCGTCCAAGCTAATCGAAAGCCTAAGTTACTGCCGATGCTTAGTAAAAACACAGCCACAGTGCAGGATTATCCATGAAACGCCGAGGATGAGCGAAGATGAAGTTTGATCTTAAGAACTACCACCCAATTCCGGTCAGCTACGAGCTCAGGTACTCGATGTTGAAGAAGCTGAAGGAGGGTGCTGACCCGCTGCCCGACATCGAGGGGAGGCAGGAGACTAAGGATGATGTCATAAGGGCGGTCCTCAGCAACAGCCACGTCTACCTCGTCAGCCGCGAGGGCACGGGAAAGACCCGCCTCGCGGAGGCCCTCGCCAAGCTCCTTCCGCCAGTCCCCAAGATCAAGGGCTGCCCCTACAACTGCGACCCGAAGTGGCCGGACGACTGGAAGTGCCCCTCATGTAGGGGTATCAAGGACCCTGAGATAGAGTTCATCTCTGGGAAGGAACGGTACAGCCGCATCCAGGGAAACGAGTACACGAACGAGGCGAAGATCCTCGGCGTCAAGGACATACAGGCCATAGTGCAGGGCGACAGCCCGACGGACCCCAAGGCCTTCATAGGCACGGGCGTCCTCCGCGGCAACAGGGGCGTCGTCTGCGTCGACGAGCTCCCCGCCATCCCCACGAAGGTCCAGGTCCTCTTCCACCCGATGCTCCAAGAAGGGAAGATAGTCCTCGAGGAGTACAACTGGGTCCGCCCGATAGACATCTTCTTCGTCGCCACGGGGAACCCCGCGGGTTTCAGCCACGTCAACAGGGTGCCCGAGCCCCTCCTCGACCGCCTGGAGCTGATACCCATGGGGCTGCCGGACGAGCCGGTCGAGCGGGAGATCATGCTCAAGGAGGGCTTCCGCGTCTACGACGAGTTCTTCCTGGAGGAGCAGAAGGAGGAGAAGCCGGAGCCCATCAACGCGAAGCCAGCAGACCTGAAACGGAGGGCGACGACCCCGTGGTGGATAGTGGACGTCGTCGGCAAGGCGGTCCGATACACCCGCGACTGCCCGAACATCGACAGGGGCTCGAGCATCAGGGGGAGCATCAAGAGCCTCGACCACGCCATAAGCTCCGCGGAGCTCAGGGGCGCGGGAGTCGTCAACCTCGAGGACGCCGCCTACGGCCTCAAGCTCGGCCTCCGGGGCAGGATCAGGCTCAGAGCAGACCTGGTGGGCTTCGACGACAGCCCAGCCGCCTTCATGAAGAAGAACGACGAGGTCGTCGAGGATGTCCTCTGGTACGCGGTAAGGGACGTCGGCGCAGACGCCCTCGCGGAGGCGGAGGACAAGATAGACATGGATGATCTGGCTTTGGAGATGAAGAGGCTCATGGACGCCGGAGACGCCGTGGAGGCGTTCCAGGACTACCCGACCATCTACGCCTTAGTCAGGTTCATGGAGGAGGCCAAGCCTTGGGAGAGCCCCAGCCTAGTCAGCGACCTCGGCGACCTCATCAGGGAGAGCCCAGCCGCCGTGGAGCCCAAGGTCCTCCGAGAGTACAGGCTTTCAGCCCTGGAGCTACTTGCCAATGCCCTGCTGGCTGATAAGAAGCTCGAAGCCCCAGTACAAGTACCTGGCATATTCATCCCTAAACGGATGGGTTGATATTGCAGGCCCTGCGCAGGAAGCCGTGCAGCGAGTTCGACGAGGGGCTCGTGGATCTTCTAAGAGACGCCGC
>CAZVMI010000090.1:0-5198 GCA_964628365.1 uncultured Candidatus Bathyarchaeia archaeon | reverse complement strand
TACCGGTCAAAGGTTTGGTGAGCCGTTACCTCACCAACTGCCTGATCGGCCGCAGCTCCACCCTTGGGCACACGATAAACATGGTCATCGTGCCTTTGAGCGTAGAACCATTCCAGGCCTCCACGCCTATCGGGGATTAGCCCCAATTTCTCGGGGTTATCCCCGTCCCAAGGTTAGGTTAGCTACGTGTTACTGAGCAGTACGCCACTCTTCCCTAGTTGGAAGCGTACGACTAGCATGGCTTAGTCCCACCTCGATAGCAGTGGGGTCCGACGGGATCAATCGGAATTAAGATGACCGCAAGTCAACTCAAGTGACTGCGGAGGAGATCCAATCAGCCCGACCCATCTCCGACCCGAAGGTTGTGACACCTTTGCTCAGGTCGTCATCCATGTTTCCGCCACTGGAGCCGATCATTCATCCTGAGGCAGAAGCCTCCGTCTGATCGAAGCCGCCGACTATAGGCGGAAGGCGCGTTCGCCACCAACCGTTGCACGACGTGTAGATAAAAATGTTATGCTTTTCTCCGATACCATAATAGCTACGGAGGAAGCTCGGACGGAGACCCACCTTCGTACCCTGAACAGAGTTTTTCAAGTGCTTGGTCTTCTGCTCTTGAAAAAAGGCTCAAAGAAAGCCCGGATGACATACTCTCGCAACCTGAGTTGATCACCCACTGTAATAGGTGTGAAAGGGAAAACCAGTTTTTAATCATATAATCGTTTACCGGTTTAACCAAATGTCGGCTGGAAATTTTGAAATGATTTTAGCTCCAATAAGTTAAAAGAAAGGTAAAATCCAGATATAGTTTACACTAAATGAATATCAGCCGCCAGTACCCTTATTAAAGGACGAAAAACTAGAACATTCTGAGATTAAATTGATTACCGCCGATAATAAGCCTGAGGTTAGTCTAGGCGATCAATTTACTGTTTTAGTTCTAAAAGGTAAAGGGGACAGCATTATCAGCCGGATGAAGGACGGCAGGGTGATTCTGTTCAACAGGGAGAACCCTATTTTCAGCGAACTCGAGCCGGGTATGATCGTCGATTGCCGTGTGAGCTTCATAGCCCAGAATTACATCATCGTCGATCCAGTCGCCCCACCGGAGGAAGGCGATGAGGCCGTGAAGCTCGGCCTCCAGATGGTCTCGGAGACGGAGAACTGGGAGAACGCCGTGATCGCCCGTGCCCTTCTATATATGATCGAGAAGACGGAGTCCTAGATAAGAGGGCTACAGCCAATTTATCCCCAATTTTTTAAAACTTCTAAGCTACTGAATCGAGAGGCGTATCTTGAAGAAGGAGTAGATGAAGCCGAGGGCCTCACGGGAGCTGAACTTGGAGCTGCCGTCCGTCCTCCGCGGCGGAGGAGCAGAGTGGCTCCAGCTAATACAGCCAGGTGTCACGAAGGTGGTCCTCGAGATGGACTATGAAAGCCTCCACCCGGTCAAGTTCCACGTGAGTGCCTAGGGCCATTCACGGAGTGCACGGGCGCCTTCACAAGCTTCAAGACAACGGAGTACTACAGCAACGTCGCATGCGGCATGAACGAGGTCATGAAAGAGGCCCACGATCTGGGGCATCTGCTACAAGCTCGTCGACATAGAGTTCTGCGCTCAGGTTCACCCGGACCCGTAACCAACCCATTTTTCTTCCCCCATTTTTATCAACCTTCTCCCAGAGCCTAGGAAGATTTTTCTATGCAGCCGCGGGAAATCAACAGGGTAACTGTTTGTCCGAGAGGGAGCTCCTAGTCAGGAAGATTGAGAACGGCATAGTCATCGACCACATCCCAGCCGGCAGGGCGTTCCAGGTCCTGAGGCTGCTGAAGGTCGACCCGGACGCCCGGGCACTCGTAGCCCTCAACGTCGACAGCAGGAGCATGGGCACGAAGGACCTCATGAAGGTCGAGGGGACCTACCTCACCTCGAAGGACATAGACATCATCGCCTTCGTCGCCCCGTCGGCGACCCTGAACATCATACACGACTGGAAGGTGAAGGAGAAGCGAAGGATAGGGCTCCCCCAGAGGGTCGAGGGCCTATTCAGGTGCCCGAACCCCCTCTGCCAGACGAACGCCAAGTACACGCCGCCCAGGACCATCTTCACCGTCGAGGCGGGGCAGCGGCTCGAGGAGACCAAGCTCCACTGCACATACTGCGGCTCAGTCACCTACTACGGCACCCTGCTGGAGTACCTGAACAGCAGCGACTTCACCACGGAGGGCCGTGGCCTCGTCAGCCAGGAGAAGATCGAGAGCGTCTTCCTCGACGCCCTCATAAAGGGCGGCGCCCTGAGGTTCCAGCCCAACCCCAATGAGCCCTTCATACTGAAGAGCGGCCGCCCGAGCCCATACTTCGTCAACCTAGGCACCCTCACGGACGGGGAGAGCCTCGCGAAGCTGAAGTGGGCGTTCGCGAGCTACATCGCCCTCCTCATGGAGCGCGGCGACCTACCGGACTTCGACTACGTCTTCGGCCCGAGCTACAAGGGCATAGGCCTCGCCGCCCTCGCATGCGAGGGACTGAAGGAGCTCTACGGCATGGACAAGCGCTACATGTACGACAGGAAGGAGGAGAAGAGCTACGGCGACCTCACCGCCGACCGCGTCATCGTCGGCGCAGGCTACTACAAGCCGGGGCAGCGCATCCTCGTCGTCGACGACACCATAACCACTGGCGCAACGAAGCTCGACATCTTCGAGAAGCTCCGCCTCCTCCGCGACCACAAGGTCGTCGGCCTCGTCGTCGCCGTCGACCGGCAGGAGAAGATGGGGGACAAGGACAAAATAGAGCCCAAGGGCGCCGTCGAGAACATTGAGGAGGAGCTCGGCATCAGAGTCTTCAGCATCCAGAACATAAAGACCATCTACGGCCTCATCAAGGACAGCCTCGACCCCGAGATGCGGAGGCTCTGGCTCGACTACTACGAGAGGTACGGGACGGTCAAGCTCGAGTAGGTGAGGCTTTGCCGGGCCTCCACTTCCCGCCTATCGGGTAGGCGTCCCAGGGCGCGTTCTCGTAGCTCAGCGTGAGGAGGTCGGCTGGCGTTGTCCCAGGTGGGTCGACGGGGAAGTCGACCCTCCCCCAGGTGTCCCAGAACGCCCTGTGGTGGACCCTGCTCTTTATCTCCACGATCTCCAAGCTGTCGACGTCGATGCCGATCGCCTTGAGGGGGTCGGCGCTCATGGGCGCCCTCAGCCTCTCGCTTATCACCACGTGCCTGTTGTCCCCGAGGTCGAGGGAGGCGACGAGGTCCTCGTGCTCCACCGCCCCCCTGCCCATCGGCCCGGTCTCGATCCAGTCCGCGCACCCAAGGTGCTCGATCACGCCGGTCACCTCAACCGACTCGCCGGAAGTGGGGTGTGACCAGCCCCCGATCTTAAGGGTCACGCGTTCTCCTACTCCGTGTTTATCCGCGAGGAGGCGGAGGACCTCAGGGTCCGCGACGCTCGTCGAGCACCAGTTCCGCGCGCCCTGGCTGATCAGCTCCCTCAGGACGTGGGTTCCGTCGCCCATCCTGTCGTCGTGGTAAGCTATCACGACCGGCTTCGCCCCCTCACGCACCAACCTGATGACCTCCGCAACCCCCTCGGGCGCCTTCGGCAACGGCCTCGTCAGCTCGTGCCTCAGGCTCCATATCAGGTCGGACAGATCCTGGGCCGCCTCCTCGGCGAGGGCGCGGTCGCCGTCCGCGACGACGAAGACCGAGGCGCCCACGTCGGGGACATCGGCGTAGGCGAAGCCTGGTGCAACAGATGCGCAGTAGATACCTCTACCCTCCCACTCCCTGCAGCGATCATACACTAGCTTCATCGGCCGAACGCCGGAGGCCTGGAAGACGCTGGCCGAGACGACGCCTGGTTTCCTGAACGCCATCGCGGGCCTGAATCCTCCTCTGACGGTCTCTATCATGCACCTCGCCGCCTTCGCCGATATCTCGTGGTCGTCGAGGTGGGGGTAGGTCTTCAGGATGAAGACCGCGTCGGCGGCGTTCGCCAGCTCCACGTCCTCGTTGGCGTGGAGGTCAAGGGTCACCATTATGGGTCTCTTCCCAACGACCCTCCTCACCCTTCTGCACAGCTCTGCCTCGGGCCTGGGCACCCCAGTCACGGCCATCGCGCCGTGGAGCGCGAGGAGGACGCCGTCGAGAGGCCACGCCGCCCTGACCCCGTCCACGATCCTGCCGGCTATCGTGTCGAAGGACTCCCCCGTCAGCCAGCTCCCCATTCCCGTCGTCCTCGGCCCCATCGTCCTGAGGATGCCGACGAGCTCTACGTCCGCCTCCCCCTCGGCCGCCTCCTTGAACCCGGTGATGTAGGATTTCCCCTCGCCCTCGGTCCTAAGGGCGTCTGAGCCATACCTGATGCCGCCCCTCTCCCAGGCCTCGAGGGTCGTCTCGTCCGGGCAGAAGGTGCAGGTCTCGTGGGAGAAGCTTGCCACGCCTATCCTCAACATAGACACCGATCATTGAACCGCTGACGAAAGATAATTGATTTCCCCTTGACCTTCCTCCCAGTATTGAGTAAGGTCTAAAATCAGCCGTTCCCAGCTCTAACCATGGAGACCTTCGACGTACTGGTCATCGGCTCCGGCTCGGGGGCCACAATAGCCGACGCCGCAGTCCAGACGGGGAGGAGGGTCGCCCTCGTCGAGAGGGACGCCTTCGGCGGGACCTGCCTAAACAGGGGCTGCATCCCGTCGAAGATGGTCATATACCCCGCCGACCTCGTCTGCCAGATTAAGCAGGCGGAGAGGCTCGGCGTGAGGGCGAGGATCGAGGAGGTGGACTTCGGCTTTATAATGGAGCGGATGAGGAGGTCCATATCCGAGGACAGACGCCCCCTCGAGGAGGCCGTGAGGAGGACAGAGGGCCTCACATACTATAACACCACAGGAGAGTTCGTCTCTGACTACACGATGAGGGTCGGCGAAGAGACGATCAAGGCTAAGAACATCTTCATAGTCTCAGGCGCCCGCCCCTTGATTCCGCCGATAAAGGGGCTGGAAGGCGTCAAATACCTAACGAGCAGCAACGTCTGGGACCTGAGAGAGTTGCCCAAGAGCATGATAATCGCGGGCGGGGGCTTCATCGCCGCCGAGATGGCCCACTTCTTTTCAGCCATGGGCGTCGACATCACAATTATCAGCAGGAGCCCGAGGCTGCTCAAGAACCTAGAGCCTGAGGTCTCTGACA
>CAZVMI010000089.1:0-5222 GCA_964628365.1 uncultured Candidatus Bathyarchaeia archaeon | reverse complement strand
AAGGGGGTGATGCTCACCCACTACAACCTCGTGGCGAACGCCCTACAGAGCTACCACTGGCTCAGGGGCTGGGGGTACAGCCACAAGCCTCAGCTGGCCGGGTGGCCGGTCATCCTCTGCGCCGTCCCCTTCTTCCACGGCTACGGGCTGAACATCCTCGACGAGGCGGTGAGCTTCGGCTGCACCCTCGCCTTGGTTCCTGACCCGAAGCCCGAGGCGATCATGGCGGCGATCCAGGAGACCCGGGCGACCCACTTCCCGGCGATCCCCCGCTTCATACGCGAGGTCCTGAAACACCCCGCCTTCGCTAGGTACGACCTCACGAGCCTGACGAGCTGCTCCGTTGGCGGAGCTTCCATCGAACAGAGGTACATGGACGAGTTCGTCAGGGTGACGGGTGCCAGGTTCTACCAGGGCTACGGGCTGACCGAGGCGGGGCCGAGCACCCACGGGACGCCCGTGGAGGGTGACCCGAACCCGAGGAGCGCCGGACTCGCCTTCCCCGACACCGAGGCGAAGATCGTTGACCTCCAGCTCGGCGAGGTCGAGGTGCCCCCAGGCGTTGAGGGTGAGCTCGTCGTCCGCGGCCCGCAGGTGATGAAGGGCTACTGGAGGGCGCCGGAGGAGACGGCGAGGGTGCTGAGGGGCGGCTGGCTCTACACCGGAGACATAGCCCGCGTCGACGAGGAGGGCTACCTCTACATCGTGGGGAGGAAGCACGACAGGATAGTCGCCGCCGGGCGCACCGTCTGGCCCGTCGAGATCGAGGAGGCCCTCCTGAGCTTCCCCGGCGTCGAGGCCGCGATAGCCGTCGGGGCACCTGACCCCCTCAGGTGCAGCACCGACATCCAGGCCTTCGTCGTCCTCGGCCCAGGCGTCGACGGAGAGGGTGTCGAGGAGCGGCTCCTAGACCACTGCCGCGGGCTGCTTGAGCCCCACAAGGTCCCTGGCAGGATCGAGGTCGTCACCTCGCTGCCCCAGACCCAGATGGGGAAGGTGGACAGGCTCGCGGTCGAGGCCCAGGTCGAGAGGGGGGTCAGGGAGTACATCGAGGGTGCAGACCAGTCTACAGGGGGCTCAGGGCGGAGAGGCGACTAAGCTTGGATAAAAAGCTCGGCAGAGATGTCCTGAGGGACAGGATAGCCAGGATCATCGCCGCGACGAGGTACCCCTTCGTCGACCAGGAGAACTGGGACGAGGACAGGACCGTGATCATCAACCCGATAGGCGGGGAGGCCTGGGGCGTCGAGGGGCCTGAGGGCTTGGTCTACCCTAGCGTCGTGGTCCTGAACCCTGACGGGAGCGTCCGCGAACTCGGGGAGGTGGAGATGTTGGGCTCGGTGACCAGCGCCCAGGTGCCGAAGTGGAGGCTCCTCTCCCAGAGGACCGGGCGCGGCGAGCGATTCAAGAAGTTCTTCCTCTACGTCCCGGAGGGGGCGGAGGCCGAGGCTGAGAGGCTCCTCGAGGAGAACCGCATCGAGTACGCCGGCCTCAGGGCCTGGTCGATAAGGGACGGCGTGTTGATGGTCAGGCCGGTGAAGACGCCGGACATGGCAGAGGACCACAGGGTCTCCTAGCCCGTGGTGGGGAGCATGACGCTCGCCAGGTACTCCTTCACCTGCGTCCTCGTGTCGTCGTCCGAAAAGCTCTTCAGCTCCGCGTCGACGTAGGCGTCCATGGTCCAGGCGACCTTCCCCGTCGCCTTGCTGTAGGCGACTAGGTGGGCGTCATCCAGCATCTGGAGCTCGCCGTAGAACTCCTCTGGTATCCTGCCCGTGGATCCGTAGACAAGCGAGTAGAGTTCGCCTCTCTTCACCTCCCCCTTCTCGCGGACCACCATGGCGAGGACCAGCGTCTCGCGTGGCAGGACGCGTATCCTGGCAGCCATGTCGCGGACAAACTTCTCCTTTATCGCCTCCCTGAGGCGCTTCGAGACGTCTATGCTGATGAACTGGGTCGGCCTGTCGAACTGGAGGATCTGGTGCATCCTGGCGTCCACGATGAGGTTGATGTCGTCCACAGAGATGCCTCCCCCAGCCCCCTTCGCGTTGAGGACGCTCTGGACAGTGGCCGCCTCGAGCCGCGCCACCTTCGCCGCGTTCTTCTCAAGCTCGCGCCTGAGGAGGGCGACCTCGTCTCTCAGGGTGGTCACCTCCGCCTCCCTCCGGCTCAGCTTCGCCTCCAGCTCCTCGATCCTCCTTGACGACTGGGGCGGGTCCCTCGCCTTGTCCCTGCCGATGGGCAGGATGTCGCCGAGCCCGCCTATCCGCTCCTTGAGGCTGGAGGGCGCCTTTGGCGGTGGCTCCCCCACGGGGATCTGTCTCCCCCTGGGCTTGGGCTCCTCTAGGGGGCTCTCGAGGTAGTCCTTGATCTTGCTGACCGGCACCTCGCCCGTCGCGACCCTCCTCCCGAGCTTGTAGGGGACGCCTGCGGGGAGCACGTATACCTTCTTCAGCTCGTCTCCGAGGACCGCGTAGAAGTGGCCGAGGGGGAGCGCCCTGATCTCCTCCGCAGAGAACCTGTTCCTGCCAAGTATCTCGCGGACCCTCTCCACCTCGTGGGCCTCGCGCTGTCTCCCCAGGATCCAGTTGTTGCACTGGCGTAGGGGCGTCTTGTCGACGCCCGCGATGTCCTGGCTGTCTATGAAGAGGAAGTTGCCTATGGCTGCGCCCTTACGGATGAAGGTCTCGGCGTAGAGCTTAACGGGCGTGTTCCTGCCCTGTGGGAGGTGCTCCCAGGCCTCTGGGATGATGACGATGACGTCCCTCAGCTCAGAGATGACGTGCTCCATGGTGCTGCGGATGACGAGGCTCTGGAGCTCCACCGACATCTCCGTGAGGTCCATCACGTTGATGCCGTCCTTCAGCTCCAGCGTCTTCGAGAACTGGAACTTCTCTATCTGGGGCACGACGATCTTCAGGTACTCCTCGAGTGCGGTGTAGATGTTCTCCGGCAGCGAGCCGCCCGAGGACTCCGCCTTGAGCATCGAGATGTTCTCCATCACCTCCCGGAGCGTCTTCGCGCCCTTCGTCGCCCTCATGATCCACGGCCGCTCGAATCTGAGCTTCTCCCTGAGCGTCGCCTCCAGGAGGCTGGCAACGTACTGCCAGTCCGCCCGCTCGTTGAAGAAGGGAAGGACCTCGTTGTAGGCGTTGAAGCCCTCCTCGCCCCTCTTCGCCTTGAAGGCGATGGCCCTCTTCCCAGACCTGCTTATGATGGCCTCGAGGGTCGTCGTCTTTCCCGAGAGCTGGGTCATCCCCGTCACGACGGTGTGGTGGAGCCTCATCTGCACCTCCTTGCCGGTGCCGACCTCGAAGCCGAGCAGAATCCTGTTATCAGACAAGCCCTACGCCCCCTGGATCAACCCCTCGCTGGGTTTCAGGAGATAGTATACGCCTCCAAGTTTAAAGAATGAGGGTATCCCAGGACACTAAGCCCTAATAATAGGCGGAGGCGAGCTGCTGCTCGTGGCTAATAGCCGGGCATGTAGCCATACCCTTCTTCCTTTTTTCTGTCTAATAGCCTGAGGACGAGGGAGCCCAGGGGCTTCACCTCCGCGAGCCTCCTCTCCTCGACCGAGCCGTAGCTTATCATGTTCAACTCCCGGAGGATCCGGGCGTTGAGCTTCAGGGTCGACAGCGGCACGCCTGATTCTTCTGAGATCTTTTTCAGTAGGCTGGTCAACGTACGCCTCTCGCCTACCACGTTGGCAAGGATCAGAACCTGGTTATCGTTAAGGGTTCTAAGAAGAAGTCTCCGAAGGTCGGCTAAGCCGCCGTCTGATATTGGAGTCGATGCACGCCCTGCACCAAGGACAGATGCCCCTGCCCTTCTTTTTAAGCTTGACGGGTAGCCCCACCTGCCCAGCCGGTAAACACCGCCCCATCCCGCCGCTGGTTTTATACCCTCAAAGCATATAGAAACTTGGTTGTAATGGTCAAGGAAGCGGCTTTCAGCTGGATAGACGAGAACGAAAAGAAGATCACAGAGATCAGCGACAAGGCCTGGGGGTTCGCTGAGGTAGGCCTCCAGGAGTACAGCACGTCGAAGCTCTTCGCGGACTGGATCGAGAGGCAGGGCTTCAGGGTGGAGCGGGGCGTCGCGGACATGCCGACGGCCTTCGTTGCCACCTGGAGCAACGGTAAGGGACCTACGATAGGCCTCATGGGGGAGCTAGACGCGCTGGCGGGGCTCAGCCAGAAGGCGGTGCCCTACAAGGAGCCCGTCAAGGAGGGGGCGCCTGGCCACGGCTGCGGCCACAACATGCACGGCACCACGGCTTTAGCCGCCGCCGTCGCCATGAAGAGGGCGATGGAGGAGAAGAAGATCGGTGGCACAGTCAAGATGTACGGCTGCCCCGCCGAGGAGACACTCGTCGGCAAGGTCTGGCTCGTGCGCCACGACCTCTTCAAGGGCGTAGACGCCTGCCTCAGCCACCATCCGGGCTCAGCTAACACCGCCGGCACAGGCAGCAGTAACGCCTTGAACAGCTTCAAGGTCCACTTCTACGGCCGCACCGCCCACGCCGCCGGCGACCCTGAGAACGGGATCAGCGCCCTCGACGCCGTGGAGCTGATGAGCAACGGAGTCAACTTCATGCGGGAGCACATAATCGAGAAGGCGAGGGTCCACTACGTCACAGAGTACGGTGGAGGGCAGCCGAACGTGGTGCCGGCGTACGCCAGGGTATGGTACTACGTCCGTGGCCCTGAGCGGGAGCAGGTCGACTACATCTACAACTGGGTCCTCCAGATAGCGGACGGCGCGGACAAGATGGCGCGCACCACCCACAAGGTGGAGTTCCTCACAGGCTGCTACAACGTCCTCCCCAACAAGGCGCTCTGCGACGTCATCGTCTCCAACATGCGCGAGGTCGGGGCGCCGGTCCACGACGAGGAGGAGATCAATTTCGCCAAGGAGATGAACAAGAGCATCGACCCGATGCAGAAGAAGGAGGGGCTCAGGAAGTCGAAGCGGCCCGGCTGGGAGAAGCTCCTCGACACGCTCTTCGACGAGCGCATCCTCGACGACTACCAGGCAGGCGAGGTCGGCGCCGGCAGCACGGACGTGGCGGACGTTAGCTGGGTTACGCCGACGAAGGAGTTCAGCACCGTCACCTGCATGCTGGGCACCCCCGGCCACAGCTGGCAGTTCGCGGCCCAGGGCGGGATGAGCATCGGCCACAAGGGGCTCATCTTCGCCACGAAGACCATGGCGGGCGC
>CAZVMI010000088.1:0-5246 GCA_964628365.1 uncultured Candidatus Bathyarchaeia archaeon | reverse complement strand
GGAGACCTCCGTATCCTCGAGCTCCCTGCCGATCTCTTGGGCCGGGTTGAGGGGGCTCACTGGCACAGATATGCCTCCGACGGCGCTGACCGCGTTGAGTGCGACGACGAAGTGCGGCGTGTTCGGGAGCAGAAGCCCGACCCTGTCGCCCTTCCCCACGCCGAGCCCACGCAGGCCCCTGGCCAGCCTCAAGGACTGATCCCAGAGCTGGCCGTAGGACGCCTTAGCCCCGAGGAAGATGGTCGCCGCCCTCTCCGGGAACTTCCTCGCCGAGTTCTCGAGGAAGCCGTGGAGCGGCATCTCTGGGTAGTTGACGCTGAAGGGAACCCCCGCGGGGTAACTGCCTCGGCGAGCCATGGACAAGAAGCCCTTCCACCCCCGCGACTAAAAAGGTGGCGCCCGAACCAGTTTTTAACCACCTCGCCCCTATTCATCAGGATCGGCCTTGAGGCTCGAAGGCATCTACGTGCCGAACGTCACCCCCTTCGACGCGGAGGGCAACATCATCTACGACTCGCTAGGCGAACTCATCGACTTCTGGATCGACTCGGGCGTCTCCGGAATCGTGGCGAACGCGAGCACCGGCGAGGGCCCCTACCTGAGCTGCGGGGAGCAGATGAGCATCGTGGAGTTCGTCGTCGGCAGGGTCGACGGCAGGGCGCAGGTCATAGCGGGCACAGGCGCCATGGGCACGCGGGAGACGATCGAGATGACGAGGGAGGCGGCCGATGCGGGCGCCGAAGCGGCCCTCGTCACGACGCCGTACTTCTTCAAGCCCACCGACGAGGAGCTATTCCAGCACTACGCAAGGGTCCTGGGCGCGACCAAACTGCCAGTCATCCTATACAACGTCCCCAAGTTCACAGGCTACTCGATAAGCCCCAGGGTCGTCGCCAGGATCGCGTCCGAGTGCAGCGGCCTCGCCGGCATCAAGGACAGCAGCGGCAACCCGGGCACCATGGCCGAGGTCATAAGGCTCTGCGGCGAGAGGATCAGCTGCCTCAGCGGGGCGGCGGACATGATCCTGCCGACGCTGACCCTCGGCGGTGAGGGGGCGATAGTCGCCGTGGGGAATGTCATACCTGGGCACTGCGTCGAGCTCTACAAGGCGTTCAGGAGGGGCGACATCGTGGAGGCGGGGAGGCGGCAGCTGACGGCGAGCTTCGTCAACAAGGTGCTCGTAGCCGAGAACCCCCAGATCGCCGCCATCAAGGCGGCACTGAACAAGATGGGGTACGGGGCCGGCGTCCCGAGGGGGCCGCTGCTGCCCCTTGCGCCCAAGGCTGACGAGGCCGTCGAGGATATGCTCAGGCAGGTCAGGCTCCTCTGACCGGCAACATTTTCCCTCATAGAACCATCTTCTAATCATGGTCAAGCCTTCCCTAGAAGAGGCTCTAGAGGGCTACGAGGTGGTCGACCTCAGCCACGTCCTAGAGGACGGTATGCCCCGGCCCCAGGTCCCCTACGGCCACGTGCCATGGAAGCTGGAGGAGCGGGGAGACAGCTTCAACACCTACATGGTCCTCGTCTTCGAGCACGCGGGCACCCACGTCGACGCCCCGTTCCACCTAGCCGGCGTCGGCGGCCCAACCATCGAGAATGTCCCCCTCACAAACTGGATGGGCCCCCTCCTTGTCGTCGACATGAGGCACAAGAAGGAGAGGGAGTTCGTCAGCCGCAGGGAGATCGAGGAGTGGGAAAGAAGTCATGCCCCAATCGAGGAGGCGGACGTCGTCCTCTTCGACTTCGGCTGGACGAGGAACTGGAAGGTTCCCAGCGGGGTGGAAAAGCAGCCCTACCTGAGGAACAACCCCGGCCTCTCAGAGGAGGCGGCCCTCTACCTAGCCGGGAAGGGCGTCAAGCTCGTGGGCGGAGACACGCCGACGATAGACTCGGACGCCGACCCAGAGGAGCGAGCCCACAGGGTACTCCTGCCCCGAAAGATACTCATCCTCGAGAACGCCACGAACCTCGACAGGGTCCCACCGACAGGAGCCTACTTCATGGCGTTCCCCCTCCCGATAGGGGGCGGCACAGGCTCCCCGGTGAGGGCCGTCGCCTTCGTCCCCAGGAAGGACGGCTGAGGCAACATTTACAAGCCCGCCCCTGAAATAAGTAACGAACAAACCGGAGACACGTCGACTTGGTCCTGGATAAGCTCGGCTCAAGCCTCTACGACGCCCTGAGGAAGGTGATCAGGGCGCCCGTCGTCGACGAGGCGCTGGTCAAGGAGCTGATACGCGACTTCCAGCGCGCCCTCCTCCAGGCCGACGTCAATGTCCAGCTCGTCATGGAGCTGAGCCAGAACATTGAGCGCCGCGCCCTCAAGGAGGAGCTGCCGCCGGGGATCAGCAGACGCGAGCACGTGGTGAAGGTCGTCTACGACGAGCTGACGAGGTTCGTCGGCGAGAAGCAGCAGGAGATCAGGGTCCAGCCCGGTAAGCAGAACGTCCTCATGCTCGTCGGAATCCAGGGCAGCGGCAAGACGACGACCGCCGCAAAGCTCGCCCGATACTACCAGAAGAGGGGGCTCAGGACGGGACTCATAACCTCAGACACCTTCCGCCCAGGCGCCTATAACCAGCTGAAGCAGCTGGCGGAGCAGATCAAGGTCGACTTCTACGGCGAGCCGGAAGCCAAAGACCCTGCGGCTCTTGCCAGGCGTGGCGTGGACCGCTTCAATGGGTACGAGGTGGTCATCCTCGACACCAGCGGCCGCCACAAGGAGGAGAAGGGGCTGATAGAGGAGATGCAGCAGATAGCAGCCGCCGTCAAGCCGCAGGAGATCGTCCTCGTCCTCGACGGCACAATAGGCCAGCAGGCGTCAGCGCAGGCCCATGCGTTCAAGGAGGCGACGGACGTCGGCAGCATCATCGTCTCCAAGCTCGACGGCACAGCCCGCGGCGGGGGAGCCCTCAGCGGAGTCGCCGCAACGGGAGCCCCCATCAAGTTCATCGGCACGGGCGAGAAGATCGAGGACATCGAGCCGTTCGTCCCGAGCCGCTTCATAGGCCGCCTCCTAGGCATGGGCGACATCGACGGCCTCATAGCGAAGGTGAAGGAGGCCGATATAGAGCCGTCTGAGAAGGACGTCTACAAGATGCTCAGCGGCAAGTTCAACCTCCAGGACATGTACGACCAGTTCGAGGCGATGAGGAAGATGGGGCCGATACAGAAGATCATCAGCATGGTCCCCGGCCTGGGCTACCAGTTGCCAGAGTCCGAGCTGGAGAACGCCGAGGAGCGCCTCGACAGGTGGAAGGTGATCATCCAGAGCATGACCGTCGAGGAGAAGGAGGACCCCCACATCATCAACGCGAGCAGGATACGCCGCATCGCCAGGGGCAGCGGGACGAAGGAGTCCGAAATAAGAGAGCTTATTAAACAGTACGATGCTATGAGGAAGATGCTCAAACAGCTAAAAGGTAGCCGACGCATGCGGCGGATGCCCTTCAAGTTTGGGTAAGTGACTGGAAATGCCGAAGAGCAAGGGACCACAGAGGAAGAGCAGGTCGGTCCTCACCAAGAAGGTGAGGGAGCGGGGCAAGCAGCCCCTGAGCAGGCTCCTCACCACCTACGAGGAGGGGGACAAGGTCATCATCAACATCGACCCTGCGGTGCACAAGGGCATGCCCCACAAGAGGTACCAGGGCCACGTCGCCAAGGTCATCGCCAGGCGCGGCGACGCCTACATCCTTGAGATACCCTACCCGAAGAAGGTGAAGACCCTCACGGCCCGCCCCGAGCACATAAGGAAGCACCTGGAGGGCTAGAAGGATGTCCGTCGCGGAGAAGAAGGAGATAACCGTAGCCGAGGCGAAGAGCCTCCTTGAGGCAAAGGTCGAGGAGCTCGACCCCCTCCAGAGGAGGGTCCTCGACTACACGATAAGGTTCGCTAAGCTGAGCGCCGAGGACGCGGAGAAGCTCGTACAGGAGCTTATGGAGAAGGGCCAGATGGAGAGGCCGCTCGCCGTCCAGATCGCGAACTCGATGCCCGGAAGCGTCGCCGAGGTGAGGACCTTCCTCGGCAGGCAGCGGATAGTCTCAGAGGAGACGCTTGGCAACATTCTGGGGATAATTAAGAAATATAAGCCCGCCGAATAGGTATCTGAAGGCTTCTGGGGTCGCCTAGTTGTACAGGGATCAGAAAAAGTACGAGGAGTACGCCTACATACTGGACTACCTCCCTCACGGAAGGCCGGGGGCTCCCAGGTCGCCCCATACCGCCGGCGGGGTACTCCAGATTGTGGGCGAGTCCTACTTCACCCTCCTAGAGGCGGCCCCCAAGAAGGACGCCGAGTACAACATCAGGGACAGGATATACGTGGGGAAGGGGGACAGGGCCCTGGTCGGCCACATACTCGGCAGAGTCGCCTACGGCGAGCTGACCAGCGCCGCGAAGGCGGAGCTACCCAGCATCGTCGAGACGATCGTGGTCAACAGCGAACCCTTCTTCATCAACTTCTTCAACACGAGCCAGCCGGTGACCCCCAGGATGCACAGCCTCGAGCTGATACCTGGCATCGGGAAGAGGCTCATGTTCCACATCCTCGAGGAGAGGGAGAGGGAGCCCTTCACCAGCTTCGCGGACCTCCAGCAGAGGATCAACCTGAACGAGCCGGCGCCCCTCATCGCGAGGCGCGTACTAGAGGAGCTGAGCCAGGAGGAGAAGTACTTCCTCTTCACGCGCCCGATGTAGCCATTTCCCTCAGGAAACGGGCGGAGGCAGCCTCTGAGCCGCCAGCCATTATCTTTTTATTAGCCTACATGAGTAGGGTTACGGGATAAGCTTTGAACGCCAGGAACTTCAGGGACCCCAAGGGGATGGCCTACACCCGCAAGGGCTACATGAGAGGCATCCCGGGCTCAAAGATCGTCAAGTTCACAATGGGCAACACCGGCAGGCAGTTCCCAGTCAAGGTCGAGCTCATCAACCTCAAACTAGGACAGATAAGGCACAACAGCCTCGAGTCGGCGCGCATCGCCGCTAACAGGCTCCTGGAGCTCAAGCTGGGCACGGACAACTATCTGATGAAGGTCATACCGTTCCCCCACATCGTCCTCCGCGAGCACAAGAGGGTGAACGTCGCCCAGGCCGACAGGTTCCAGGAGGGGATGAAGAGCCCCTACGGCAAGCCGACGGGCACAGCCGCACGCATAGACAGGGGTGAGCCCCTAATAGTGATCGAGGTCGAGAAGGACGGCGTGGACGTCGCCAAGGAGGCCCTTGAGAGGGCCGCCGCAAA
>CAZVMI010000087.1:0-5262 GCA_964628365.1 uncultured Candidatus Bathyarchaeia archaeon | reverse complement strand
TCCTCTGGAGTGTCATGCTCTGCAGTAGCCCCGGAATACCGAGGACGTGGTCGCCGTGCAGGTGGGAGACGAGTATCCTGGTCGGCCTGGTGAATCCGATGTGGGCGGCGACCATCTGCCTCTGAGTCCCCTCGCCGCAGTCGAGGAGGATAACCTCGCGGCCTCTGACGAGGGCGACTGAGGAAGACCCCCTCTCTGGCGTAGGCATGCTCCCGCTCGTCCCGAGGAAGACCACCTTCATCGCCCAGTCCCCCGCCGATAGATGAATAGAATGGTGATGTGATTAAAAACGTCTACCAGCGGCCATGCCCTCTAGGTAGGAGGACAGACGACAGACAAACTACAGTAGAGAAAATTGAGAGCTTCCACGTTCACCGCTCGGTGAACTGGAGGACGCCGTCCGAGATGGTCAGCTCGTACATCTGGTTTGGGTAGGGCTTCAGCCTGAAGGACTCTAGCTCCTCCGAGGTCAGGATGAGGGTGAGCTTCTGCTGCTCGTAGTCCGTCGACGTGGCTCCAGGCATGATGTTCTGGAATCCCTTCGTTATCTGAACCACCATCTGGCCGATCTCCTCCGGGACCTCGGGGTTGCTCATCATCACCATCGGCGGCTTCTGGCGGACCTCGACGAAGTCTATCTGGAAGCACTCCCTGCCCTCAGGGTCCTTCACCGACCTCACAGACTGGACCTTGAGCCTGATCCTTGAGCTGATCATCGTCTTCGACTATGAAGCGAGCATGTCGGGGAAATAGGTATCGGTGCCCATCACAGGCTTCTCAGGAGCTCGGCGACCGCGCCCGCCACCGAGACCTTGCTGAAGGGGGTCTCGACGCTGTCCGAGGCCACTATGAGGTCGGCTCCCGCATCCCTGATCTTCTCCACCGCGCCGCCCATGAAGAGGGCATGGGTGCAAGCCGCGGCGACCTTCTCGGCGCCCTGGGTCTTGAGCGCCTTGACAGCCTTCGCCATAGTGCCGCCGCTGCTGATTATGTCGTCGAAGACCACAGCCTTCCGACCCCTCACCTCCACGTCCTTGACAAACATCGTGGTCTCACCTGTCCGGAGGTCCCTGTTCTTCTCGAAGAAGGCGAAGCCTCCCCCCATCACCTCGCTCGCCGCGCTCACGATGTCCCTGCGCCCCTCGTCCGGTGACAGGCTGTAAGCCCCGTCGAACCCGTTCTCCTTAAGGTACTTGGCGATGACAGGTATGGCCGACAGGGTGTGAACCCTCACCCGGTGGTTGGGCTGAAGCTTCCTCAAGGACTCCTCACTGTGCAGGTCCACGACTAGGAGGTCGTCCACGCCGGAGTCCTCTAGGAGCCCTAGGACGATGTCGAAGCTGAGAGCCTCGCCATCGAGGAACCTCTTATCCTGACGCATGTAGGCCAAGTAGGGGACGCAGGCTATGATGTGCCTCGCTCCGAAGTCCCTAGCCGTCCTAGCCATTACGAGGAGCTGCATGAGGCGCGTATCGGGGTTCGGCGCCGTCGTCTGGACAAGCACAACGGTCTCCCCGGCCACCGATGAGTTGAGCTTTATATAGCTCTCCCCGTCTGGGAAGAGCCTGTGGCTGACGGGCTCCGGCTCAAGGCCAAGCTCCAGGGCTATCTTCTTGCCCAGCTCCGTGGACGCTGGCCCAGGGATGATTATCATACAGCGTTATTTTCGTTGAACACCTAGATAAGGGTGGGCTCAAAAATGGTCACGTAGAGGAGCAAGGCGCCGGCTGCCACCACGGCTGCGAGCCACACCCTCCAGTTCCACTTGAAGATCTTGAGGCCGTCGAACATACCGAAGGGGATGAGGTTGAATAGGGCCAATGTCGAGTTGATGATCATCCCGTAGTCGCAAAACAGGAAGAGGTAGACGTTGTCGGTGGCCACCGCCGCCAAGTGGGTGACGAAGTAGATTAACGCCTGGGCGATGTTTATAGCGGGACCGGCGATGGATATCCTGCCGTAGTCAGACCAGTTCAGCACCCCAGCTATCATCACAGCGCCCGGGGCGACTATCATCAGCGGGAATATCGATGTCTGAAAGAGAAAGAAAGACAGGAGGGTCAGCATGAGGCCGAGGCTGCTCAGCCTGAACTCAGCCCATAGCCCGGCTCTCTGGGCGGCGAACTTGTGAGCGATCTCATGGAGTATGAAGGCGAGGGTGAGGACTGTCACCGCCCCGACGACGAGGAGCGGATCCATGGAGAGGTAGTCCCAGAGCCTGAGGAGTGGGACGAACATTATGACCGCGAGCCCCACGGCGAGGTCCCTTAGTTCACGTCTGCTGAACCAGTATGGTCTGGCGTAGCTTGAGGCTGTGTACTGGCCCTGGAAGCCGCCCGAAGGAGTGTAGCTGCCGATCTGGACCGGTGCCTCCCTCGGGCCGGCATACGCGCCCGTGCAGTTGTGGAACTCCGGTAACCGGTGCTGATCGCAGAAGTAGCCTCCGCAGTACTTGCACCTGAAGGGCATGTAGGTCTCCACGCCGCACCTGTCGCACTTGACCATTCTAACGTTCTTCCTCCGCTCATACCCACATCGACGGTAATAATAGTTTCTCATCGCGCCGATGGCTCAGTCGGCTGCCCCTGGGAGGTGAGCCGTTTTTAAGAGCCGGCTGCAAGCAATATCTGGTCGGGTTGAGGATCAAGGCAGTCATACTGGACTTCGGAGGAACTCTAGCTGACGGCGACCTCGAGTGGGACCCGTATCACGAGGAGCTCAGGTCATATCTAGCCGGCCAGGGGCATGATGTCGAAATGGCCGACCTCAAGAGGGCTATCAAAGGCGCCCTCGATGGGCTCGAGAGGGTGCGTTTGAGAGGTGAAGAACGCACCTTCGAGGAAGTCTACGCCAACGCGCTCTTGAAGCTCGGCGTCCAACTTGGAGACGAGGATCTAAAGGCAATTCATGACATATTCAAGAGGCACTACGTCAACAGCTTCTACCCCTGCACGGAGCGGGTTCTCGAGGAGCTATCAGCCAGGTACAAGGTCGCCCTCCTCTCCAACACTATAAGCGACCAGCCCCGGGTCTGCCTCACCGAGAAGAAGCTCGACAGGCACTTCACCCTCATGATCTGCTCCAGAGACCTAGGGGTGAGGAAGCCGAACCCGAGGATATTCAGACACGTACTCAGGGAGCTCGGCGTCAAGCCAGAGGAGGCCGTACACGTCGGCGACAACATCGAGGCGGACATAGAGGGCGCTGAGGGCGTCGGCATAACGCCCATCTGGATAAGGAACTCCGACTCGCCGCCATGGCACGGCTACGCCGTTGACAGTATCTGCGATCTGCCCGAACTCCTCAGGAAAATTGAGAACAGTTAGGTTAAAAACGGGCGGTCAGCCCATCGCCCGTCTAACTGCCCCGACTATCTTCTCCTTTGACGGCAGCAGGTGCTTCTCAAGCGAGGGATTATAGGGGAGGGGCACGTTAGGCGTAGCCACCCTCGCCACTGGAGCCTCTAGGCTGCTGAGAGCCTTCTCGGCCACAAGGGCGGCTACCTCGGCGCTGAAGCCGCAGAACCTGTAATCCTCGTCGACCACGACGAGCCTGCCCGTCTTCTTCACGGAGTCCAGGATGGCTCTCTCATCCAGCGGCACGAGGGTTCTTGGATCTATCACCTCTACACTCGCCTCTGGCTTCAGCTCGTCGGCAGCCTTCACAGCCTCGTGGACCATGAGGCCTGTGGCGACGACGGTGACATCAGTTCCCTCCCTGACGAGGTTGGCGACGCCGAGGGGGACCGTGTATGGCTCCTCGGGGACATATCCCTTGAACGGGTAGAGGAGCCTGTGCTCCATGAAGACCTTGGGGCTGTCGTCCCTTATACTGCTAATTAGGAGGCCTTTCGCATCGAAGGGAGTGCTGGGAACGACTACCTTAATGCCAGGCATGTGGGCGAAGAGGCCATGGAGGGACTCGGAGTGGGTGGCGCCCGAGCTCGTGCCCGCTCCGGTGAGGACCCTGAGCGTCATAGGAACCTTAACCGCGCCGCCTGACATGTAGGTGCTCTTCGCCATCTGGTTCAGTATCTGGTCCATGGCGACTAGGCTGAAGTCGACGAGCATCAGCTCCACTATCGGCCTCATGCCCGCGATGGCGGCGCCCACGCCTGCGCCTATAAAGGCGGTCTCAGTGATGGGTGCATCCCTGACCCTCTCCCTTCCGAACCTCTCCTTCAGCCCCTTCGTCGCCGCCCTCCAGCCGCTTGAGACGTTCTCCCCGAAGACTATGATGTCCTGGTCCCGCTCCATCTCCAGCATGTGTGCCTCGTTGAGGGCCTCGCCGAACGT
This sequence comes from uncultured Candidatus Bathyarchaeia archaeon, assembly GCA_964628365.1. Lineage (GTDB taxonomy): Archaea > Thermoproteota > Bathyarchaeia > TCS64 > TCS64 > UBA8941. Next base: position 967 of record CAZVMI010000087.1, on the reverse strand, counting down.
TATTTCCCTCATATCCATCAGCCCCCCTCCGCGAAGACGTCGGTGTACGCCTCGCTGAGCTTCGGCTCAGGGCTTGACATGGCGTAGTCGATCGCTTTCTGGACGGCAGTTGCCTCCTCTTCCCGTATCTTTTCGTCGATCTTGGGGGTCAGGACGCTGTCCTTGGAGAGTTTAGCCTTGAACAGCTCTATGGGGCACCAGGCTTTTTCCTTCTCGTTCGCCTCTATGCGCCCCTCTAGGTTGCCCTCGAGCTGGTGGACCTTGAACTCTAGGAGCGTGGGACCGCCGCCTTCCCTGGCCCGCTTTATGGCCTCGCCCGCCGCCTTGTAGACCTCGAGAACGTCCCAGCCGTCGCGTGTCGAGCCTGGCATCCCATAGTTCGCGGCCCTCAGCGAGACCCTGTCGATGCTGAGCTGCGGGTAGTCTATCTCGTGGCCGAGCATCCTCTGTACCTCGGGGCTGCTATTCTCGCAGATGAAGACCATCGGCAGTTTCCAGCAGGCGGCTAGGTTCAGCGTCTCCTGGACGCCCCCCTGGTTCGAGCCCCCCTCGCCGAAGTAGGAGACGGAGACGCAGCCGTCCGCCCTGAGCTGGTCTGCGAGGGCGTAGCCTGCGGCCATCGGCACGCTCCCCCCTACGACGCCGTTGGCTCCGAGGGCGCCGACGCTCGGGTCGAAGAGATGGTACGGCCCCGCCTTACCCTTGTTGAAGCCCGTCGCCTTCCCGCACAGCTCCGCCATCAGCCTGTTCAAGTTACACCCCTTCGCTATCAGGTGGCCGAGAGGGCGGTGGGTGCTCCCTATCTGGTCGTCTGGCCCGAGGTGAGCAGACACCCCGGCGGCAACCGCCTCCTGCCCGGTGTAGAGGCCGAAGCGGGCTGGCATCTTCCCCTCCTTCGCCAGCCTCCTCACCGCGTTCTCGAAGACCCTGATCCGGATCATGACCCTGTAGAGGCCGAGAAGCCCAG
>CAZVMI010000086.1:0-5291 GCA_964628365.1 uncultured Candidatus Bathyarchaeia archaeon | reverse complement strand
CGCATGATGTCGAGGTAGCCTATGAGTGCGCCGCCGAGGGGTGAGAGCTCGCTCAGGAGCCTAGGCGTCTTTGACCCGTCCGGATTCCTGTGGAAGAGAGGTATGTCCTGGGGTTGATTGTGGCGTGAGTAGTATGGCACGGAGGGCGCCGAGGAGATGTCTATGAAGACGAAGTCCCTGTCGACGCCGGCCTCGGCGGCTATCTCCTCCTCGAGCCCCTCCCTGACGCCCGCCGTCATCACGTTGACGTTGAACCTGTCCCTGCTGTGCATCAGCCTCTCGTAGGCGCACTTGAGGAGCCTCCTGTCCACGAAGAGCTTTCCGAGCTCGTACGCCGTCCTCGACGCCTTGTCACGGGAGCCCTTCAGGGAGGCGAGCTGTGCTAGGATGTAGGCGTCGTCCAGCCTGTGGTAGTCCTCAGGCGTTTTGAATGAGGTGAAGCCCAGCCTCTCGTCCGCGAGCATCATCGCCCTTACGAGCATCACCTCCCCCGCCCTGACCGTCCTATGGAAGTAGACCGCCTTGAACATCTCGTACCGGGCGATGACGAATGCCTCAAGCACGTAGAGGGCGGTGTCGTTCATGGCGAGGTTACCGTCGAGGAGGTCCATCGACTGTACAAGGCGGTCGATGTCGACCTTCCCGTACTCGACGCCCGTGAAGTAGCTGTCCCTGACGAGGTAGTCCATCACGTCTGCGCTGAACTGTCCGGCTATGACCTGGTTCATGAACTGCTTGCCATTATCGAGGACGCCGACGGCGAGGCGGGATATCTCCTCTGGATCGAAGCCGTGCTCGTTGAGGGCGTCTGCGACCTCGGTCTCCCTCACGATCCTCGCCCCCATCTCCTCGTGTGTCAGCTGCCTCCGCTCCAGGACCTCCTCGAAGCTGTGGCTGAATGGGCCGTGGCCGATGTCGTGGAGGAGGGCGGCGACGCGCAGCTTCTCTGCCTCCAGCTCGTCTAGGAGGCCCAGGTCGCGGAGCCTGGCCGCGATGCCTCCGGCCACGTGCATGACGCCGAGGCTGTGGTGGAACCTCGTGTGCTCTGCGCCGGGGTAGGCCTGATACGCCGCGGAGAGCTGCCTTATCCTCCTCAGCCTCTGCATCTGCGGGGTGTCCAGAACGCTACGCTCGGCCTCGGAGACGGAGATGTAGCCGTGGACAGGGTCCTTTATCTCCCCCCAGCGTGCCATGGATGGAGATTCAGGGGCAATCGATTTATCGTTATCGGGACTATCTATCTGTCGGGATGGATTTTAGGAGGAGACTGGTCGGCCTCCAGACGAAGATGGAGGAGAGCGGCATCGACCTCGTCGTCTACGGTGGGAGCCCGGACTTCCAGTACCTGACCGGCTCCAGGGTCGAGTGGAGGAGGGGGAGGGACCTGATGCACTCCGAGGACAACGTCTTCGTCCCGCGGAAGGGGGAGCCCATCCTCACCCTCACGTCCGAATCGATGTCGCGTGTCAAGGATGCCTGGATAAGCGACTTGAGGATCGTTGAGGACGGTCAGCCGTACGCGGAGACCGTGCGGAAGATCGTGGCCGACCTGGGCGTGAACAAGGGGAAGGTCGCCGTCGACGACTACGCCTGTGGCGGTACTGTGCTGGAGTTGGCGAAGGCATGCGCTGGCTCGAGGTTTCGCACGGCAGAGGGCCTCTTGGATGGCCTCAGGATGATCAAGGAGAGGGAGGAAGTCGACGCCCTCAGGAAGGCGGCGGAGCTCACCGACCAGATAATGGCCGTGATAGCGAAGAGGATCGCCGAGGGGCTGACGCAGAGGGTTCTCGAACTCATGATCGAGATGATGGCGAGGGGCTCGGGGGCCAGCGACATCAGCTTCCCCACCACTGCAGGCTACCTGAAGTCGGGTACCATCCCCGCGGACGACCCCTTCATCTACCCGAAGGACGCTGGGCTGGTGAAGGGGACTAGCATAGCCTTCGACGTCGGCTTCGTCCTCGACGGTTACTGCAGCGACTGGGGGAGGAGCGTCTACTTCGGCCCCGCCTTCCCGGAGGTCAAGTCCGCCTACGAGGCCCTCCAGCTGGCGGTCGTCGAGACAATCGACAAGATGGACGAGAGCTGGACCGTCAGCGACGTCTACCCGGCGATTGAGGCCCACCTCGACAAGGCCGGGTTCGGCAACCTCCTCAGGAACAGGATCAAGACCGGCAAAGTCGGCCACCAGATCGGCGTAGAGGTCCACGAGGACCCATGGCTGAAGCCGGGACAGTCCACTCACCTACAGAACGGAATGGTCTTCTGCGTCGAGCCGAAGCTCTGGCGGAAGGGCGAGTACTACCTCAGGGTCGAGGATATGGTCATGATGAGGAACGGGAAGGCTGAGCCCCTGACGAAGTTCGACAGGAGCCTCTTCCAGCTCTAGCCCCTCGCAAGGGATTTAACGCCGTCGACCAACAATTCACCAGTATGGCCGGCAGGGGCTTCTTCATAGTCTTCGAGGGAATAGACGGTAGCGGCAAGTCGACCCACATCGAGCGCCTCCTAATGAGACTCTGGGAGCGGAAGCTTGACGTCTTCAGGACCCGTGAGCCGACCGACGGCAGGATAGGGCAACTGATAAGGGAGTACGCCCAGGGCGGCAGGAGGCTCCTCTCCCCCGAGACGGAGGCGCTGCTCTTCGCGGCGGACCGCCGAGAACACTGCAAGAGGATAAGGGAGGCTCTGGAAGCGGGCAAGGTGGTCGTCTCAGACAGGTTCCTCCACTCCTCCCTCGCCTACCAAGGCGCCGCGGGCGCCGACCTCGACTGGATCAGAGAGCTGAACCGCTCCGCCCTCAAGCCCGACCTCTCAATCCTCCTAGACATAGACCCTGACGCGAGCCTGAGGAGGGTGAAGGGGCGGAAGAAGACAGTCTTCGAGGAGGGCGAGTACCTGAGGAGGGTCAGGGAGCTCTACCTGGGATTCGTCGAAAGCGGTGAGCTCGTGAGAGTAGACGCTGACAGAGACTTCGACGACGTCCAGAATGATGTCGTCGACCTCGTCTCCGGCCTCCTGAGCAGGGCCCCGTGACTTTGCCCCATCATGGTTGGGCGTTCACTTCGTTTTGGAGGGCCTCTCATCCGCCTTCAGCTGCCTCATGGCGGAGAGGAGCGTCGTCAGGGTCTCCGTGAGGCTTTTTATTCGCTCAGGCTCTTCCTCCGCCTCAAGCCTCCGCTGGATCAGATGAAGCTTGGCCGTGAGGGTCCTCTCGAGGCTGGCGGAGAGGGTGACCTTCTCGGCGTCCTCTCCCGCCTCGACGACCTTGACCTCGCGCCTACAGCTCGGGCAGAATATTTCGCCGGTCTTGAGCTGGAAGAGTGGGCTCGAGCACTCCGGGCAGTTGATACTGAGCATCTTCGCCCCCCTCCTCAGGAGGGCGGCCATCTCCTTCATGCCTTCTTCTGACAACCGGCTTCAACAATGGCATGGATTCATGCGATAATAGGCTTGTGCCGATGAGGGTAGACAACTGCACACGCGTTTACGCGTTCGTTTATTATTTGTTTTCCATTCTGGATGTCTAGCTGAGTGGAGAAAGCTGTTTTTTTAAGAGTCTTCGCCGTGTTTTTCAATGTTTTTCGAAATCTTCAACAAAGTAAATCTGGATCCTCTAGGTTCTATTGGCTATTCACATAAAATACCTAATCCACCTAAGAAAATTCCTAAATTATTTCTCTGAATAAATACGGGAGGAAGTATATGCTTTTACTTCAGGGAGACAAAGTTTGGATAAATCGGAAAGTCTTTAACCAACTCTATGATTTCTTGTTTCGTCTTTTCTAAGACGGTCTCGTCTTTATAATTATCAATAACCTTGACGACGCACTGCGCAATAACCCTCATCTCGTCTTCTTTCATACCTCTCGTCGTAACAGCTGGTGTCCCAAGCCTCAATCCCGAGGGATTGAACGGGCTTTCCTCCTGGAATGGAACCGAGTTCTTGTTCACTGTTATATTTGCCCTATCCATCACCTTCTGGAGAAGGCTTCCTTTCCCATGTAAACCCTTGGATCTCAAGTCGATCAACATCAGATGGTTATCCGTCCCATTGGTAACTAGCTTGATTCCCTGAGCCATTAGTTCGTCAGCCATCGCCTTGGCATTCTTCACGATCTGATGTGCGTATTCCTTAAATTCAGGCTTCATCGCCTCGCTAAAAGCGACTGCCTTTGCCGCGGTTATATGATCGTGAGGTCCTCCTTGAAGTCCGGGGAACACTGCAGAGTCTATTAGCTGGGCCAAATTCTTCTCAGTTTCACTGTTGTACTTGTCATGTAGCCTATCCTCTATCTTGCACATTATGATGGCTCCTCTAGGTCCTCGAAGCGTCTTATGGGATGTTGTAGTTACCACATCCGTGAATGGAAATGGCGATTCGTGGACGCCCCCAACTATCAGTCCAGCGATGTGGCTTATGTCGGCAAGATGGTAAGCGTCTACCTCCTCGCATATCTCTTGGAACTCCTTAAACTCCAGCTTCCTAGGATATGCAGTAAGACTAGATATGATCATCTTCGGCCTCTCTTTCCGAGCTAAGGTTCTAATTTTATCCATATCAATCAGTTCTGTATCTCTGTCAACATAATATGGAATTGGTTTGTATTGGATGCCTGAAAAGTTAACAGGGCTCCCGTGGGTCAGGTGCCCCCCACAGCTCATATCTAGGCCCATGAATTTATCACCGATTTTTAGAAGCGCAAAGAAAACCGCTTGGTTAGCTGGAGAGCCCGAATAAGGTTGTACGTTGACATGTTCTGCTCCGAATAGATCCTTAGCCCTTTTGATCGCTAGGTTCTCGATGAGATCAACAAACTCCTGCCCACCGTAATATCGTCTCTTCGGATAACCCTCAGAATATTTATTTGTGAAAACGGAACCAATTGCTTGCAAAACCGCTCGAGAAACGAAGTTTTCAGAGGGTATAAGCTCGACACCATTCTCTTCTCTATTGTGCTCCTGAAGAATTAGATTATAAACCTCTTGATCAGATTTCTTAATGTCGTTCATTAGCATAAAATCACTCCAATAATTCAATATTTCTCGTGTTTAAATAATTTTCCTTTGTGTGTCCTGTTGCGTAACTTGGTATGTTCGTGTTGATTTTATGAAAAGATCTATTCATCTTCACTAAATATAATTTAGATGCCTGTTAACGAAGAACTGGCTCACCTACGATAGGGCGCTTGTTAAACGAGGCGAGATACTCCTCGACCTCCCCTCTCCACACCGCGCGCGCGACGAAGCGGAGCTTCATGTACCTCCTCTTCTTGCCATGCACCCGCTCG
>CAZVMI010000085.1:0-5420 GCA_964628365.1 uncultured Candidatus Bathyarchaeia archaeon | reverse complement strand
CCTCCCCCAGCTGCTCCTCGCCGATGACGATCTGGACCGTGAAGGCGCCCAGCCCAGGGTAGAGGGAGATGAGGGCCTTGCCCCCCTTCCTGAACCTGACCGCCCAGCCATAGCTCTTCCCGTAGAAGATGAGATCCTTCGCGACCCTGTAGTTGCCCTCTAGTAAGGCGTTCAGCTCCTCCCAGAGCCCTCTCTTGGAGCCGAGGCCGGTCAGAATCTCTGCCTCGGACGGCCTATGGTCCTTGTCGATGTACGCCTCCTTCGCCGTGGTCGCGACACCTCGTCCCTCTGATGAGATATTGGTGATTTCAAGATGAGAATCTGGATGTTAAAGTGTCCGCTGTACCCGAATGGCCAGAGTCGTGGATCGATCAGGCATGTTCCTGTAGAGAGGCATGCGGTAAATGGGATGTGGTATTTTTATTGATCCTCTAAGCCTTCTCTTGGTAAGCGTTTAGATGGTTTGGCGGGGCTGGCGCATTGACGACTTTGAGGGGTGTGGGTGATCTCGGTGCCTTCCTCAGGGGGCTGCCCCGCAACTTCAAGGTGATGATGGTCAGGGCCTCGGTCGCGAACTTCGTCGTCAACATGAACCCCTACAACTACATCTATGTCGTCGCCTTCGGCGCCACGGGCACGGAGCTCGGCATCCTCAACTCTGTCGGCCTCGCCCTCACGGCGATCTTCGCGGCTCTGACCGGCTGGATAGCCGACAGGAGGGACCAGAAGAAGGTGTTCCTCCTCGGCGCTGCAGCCGGCGTGATGGTCCCCGTCATCTACGCCATCTCGCCCGGCTGGGGCTGGCTCTCCCTGGCTTTCCTCGTCTCAGGCGTGGCAAACGGCGTACTCCAGCCCTCGTGGACGGCGATGTGGGCTAACGCAGTGAGCAACAGGGGGCGCGGCACGATCTACGGCCTGGCCAACGTCTTCACCATCGCCCCTCTCCTCTTCGCGAGCCTCGTCGGCGGCGCCATCGTCTCCGCCTCAGGTGGCCTGACCGTCGAAGGCATCCGACCCGTCTACTGGGCTCAGGCCGCTCTCCTTGTCGCCGTCTGCCTGTTCACCTGGCGGCTCCTCAAGGCACCGAGGCCGTTCAGCATCTCAGGCGGCCTTTCTCTCCGCCAGATGGTCGCAGACTACAGGGAGGTGCTCTCCATCAAGGGGGCGAGGTCGTGGGTCTTGATGAAGAGCTTCGGCAGCGTCTCCATAGGCATGGCGGACCCCTTCTGGATGCTCTACGCCTCCGTCGTCCTCCACACCTCGGCGATGACTATGGCCTACATGGTGACGGCTAGGAGTCTGGCGCAGGTCGTCCTTTCCCCTTTGTCGGGGAGGATGACCGACGCCGTCGGCAGGAAGAGGATGATCATAGGCGGCAGGATGATAATGTACGTGGCGACGACGATCTTCCTCTTCGCGGGCGGCGGCTGGACCCTCATCCCGGCGTGGGTCCTGATGGGGGTGAACGACGCCACTGGGATCGCTTGGTCGGCTGAGGAGTGTGAGCTCGTGCAGAGGCACCAGCGGGCGAGGATGACGGCGCTGAGCAACGCCGCCTTCAACGCCCTCGCCGTCCCAGCGAGCATCCTCGGCGGCTTCCTCTGGGACAGGGTGAGTCCGGCGGCGCCCTTCGTCTTGATGGTCTTCATCGACGGATGCATACGCATGCCCATAGTCCACAGGTTCGTGCCAGAGAGCATGGAGGTCCCAGGCAGCTCCGACGAGGCCGACGCCGGGCCGTTCACCGACTAGGCTGAAAAACTTCTTTACCTATGCCCCTCCCTAGTTCCTTCAGGGATTCCGTTGAAGCATGAGTGGTCGAACATGACCTGGGCCGAGGTCGGTGACCGGCTCAGGGAGTCCAAGCTCGTCATCTTCCCGACGGGTTCCGTGGAGCAGCACGGGCTGCACCTCGGCGTCGGCGCAGACTGGATTCAGGCCTGGGAGATCGCGAGGAGGGTTGGAGAGAAGAGTGGTGCTACCGTCCTGCCGGTCCTGCCCTACGGCGTCTCAGCGCACCACGACGACTTCCCGGGCGTCCTCACCCTCGACCCCGCCACCTACCAGGAGGTCATCCTGGAGATCCTTGAGAGCCTCGACAGGGACGGCGTCACCCACGTCGTTTTCATGAACGGCCACGGCGGCAATCTCGGCGCCTTAACGGGGGCAGCGAAGGAGGCCCGCGAGACCTTCGGGATGCTCTGCGCCATAGTCCAGTGGTGGGACATACTGGAGAGGAGGCCGATCAAGGGCAACCCGGCCGAGCAGCACGCCGGCTACGCCGAGACGGCGCTGACGCTCGCGTCGAAGCCAGAGGCGGTCAGGATGGATCGCGCCGTCCTCTCGCCGACGAAGCAGGTCGAAGGCGAGATCAGGGTGCTGAGGGCCGGCCTCGCGGAGTTCAGGGATGGCCTCGTCAGGATACCCCTGAAGACCGGCGACGTCACCGAGACCGGCTCCATGACCGAGGCAGACCCTAAGAAGTTCCCGGGTACAAGGGACTACTCGGTAGTGACTAAGGCTTTCGCGGAGGCGCTGATGAACGAGGTCGTCGACTGGATGTGTGCCTTCATAGATGAGTTCGAGAAGTTTGAGCTCCCGCCGATAGAGGTGTCCAAGGACAAGGCGGAGAAGGCCCTGAAAGCCTGAGCACCGGGCCTACAGAATCATCGTCTACCGAGCCTCGTGTGGCTCTGCTATTCTCCGCGCATTAGTTTGAGGCGCCAAGACGTTATCCATGATTGCAGGTAGCTGGATCTCTTAGGCGGGATCGTCTGCAGGATGACCCGCATGGTCTCCCTGTCGCTTGACCTTTCAAGAACCTCGATCGCTCGCCGGCACGTGTCCCAGTCCTCGCTCTCGTTGAGCATCCCGATGAGCCGCCTCCTCAGCCTGTAATTTCCTCCGAAGCTCTCCAGGGCCGCGCCCGAGCAAGGGGCGTAAGTGAGGAAGCTCAGGAGAAGCTCCGGGGGGAAGCTCAGGAGGAGCTCAAAGGAGTCCTCGTCGATCTCGGTGACGGACGCCAGGACGCGCCCCAGGGTCGTCTCGACGCTGGCGCATACCTCGTCCATGTCTTTGGGCATGGGAAGCTTGGAGGGGTCGTCGCTCTCGAAGGGCGTACCGACCCAGCTCTCAGTCCCCCAATCGACCCCCCTGTCGGTTCTGTGACTCCCCTTGACGTACATGAAATTCCCCGAGGAGAGCAGCCAAAGCTGGTCGCCCTTCGGGAAGTCCTCGCTTCCAAGTCCGAGGGAGCGACCCTGCGTCCATAGGACGATGCCCCTGTCCGAGGAGGGCCTGTCCATAAGCTGCTCTTTCCCCGTCTCCGGGGTAAAACTGACGAAGTCGTCGACGCTGACGCCCTGACCCCAACTCAATCTGACGGGTTTACCTATTTTGCCGATGTGTGGCTGAAGCCTGCCTGCGATCAAAATGAGCAGTTCAGCCTTCTCACCGTCAGACTTCCCCTGCTGCTTAAGCTCCTCCACCAGTACACATACTTCTTTCAAGTTCTCGATGGCCGGGTAGTTCCACATCACCGTCACCGCCTCACGCAGCGAGCCCTATCTAGGTTGGGAAGTATCATCAGGAGTTTTATCTGTTTGGAACCTTAGGCCTGGGGAGCTGCGTGGAGAAGACCATGGCGTGAATAAAGTTGACGACGCCGCTCTATTCTGGGGGGATTAACCTGATCTCGTAGAGCCGCGGCCACCTTTTCCCAGTCACGAAGAGCCTGTCCCCTTTCGAGTCGTACGCGATCCCGTTGAGCACGTTGTCCGGGTCACGGTTCTCCGAGCCCCGGATGCCCTTCAGGTCTATCCAGGCTTTGACCCGCCCGGTCTGAGGGTTGATCACCGCGATCTCTTCCTCCCCCCAGACGTTGGCGTAGACCTCCCCCTTGACGTATTCGAGTTCGTTGAGCCCGGTCACGGGGGCGGCATCGCGCACCTTAACCTGTCCAACCCTCTGAAAGGTCTCAGGGTCGAGGAAATAGAGGTTCGCGGTCCCGTCGCTCATGATCAGCCGGCTTCCGTCGTACGTGATCCCCCATCCCTCGGTGGGGTAGCTGAACTCCCGCAGCAGATCGAAGGTATTCTTATCGTAGATGAAGCCCCTATGCGACTCCCACGTCAACTGGATGATCTTGTCGCCGACGATCGCGACGCCCTCGCCGAAGAACTGGTCCTGCAGGGCGTGGACCTGGAGGACCTTGCCGGTCTCCAGTTCGACGCGGCGCAGGCTCGAGTTCCCGTAGAGCCCAGTGCCCTCGTACAGGAAGCCGTCTTCGAATACAAGTCCCTGAGTGAAGGCGTTCTCATCGTGGGGATATACGTTGACGACGTTGTAGGTGTAGCGCGGCGTCGTAGTATTCGTGGGCCCCTCGTTTAACGAAACGAGTGTTATGGCGCCGAGCACAAGCATCGCCGCGAGGATCAGTAAACCTGTTAGGCTATGATTTTTCATTAACGTCTCCTGTATTTCTTAGCATTATGGCGGCTTCGATATATCTGCCTTCTATCCTCCTTTCACTTGACTCAGAACTTGGTGCGGAGGGTGGGGTTCGAACACATCACACACTGGCAATGTCGCCCGCAAAACCTCCCTTTTTCTCTAGAGCCCCCATAGCTTTATCCTCAGTTCAGCTCAGGAGATCGGAAACCTATTTATTGTCCTAGTATGAAAGTTATACTGACGAAAAAGATGGGAGAAGAACCTGAGATCGCCGTAGTGGGAACGAAGGGTCAGATAGTCATACCTCAGCAGTTCAGGGAGGACCTGAGGATAAAGCCGAAGACGAAGCTGGCCTTGTACAGGAGGGGAGACAAGATAGTGGTAACTAAGCTCGAGATTCCGCCGTTGGCTGATGATCTCAAGGAGTTCTTCAAGGAAGTGGATGAGGGGCGTAAGGGAAGGAAGCGGCCAACTGAACGGGAGATACTAGAGGATATTCAGGCCTATCGGAGTGAGAGGCGAAAGACGCAGGGCGCATGAGATTTTGCGTGTCGTCCTTGATACGAACGTCCTGGTCTCCGCTCTGGTTGGTCACGGAAAATCGAGGCGTCTGCTGACCAAGTTATTCGAGGGACATGAGATAGTCTCCTCGAAGCAGATGCTGGCCGAGTTAGAGGATGTTCTGTCGAGGAGGAAGTTCGAGTTTACCAGGCATCAGCTCGACGAGTTCCTGCTAATCATGGTTAGAAGATCCATCGTAGCCACAGTGATGGAATGCGCTGAGATCATCACAGAAGATCCAGATGATGATGTAGTTCTCGCCACGGCGTTGGAGGGAGAGGCCGGGTACATTGTGTCAGGCGACAAGCACTTACTGAGGTTGAAGGAATTTAAGGGGATCAAGATAGTGACCGTCGGGGAAACGCTGGAGTTACTACGAAGCGATTAGCGTTATTTTCATTAAACAG
>CAZVMI010000084.1:0-5444 GCA_964628365.1 uncultured Candidatus Bathyarchaeia archaeon | reverse complement strand
ATGCGGGGGGGCACCCACGTCAGGCTCACTGGCAAGTACAAGGAGAAGAAGTACAAGCCGAAGAAGCTGCCCTGACCCGAATCATGTGCTCCCGAAATATGTCCTACAGGGTAGCCTCCTTCTCACAACGAGAAGGATCACGCCGAGGGAGACCCCGACCAATACGGCTTCCCACGGGACGGGTATCTGTGAGAGGGGCGACGCAGCCTCGGCGTTGAAGGAGACCGACTCGCTCGTCGCCACCTCCATCGCCTCGTTTCCCTTCAGGGACGCCCTCACCTTCCAGGCGCCGCCTGCGTCCGCCCTCAGCTTGTCCAGGAACGATCCGTCCTCATCGGTCGTCACCGTCTTCGTGGACTCCTTCCCGTCAGGCTTCGTGTAGGTCAGGGTGACCTCCTGCCCGGGCATGGGCGCCTCGTAGCCGTTGATGACTATGTACGAGGTCCCCGCGATGTCGAAAGAGTCCCCCTTCCCGTTCGCCGAGAGGGCGAGGCTCGTCAAGTACTTCGTCGCCGGCGCCTTCACCTCGAGGTCGAAGCCGAGCTGGTAGGTGTAGGTGAACGTGCCGATGACGAAGGGGCCCGCGCTCCAGCCCCACTCCGTCCTGATCCTGTACGCGCCAGGCTTCGTCCACGGCATCACCTTGATCGTCGAGCCTATGTAGTCGTCGCCGCCGAAGACCTCCGTGTAGCTGCCGGAGTACTCGATGGACGACGGGGTTTCGACGACCCTGTACTTGTAGTAGAAGCTCCCGGTCTTAGTCGTCTTGAAGAACCGCCTCTCCCCGGCCTCCATGGTAACCATGCTGATCGGCTGGTAAGGCTGAGCCCCCACCTTCTCCTCGACGAGGTCTACGGTGAACCATGTCGTGGAGTTGGAGGGCTTGAGGCCCCCCAATCCTGCGAATGTGGCGTTCACCTGCCATGAGCCGACCTGGTCGACCGTGACGGAGTCAGAGTACGAGCCCTCAGAGCCCGTGTACACGGTCCTCGTGAAGCGCTCGCCGCCTGGCTTCCGGTATGTGAGCTTCACCTCGGCGGAGGGCGTCTGAGGGATGAGGGACCCGGAGACCTTGACGCTACTGCCTATCAGCAGGTAGCCGTGATCAGAGTAGCATCCCAGCTTGCTCGGCAACACGGAGGGCTTCTTCACCACATCCGTCCCCGGCGGGTTGTCGATGATGTAGATCATTCCCTGCCCCGGAGAGTAAAAGCTCCTGGCCGCCGCCGCGACCCGAGAGCCATCCGACGACATGGCTACGTCCTCAAGGCTCAGCCGCTCGCCGACTCTGCGGCTCCAAACCTTCTTCCCCGCCGCGTCGAGGAGGGTGACGTTGCTGCTGATCGCAGCGGCGACGTATTTTCCGTCGCCTGAGATCGAGACCCCGCTGGAGCCCCATGTCTCACTGTCGCCGCCCCAGAGGAGTTTCCCCTCGCCGTCGAAGAGGCTTACGGCGTAGGCTTCGACGGCGACCAGGCCGCCGGAGGAGACCGCCACCGACCCGACGGAGGAGCTCATCCTCCGGCTCCAAAGCTGCTTGCACTGCCTCGTCATGAGGATGACGTCCATGGAGGACCCGACGGCGACGTAGGACGCGTCGGACGAGACGCTCAGACGTAGCTCGCTCGGCCAGAGCGTGGACTGGGAGAGGGTGCCCCCGCCACGATCCATGACCAGAACCCCGTAATTGGATGATGCGTCGGCGGTCGCCACCACTATGTAAGCGCCGTCGCCCGAGATCGCGGCGTCCGAGATGTCTGTGAAGGTTTTCTTCCAAGCCTGCACGCCTCCTGAGTCGAAGAGTAAGAGCTCCTCCCCGGACGCCACGACGACGGCGTGGTCGCCCCCCGAGACGGAGACCGCGTCGACCCAGCTCGAGAAGCTCTTGGTCCAGAGCAGGTCGCCGGCGGAGCTGAGGAGGATGACGCTTCTCTTGTCGACGACTGCAGCGACGTAGAGCCCGTCAGGCGAGATGGCCACCTGGTCCACGGTCTCGACCTCGACGACGTACTCGACCACCTTTCCCTCGACGGCCGGGATCCCCGTGAACGAGACGAGGATGAGGAGGATGAAGAACAGCTTCAGACGGTCCCTGTACGCCGCCCCAGTCAGGGAACGGCGGGGGTGGAGGCTGACGCGCCCGTCGAGGATACGATTAGACGTTGAACCTGAATACCCGTTTGAGTCCAGAGCTTGGAACCCCGGATGAATGACTGTTTTTCAGTTTAAAAAACGAGTGTTGAAATAACGTGGTTAGGAACTAGCGCCTCAGCCCTCGCCGTCTTCCTGCGAGACCCTGGACTCGCCGTCCACCTTCCTGACCCTTATCAGGTTGACTCCCTCCTCCTCGCCCTGGCCGTGGTGCGTAACCAGGAGCACCTGCCCTATCTCGTCGCTGCTCCTCGCGACGTACTCCAGCAGCTGGGGCACGTTCTCGGAGTCGACGGCGTCAGTCGGCTCGTCGAGGATGAGCAGGTGGGGGAACTCCATCACCCTGAGCAGGGCGAGGCGCTCCGCGAGGGCGAAGAGGCTCTCGTGGCCGCCGCCCGCCCTCCAGGCGGCCAGCATCCTGGGGCTCCCGATGGGCTGGACCTCGAGCACGTAGCGCTCCCTGTCGATGTGGCAGCCCGAGTAGAGCTGCTGATCGGTCAGCCTCCTGAAGTACTCGTAGGTCCGGTACTCTAGCATCCTCAGCGTGTTCTCGCGTAGGTCACGCTCGTAGCGGCCGTACTGCTCCACGATCCCCTCGACGGCCCTGACTTTCGCCTCATACTCCTGGATCGTGTCGAGCTTGGTTTTTGCCTCGTTGAGGGTGAGTCCGAGGGTCGAGAGCCTCGTGTCCAGCTCCTTCTCGATCCTCTCCGTCTCCCTCAGGAGGTCCTCGCGGCTCCTCACCTCGGCGTAGAGCTCGGACTCCTCCCTCCTGAGGCCTCTGAGCCTTTCGTCGAGCCTCCTGCCGGCGTCCTCGACGCTGGTGAACCTGGACTCCAGCTCCTTCTCGGCGCGTTCGAGGAGCTTCGCGTTCGCCTCCTCCACCCTGGCTTCGAGCCTAGAAGCCTTCTCCTCGATCTGCCTCAGCTCCCGCCTCAGGTCGCTGACCTGCCTCTCCTGCTGCCCGAACCTCGTCAGCTGGTTCTCGGCCTCCCTCAGCTTCTCGCGGGCAGCCTTCTCCTGTCTCCTGATCTCCTTGATCTCCGCCTCTAGGCCTGTGAGCCTCTTCTTCTTCGCCTCGTGCTCCTTCGTCCAGCGGGCCAGGTCCTCCTCGATGAGTTTGAAGTCTATCGGCTGGCCGCACTTGGGGCAGACGGTGAGTCCCTGCTCCTTCAGCTCCCCGTGCTCGTCCAGCCTGTGGCTGAGGGTGGCGATGTCGCCGTCGAGCTCACGCCGCTCCCTGTCGAGGTCCTCGTCGACGAGGCGCCTCAGCCTCTCCTCGGTCGCCTCTGCCGACCTCTTCCTCGCCTCAAGCTCGCCACGCCTCTCCTCCGGCCTCTCGCCGAGTTCCGTAACCAGGCCTTCCAGCGCCTCCGCCCGGCTCTCGTGGAGCCGCTTGTTGACCTCTAGGTCGCTCCTCTGCTTCTCAAGCTCCTTGAAGCCGGATTCGAGCTCCTCTGCGGTCTCGACTCTGGCGTGGGCGTCGGAGTGGGCCCTCCTCTTCTCCCTGAGCTCCTCCTCGAGCCTCTTCTTCCTCGTCCTCGTCTCGTCGAGCTGGGCCATATCCTCCTCTATCTGCCTCTCGGCGTTCCTGATCCTCTCCTCGACGGCCGGCTTCTCGGCGATTCCCCCCTTCGCCTCGAGGACGCGTGCCGCCTCACGCAGCTCCTCCCTGATCTCGGTTGGGGCTGTGAGGCCGAGGATGGCGTTCATCCTGTTCCTGTCAGGGTTGAGGATGTCGACGAACTCCTTCTGCTTAGCGTAGACGACGTTGAAGAATGTACTTCTGCCGACGCCGAGGAGTTCTCTGAGTCGGGTCTGGACGTCCTTCTCCTTCGTCAGGGGCGCCTTGTCTCCCTCGACCTCCATGTAGAGCTCGGTCGCCTTGAAGGCGGGCTCCTCCCCGGGGCTCTTACCGGTCGTCAGGGTCCCAGCCCGCTTGATCAGGACCTTGACCCCGCTGAATGGGCTGCGGAAGGTGACGGAGACGAAGACCTCGCCGGCGCCTATGGAGACGAGGTCACGCTTGTTGACGCCTGGCACGTCGCCGTACAGCCCGAACATGACCGCCTCCAGAAGCGTCGTCTTGCCTGAGGCGTTCCGTCCGCTGATCTTGTTGACTCCGCGGGTGAAGTGGATCGTCTGCTTGTCCCGGTAGGACTTGAAGCCCCTGAGGGTGAGCTCCTCTATCATGGCCCGGCCTCCCCGAAGCGCCTCGCCTCGAGCCTCTTCACCCACTCTTGGACGAGGGGCGCCCTCTGGGTCGCCGTGAGGAGCCCCGTCTGGGTGCTCGCCTCCTCCTCAAGCGTCTCCCTCACCCTGCCGTGCATCTCCCTTATCTCCTCGGCGAAGGCGCCGAAGCCCGAGAAGTAGGCGGCTACGTCCTGGTTCTCCGGCTGGGGGCGGGCCACGGATTCCGGGAGGTCGAGCTCCATCGTATCCCTGTCCACCCAGAGGAGGAGGGGCTCCTCGGATACGAGCTTCTCCACGGGCTTCATGCTTATGTCGCTCGGCCAGCCCTCGCTGAGCCTCCCCTTCACCTTCACCCTCAGGTAGCCCTGCTTCTTTGCCTCCCTCAGCCTTGAGACGAACGCCTTGACCTCTTCGAGAATCCTGTCCTCGTACCATGACGGGGGCCTCGCCCTGTCTGATTCGACCTTCGTCTGGCTCATGATGTGGAGGGGCTCCAGGGGCACCCACCTGAAGTCGGGGCCCTCTGCTTCAACTATGTAGAAGCCCTTGTCGGGGGTCTCGGCGAAGTCGTAGACCTCGAGGCTGCCCGGCGTGGCGATCCATCCTCCGGTCCTGAGCCTCTTTGGCGTGCACCTCCTGTGGTAGTGGCCGGTGAAGACGAAGTCAGGGCTCACGGAGGCGATCTGGTCGAGAGTCAGGCAGCTGTTCTGCGGCGGCACCGTGTTGTAGTGGTCCACGAAGCCGTGGAGCATCAGCACCCTCAGCCCCTTCGCGCCCTCGAAGGCTGGCCTGACCTTCGCCTCGAAGGCTCTGTCTATCTGGTCGTGGTAGTTGAGCCCCACGACGTGGAGCCTGTCGTCCCTGTAGACGATGTCTTCGTCGCCGAAGACGTGAAGGTACTCGGCGAGGGGGTGCTTGATGTAGTCGAGGGCGTCGCTCTGGGGGCGTCCGTCGTGGTTGCCGCGGATGACGAGGATGTGTATGTGTTTGCCGTGGCGCTCCTCGGTCTGCCTCGCCAGCCTGTATAGCTCGTCGTGGACGAACTGGACCATGTGGGGGCGGAGCGTGCGGCGCTCGAAGAGGTCCCCGCAGATGAAGGC
>CAZVMI010000083.1:0-5494 GCA_964628365.1 uncultured Candidatus Bathyarchaeia archaeon | reverse complement strand
CAATCTATGCCACATTTAGCAACGAGTTTTGACAATCGTTCAACCTCCGAGAAACATACGTGGGAAAAACGCGTAAAGGGCTTTCTATAACAAACTACGCATCATACAATAGAAGCAAAATGCTGATGTCCGATTATGATATTCACCAAAGAGGGTTAAAATTTAGAAATGATTAAGCACAAATCTAGAAGCCCAAGCCTATGTTGACACCTTTTTCGCCTGACACTTGGGAATGAATGTGCTCTAAATTCTGAGAATTTAAACCGAAGTTTAAACCTAACCCCCCGCACCTTTTAATAATGATGTGTTTCGAAGATTTTGTTTGTAGTTCATGAAATTGATACCTTTATTTGTTTATGCCCATGATCTTCCTGACTTCCTCTAAGAGTTCTCTGGCTGAATCCAATGCTGCTCTCGCCTCGGTCTCATCCAGGGTCAGGTCTAATCCGTATATAGCGTTGTGCCTGAAGCGCCTGTATGCATCGAGCGTGTTCGCGATCCTCTCCAGCTGCGGATAGCTTTCCTTGATGTATATCGGTATGCACTCGTGGCTCCTCTCCTTGACCCCGTCCCTGAAGAGGATCGCCCTAGCCGCGTGGAACATCGCCGTGTAGCTTGAGACGACCACCACCCTGTAGCGTCTTATGCGCAGGTTCTCTGCAGCATCCTCGATGTTGCTTTCCGAGAGTTCGAGGGATCGAAGCGCGTTCTCATTGTCGACCGGAATCCTCTTCAGGAGGCCTCTCCGAAGGCATTCGTCCAGCTTCATGTCAATCCGCTGCCGTAGAGCATTACATGGTTCTGAACCACTTTCTTGTAGAAGGCATCTCCCCTTTTCGCCATGAGCCTCCATTCCGATAGCTTGAACAGGGACACGTTGACGTTTTTCTCCAGTTCGTCTTCCAGACCCCTCACAGCCTCAGTGATCCCCTCTTTTTTAGCGGGGGCGATAATCAGGATATCTAAGTCGCTCTCCTCATCGTAACTGCCATCCGCGTAGCTCCCGAACAGGGCGATCGAGATGATGTCTCTGTCCGCCTCTAGGAATTTCTCGGCTGGTCTCGACGACAGCACCAGGACGAGGCCGTATGTCCTTTTTAAAGGATTGGCGAGTGAGTGCTCCTGATTCAACCTGTAGAGGTGCACACGCTCTTTCTCTTCCCTGATGAGGAGCCCCCACTCCTCGAAGAATTTCACGGCAGTACTTACGCTCCCGGGGCTGACATTCAGCGTCCTCCCCACCTCCTTGATGTAAAAGGACGTGTTCGGATGCGAGAGGAAGTGGGCGAGTATCCTCCATCTGACGTATTTATCGAATAGTTCAATTAATTGAACCATCGTTCAATACATTGAACTTTATCGCTCCTTAAGAAATTATCGATTATAAGTATAAACTGAAAGGTGTAACCAAGTTGGAAACATGTTCAATTTAATTTATTCCCAAGTAGCCGAAGGGATCAGGTTAAGGACCTGACGGTTAACCCTCCGCGGATTCTAACCCCATCTCAGGCTCCAGACCGTTCAATCCGTCTCGGAAAATGTGAAAAAAGGCGGGCGACGCACAATGAAACCACTACAACCACGATCCCCGCGGTTAGGAGGACGAGCGAAGCCGTCGCCGCCATCAGCACGGTAGGCAGGGAGAACGCCTCGCCAATCGCCAGCAGGGCCATGCTCACCGCCCAGGGAATCGCCAGGAACCCCACTTTTCTTATAGGAAGGAGGGAGCCTCTGCGCCTTTGTACCACTACGGCTGCCAGTATGGCAGGGGGAGCCACATAGACTAGGCCTATTAGCGAGGATGCGACCAGCCCGGAGATCACCATGCCTAGCTCGCCGTTGAACGAGAATAGCAGAAACGTGGTTGCCGCAAGCTCCAGGATGTTGAGGAGAGGCTGAAGAACCACCCTCATCACCGCCTTCGCGAACTCATCCCGCGCTATCGACGCCGCGACCAGCGGGCTCCAGGAGTAGTACCATGCGTTGAACACGGCCATGAAGCTGCGGCCCGCGAAGGTCCCCATGACTAGGTCGTCGCGGAACCTCCTGAGGTACTGGACCTGCGGGGCGAGCTCTGAGCCATAGGTGGCGGTGGCGACAACGCACCGAGAGCCAGTAGCCGGCGTAGTGGCGTCTGAGGGCGGTTGAGGCTGTTGCTGCAGGCTGACTGTAAAGGAGACGGTGGACGAGACGGTATTGCTTGCGGCGTCCGAGACCGTTAGCTGTGCGGTGTGGGCACCGTCCCCCAGGGCGCCTTCATAAGATATGGTCGTCGTCGTGATCACGGCTGATGAGGTTACATCATTTCCGTCCACTCTAAGCATGACGGAGCTGGTCTTGATCCCTTTATCATCCGAGAACGAGGCGGTTATCGATACTGTCTTCGAGGTGATGACAGAACCGTTTGTGGGCGTAAATGAGCTGATCGTCGGCGAGATGATGTCGGTGGAGAAGATGATGGGGATGATCTTAACTAGAACGTTGCCGTTCCAAAACTCCATACGGTACGATCCGGGCGCCAGTGACTTGTCTGGGTTATAGTCGCCGTACCCGGTCAGACCTTTTCCGTTGTAGCCCTTCTCCACAAGGACGCTCCCCTTAGAATCGACCAGCTTTACGACTATGAAGGGCTCATCATTCCCACTGTTCTGAACGGTTGGATGGAGACCGTCCACAACCAGGAAGAGGGTCGTCGGAGTACCGAACGCCGCAGGCGAGACCCATCCGTCGATAGTCGTCGAGGGAACAACCTTGGATACATTACGCGCGGCGGTTATGGCGAATACCGACATCCCCGGCGAGACCGCGGAGAAGTATGTATAGGCGCCGTCTTGGCCGATCTTCTCCGTCGGGAGCAAAGTCCACCCGTTAGCCGTATGCCGCGCCATAGATGTTGAAGAAACGTTTGCCTCGTGTTCGGAGAACCATGAGCTCTCCACCTTGAAGACGATGGTGATGGGCCCGGCGCCCTCGCTCGAAGAGTTCACCCTGACGTAGCAATAAACCTCCCCCTGGGCGGCTGTGGGCACCTCAGCAGGCATGACCTCCTCCACGGTGACGACGAAGTTGTCTAGCCTCTGCGCTGAACTGACGTTAAGCGAGGTTAGAGGCGTCGTGCCGAGATCCATCTTCACAGGAGCGTCAGGCGTGATCGTCCCGAATACTACGCGTTCAAAGCCTGCGCCCGCCCTTGCCTCTGCGGCGTATGCTACCAGTAGTGCGAGGAAGGGTTCCTCGGGCAGTAGCTTCTGGGCGAGTGAGGTGTCCACCCCCTCCCTCCTCATCTTTGAGAGGGCGAACTCGGTATAGTCCAGGTTCAGCGCCGCCTTCCCCGCAGTTGCCCACAGGTCATTCTCGATGTTAGCATAGGTTATCCCAAACGCCCTCTCCGCCGCCACGCTCAGCGGTACGCCCTCGTTGTACTTCGTGAGCAGTCTCTGGAGACCATCATCGTACCTTGAGTTTATGTAAAAGTGAAACGCGATCCCCTCTCCCTGGGAGAGCAGCCTTCCGGTGTCGTTGAACTGAGCGTAGTTCATCTTGGCCAACTGGGTGAGCGGCACAATGGAGTGGGAGACTCCGAGGAGGGACCTCTGCAGCTGCCGGAGGGGTTCATGATCAATGAATGGTGAGTAGTTTTCACTGGCTGGGACCCACCTCTTGTCCAGCCAAGCCATCCTGGCGAGGGGCATCCCCTCGTTGAACCATTGTTCCCAGTTCTTGTAGACGCCTGGGTATATCTGGCGGAGCATCGCGTGCCCCAACTCATGGATCGGGCCTGCCACGTCGTACATCTGGGTCGTATTTCTGTTGAAGATCGGCCTGAGCCAGCCTATTTCGTCGCCCGCCTCTACGGCGACGCCGCCCGCGCTATCTTTTTCGCCATAGATCATCTCTGGATGCCCGCCCAACACCGCGTACTCGGTCCCATTATACGTCATGAACATCCTGATCTTGAGCTTCGCCTCGTCCCCGTAGAGCTTGGCGACGGCATCGTACGCTTTCTCGCAGTCCAGCAGAAGCAGCACGGCCATCTTGGCATCCTGCTGGTGGAAGTAGACCGTGAAGTGCCGACTCTCCTTCCTCATCTCCAGCAAGGTCGCGGTCTCCGAGGCCGGGACAGTGGCCTGAGTCCACGGACGGACCTTCTCGGCGTTCGGCATGGAGCGGTACGCCTTGTCGCCGAGCGTGGCCCAGTCGAATAGGTAGTCGTCGCCCTCCTCCAATATAGGCAGGCGTTCGTCGCCATAGACATACGCGTTGAAAAACTCTGTGTAGTCGTTACCCGAGATGGCGTTGAAGGCGCTCAGGATGTCCTCGACCCTGTACCCAACCCCCTTCAAGGCGTAGTCCTCGTAGAGGTTCTTCACGACGTCTCTGACATCATATTCGCCGTGCGTCACCTCTACCATCGAGGCGTTCAGCAGCTCAAGGACGAGGCTACTCTTGAAGTAGCCGATCATTTGGTTGTACTGTGGGTCGCCCTCCCTGCCCTTGGCAGGGTAGCCCACCAGCGGCAAGTCGTATTTTGTCCCGATGTGAGACTCGTACTCCGCGTACCAGTTCTTCCATGTCAGGTTACTGTACTTGAACCCCCCAAAGTTATTGACCTCCGAGGCGGCGCCTATTTCCTCGTAGACGGGGTAGAGCAGGAAAGGGCTCACCCCCTCGCCGAACCACCAAGCCCTGTCAGTATCGAGCTGGGTGTCGTAGCGGATCGTCCTCAGGAACCAGTAGTGCCAGAGCATCCCCTCGAACATTCCCCAGTCTCTACCGGCTTGGTTCACAGCCAGCCTTGGCGTCCCGCTCATGTAGTCCATAGGGAGCGGCAGATCTGCTAGGACGACGTTCAGCTCGCGCTGGGGGAGCCTGCCGACGCGCTCGTGGAAGTAGTCCAGGCAAGCCTTGATGTTCTTGATGTAGTCGTCCTTCGGGTGCTTCGTGTCACCGCATATGGCGACCCTCAGCATCTGCCCGTCTCCGAACGTATCCGTGTAGACATCCCACCTACCAGGCGCAAAGAGGTCTAGGTCGCCGGTGCTGACGGAGAACGAGGTCGCGTTCAGGCGCGTCCACCTCTCGTCGGTTATCACTGTCCATCCCTGAGGCAGGACGAAGTTGACTGCCGCGGTGACTGGCGGGCTGGGCGCGAGGAGGATGCTCTTCGCGGACACCAGGCCGCACTCGCTGGAGAGGTAGGCGAGGTACGTGCCCTCCGTCATGCGGTTAGGCATGTTCACGGAGGCACGGTACTCCACCGTGACGGCGCCGGCGGAGCTCGGGCTGACCCTCCAGGTCCTGTTGTCGACACGCTCCACAGGCACTGTCCCTCTGGCATCGTAGCACACCTCTATCGTGATCCACCGGTCCCCGTTGTCTCCCTCGGGCGAGACCGACAGGTCGGTGGCGCCTGAGAGGGAGAGGACGGCCCTGACCCAGACCTTGTGCTTAGCCGCACCGGCGTCGGTTATCTCCACCGTGTATTTGGCCGCTG
>CAZVMI010000082.1:0-5687 GCA_964628365.1 uncultured Candidatus Bathyarchaeia archaeon | reverse complement strand
ACCCTGTACGGTGTGTCGAAGCAGGTCAGGAGGTCCTGGGCTAGGGTGGTGCCTATCTGGGGGAAGCCTGTGAGGAGGAACATCTGCTGCTCATGTGCCGGCATCCTCCTGTCCACCTTCCTGATCTGGACGACGCGCTTCTCCTCGGTCTGCTCCCTGTAGGCGAGGCGGTGCAATAGCACGGCGCTAGCGTCCGGGTCCTCGGCGGGGATTATGGAGAAGCCGAAGTCGAGGGCGATGCTCGAAAGGGCGCCGTATATCGCGGCGGGCTTCATCCTGCTCCTCCTGAACGCCTGGGCGAGCCTCCCCTCGAGGATCAGTATCGGCTTCTCGTAGACGGAGGCCATGTCCTTTGCCTGGCTGAAGAGGCGCCCGTCCCTGACGCTGCCTAGGAAGTCGTTGGCGTCCTTCCTCTCGACGCCGCACCTGTCGGAGATGACGTAGTCGCAGACGGGCAGCCTCCGGATGTCGACCTCGAAGCCGGAGAGGCGGAGGTAGTTCAGGATGTCCCTGTGGCTCGACGCCTCGTTGCTGTCTACGCAGATCTTCAGGCTCTCAGCCTTCACGTTCGACATCCAGGGCGACCTCCACCCTCCTTGGGCCTTCGATCCCCTTGAGGGAGTCGACCAGGCCGAGCACGACGTTCTTTGTGACAAGCTGAGCGAAAGCGTTCAGCGGCACAACCTTGCCGTTGACCACCATCCTGACCCCCGCCGAGGCGTACATTACACAGCTCTTAGCCCTGGCCTCCCCCGCCATGATGGCTTTCGCCAGGCTCGCACAGTCCTCGTACCCGCAGCCACGGCAGTTTAAGCCGGCGAGGAGCGGGAAAGCCTTCTCCTCGACGACGTCGGCGAGGTCACCTACCTCGTCTAGCGTGTAGACCCGTGTGTCGGCGTACCCCGTGAGAGCCTCTTCGACGTCGACGACGGCGACCTCCAAGCCGTTGGCGAGCTCTGCGATGTCTGAGAGCTCCCTCGGCACGATGATGCGGGGGATGTAGCCCTCCGATTTGAACCCCTCCATGACCAGATAATCGTACGAGCCGAGGAGGGCCGCGGCCTCCTGCGGGGTGACCCCCTTCTTCACGAAGAAGGCTGCGCTCGAGTCGGAGATGATCGCGGAGGCCTCCGCGCCCGCCTCCATGTGCCGCCACGTGTCCTTCCCCGGCGTATCGTGCGACACGGACTCGGCCGTGTGCTTGAGAGTCGCAACGCTCTTCCCCCTTCGCGTCAACTCCGAGACCAGCGCCTCGACCACCCGCGTCTTCCCGGCGTCCTTGAAACCCACGACAGCTATGGCCTTCAAGCCTGCCACCGTCATCTCCTCACTTAGCCCCACCGGGTTAAATACTTCGGGGCTTGTTTTGAAGCCTCTTATATCCACGGTGGGCAATATTTGCCGATTGAGATGGTTTCCCTTCGCTTCTACGGTGGCGTCGGCGAGATCGGGGGCAATAAAATACTGCTGGAGGACGGGGACACCCGGGTATGGCTCGACTTCGGGCAGAGCTTCTCCTCGGGTTCAGAGTACTACACGGACTGGTTGAAGCCGAGGGGCGTGAACGGGCTCGGCGACTACCTCGAGTTCGACCTCGTGCCGAAGGTGAAGGGCCTCTATTCTAGGGAAATGCTCGAGGGCTCCAACCTCTGCTATGAGGAGCCTGCCTTCGACGGAGTCTTCCTCAGCCACGCCCACTTCGACCACGCCAACCACATCGGCTTCATCGACCCAGCCATACCCGTCTACCTCGGCGCGGGGACGAAGCTCTTCGTCAAGGCGATGGAGGAAACCGGCCCGACGCGGTACGGCGAGCACCCCTACAGGACCTTCAGGACGGGGCACAGGATCAGGCTTAACGACACCGAGTTTGAGCCGATCCACGTCGACCACAGCATCCCCGGCGCCTATGGTTTTATCATTCACACTTCTGAGGGAAGCATAGTCTACACCGGCGACCTCCGCGTCCACGGGCCGAAGCACCAGATGACCGAGGAGTTCTTCGAAGCCGCCGCCTACGTCGAGCCCATCGCCATGATAACGGAGGGCACAAGGATGGAGGCGAAGAGCAGGAGGAGGAACCTCTCTGAGGCGCATGTTCTGCAGGGCGTGAAGGAGGTCTGCGCCGAGGCGAGCCGGGAGGGAAAGTCGATCCTATACACCCATGGCCCGCGGGACATGGATAGGCTGAGGACCTTCCACTCGGCGGCTGAGAGCTGCGGGAGGAGCATGGTGGTGAACACGAAGACGGCCTACCTCCTATCGAGGCTCGTCGAGGACGAGCACCTCGACCTTCCGAACCCGGCCATCGACGACTTGGTCTCAGTCTACTACAAGAGGAAGAAGAGCGGCGGCTACGACGACAGGGACTACTACCTGTGGGAGCGTCCCTTCATGGGCAAGATGGTCACCTCAGAGGAGCTCCGCGAGAAACCGGGTGATTTCATCGTTAACCTGGACTTCTCGAGCTTCACCGAACTCATAGACATCCGCCCAGAGCCTGGGAGCCACTTCATCTACAGCATGAGCGAGCCCTTCGGCGAGGAGGACATCGAGGCGCAGGTGCTCCAGAACTGGCTCAGCCACTTTGGGTTGAAGTATCACCAGCTACACGCCTCCGGCCACATAAGCAGGCCCGAGCTCACGGAGGCTATACGGGCGATCAAGCCCGCGAGGCTGTTCCCCGTGCACACTGAGAACCCCTGGATGTTCGGCGACATCCACGGGAACGTGGTGCAGCCCGTCGTTGGCGAAACCTACACGTTGTAGGCTATTCTTCTTCGAACGGGTTTACGCCGCTGATGCACATGGTGCAGATGCTTGAGCGGGGTAGCCCGATGGAGGCAACGACGTTCTCAGGGGAGTTGTACCTGACCTTGTCTATCGAAGGAAGTTTCTCCGCTACTCTGTCCCCTATCTCCTCGAGGCTCAAGCCTTCGTAGGGTGCCGCCGCGAGGGGTTTGTCAGCGGGGTCAGAGAAACAGGGGTGAAATATTGGGGCGTAGCTGACTAGGAACTCTACCTCTGTGGCTCCGGCGATCCGCAGGTTCTTGGCCACCGACTCGCTCACGGTACCCCTGACTATGCTGTCGTCTGTGATTATCACCTTCTTTCCCCTGACCGTCTCCCTGATGATGTTGTGCTTGAGGTCGGAGGCTATCTTCCTGAAGGCGGGGTCGTCTATGATGTAGGTTCTGCCGAGGTAGGCGTTCTTTATCACGCCTTCGTCAGCCGGCTGGCCTAGGGCCTCTGCTACCCCGGTGCAGACCGACCTCCCCGAGTCTGGGACGGGTATGACGACCATGTCCTTCCTCGGGCCCTTCTCGGTCGCGTAGAGCTTCCTCAAACCGTGCGTCTCTACAAGTGCGTGGCCAAGATTCTTTCTGACCTCGTGGACG
Source organism: uncultured Candidatus Bathyarchaeia archaeon (assembly GCA_964628365.1). Taxonomy (GTDB): domain Archaea; phylum Thermoproteota; class Bathyarchaeia; order TCS64; family TCS64; genus UBA8941. The sequence continues at coordinate 2,289 of CAZVMI010000082.1, read as the reverse complement.
CTGCGCCCCTCTATGACTGAGTCAGGCCTGCCGAAGTAGACCCACTCGAAGGCGCAGTGGGCCGGGCGGGGCTCAAGTACCTGCCTCTCGGTTAAGCCTTCATCGTCCATGGTTATCATGGAGCCGGGCTTGAAGTCGCGGCGCTTACCGATTATCTCCTTCATGTTTTCGAGCACATCGATGGGTGCCGATTCCGAGGTTACGAAGAGCTCCTCCTGCCCCTCTGCGAGGTATAGAGGCCTTACGCCTCTTGGGTCCCTCGCGGCCATGAGGGAGCTCCTGTTGGTCTCTACGTCGTGTACGGCTACCACGAGGGAGTAGTAGGCGTTCTCCAGCTCCTTCATCGTCTCGGCGAGGGCGGTCTTGACTCCGTTCGATCTCAGCTTAGCGACCATGCAGGCGCCGAAGGCCTCCTCGTTGGTCCTGCTGCCCCTGTTAGGAATGTAGCCGTCGAGGGTTAGCGAGATCCTGTACTTCCCAGAGCTCAGGTACAGGGGCGCTAGTTCCCCTTCGCTGCTCTCGCCGGAGGCGCAGCCCACGGCTACGTACTTGTCTGAGTCTGCGGTCTTCATGTAGCGCTCGTCGAAGACGTTGGAGACGAGGCCCCTCCCCTTAATGGTGCGGAGGCTCAGGTCGCCGGCGAGGGTTATGCCGGCGCTCTCCTGCCCCCTGTGCTGGACGCCGTAGAGGGTGTAGAGGGCCTTCAATGCGACGTTCCGCTTGGAGTAGACGCCTATTACGCCCTGCATATCCTTCCGTAGCATTGCCGGGTATTAAAAACTGATTGGGCTGCTAGTCGACCATCCTCATCGCTTTCCTGGGCGAGAGGAGGAAGGGGGGCAGGTAGGCGGGGATGTTGCTGAACGGGAGAACCTCGGGCTTGAGGCTTATGCCGAGCTCCTCCTGCATGAAGCGCCGCCTTGCCTGAATCCGGTTCCAGGCCTCCGGGTAACGTGAGGCGAACTCGTTCCTCAGCCCCCCGTCGGCTAGGGCTATGCCGTCCTCGATGTTCGTCGTGAAGTACTTCGTGCCGGTCGCGGGTATGATGTCTGCCTGGAGGGCCATGCCTGACCTGAGGCACGCATCCGAGCCTTCGTAGAAGGGGGAGGAAACCCATTCGTCGAGGTGGATGAGGTGGCCGGGGTTGAGGTGGACGCCGAAGAAGGGCTCGCCGATATGGCTGCGAATGACGTCGTAGAGCTCCTCGCCCCTCACCCCAATACGTATGTGCCCGTACCAGTCGGCGACGGCCTCGAAGTAGGGCGCCACGAGCCTCTCAACGTAGTCTCTGATCCCTGTTGGCAACTCGCCTTGTTCCTTGACTACGAAGCCGGCTCTCGCGTTTAGGGCACCCCAGACGCCGTACGCCATCGTCAGCGGATCGCCCACACGGATGACCCGGCTCGACGGGCTGGGAAGACCCATGAAGGCCCTTGGCCCGGCCGACAGCATCAGGTGGCACGAGAGGGGCATACCGTTAAGCCGCATCAGCCTCACGGCCTCGTACTCGGTCATCCCGGGGCGGAGTTTGAAGATAACATCCCTGATCGCCTGCGACGTGTGGGCGGCGGCGAACTCGAATCGGGCGAGCTGGTCGACGTCGTTCACGGTTCGGAGGCCGCTCCCGGGGTCGGTCAGCAGCCTGTTGGCGTTCAGGACGTTGTCGTGGCCGGATACGCCCCTCATGGCTTCTGCTATGTAGCTCGGCACTTCGAGGCGCGTCTCCGGGGACTCGGTCTCGGCGTATGAGTAGTATTTCCATCCGGCGACGCCGACTCTGGAGCCCTTCCCGGCGCCTGACCGCCTAAGTATCTCCTCCAGGTTCGGGCTGCTGCCCCTTGGCTGCCCCGGAAGACTGAAGCTCTGGTACAGGACGACCTCGATGTCCTCCTTTATGGGGCTGATGCCGGCGTAGCCGATGCCCTCGTTCCCGACGAGGAGGATAGACTTCGCGTCAGGTTTCAGGACGTTCATCAGAAGCAGAGCCTCCTCGAACCGGGGATCGTAGCCCGTCAGGTAGGCGATGTTGGCGTAGTGCTCCCTGTCGCCGTAGACGGCGAAGACGTCGTAGCCCTCCTCAGCCGCCCGCTCGATGAGAGCTCTAAGCCGGCTCCGATAGGTGTCAGGCGGGATCACCGGCTCAACGGTGGGGAGCCCGAACTCGGGTATGTCCAGCTCGGCAAGCTCAGCATGGCGCGCCAATGGAGTCTTCCCTTAGAGAATGTTTCGTCGTGAAGCTATTTGACTTCTCACATGGCGTTCACGATCCGTGTTGGCTGGAAGCCCACG
>CAZVMI010000081.1:0-5756 GCA_964628365.1 uncultured Candidatus Bathyarchaeia archaeon | reverse complement strand
CTTCACGGGTCAGGGTCTTCATGCTCTTCCCTGGCCTCAAGGTCCCAGCGCGCGCGAACCTCCGAGGAGCTACGGAGGCTCGGACTCCAGTCCGTCGACAAGAAGCTCGATGAGATCAGGTAGGCTGCTGGAATCGTCTAGCCGTCAGGACCGCCACGTATTTTTCATCCTTCTCCCACTTCTTCTCCTTCGCGTATTCGACGATGGCGGCTAACGAGGCGCAGGAGGCTGGTAGGACGAGGAGCCCCTCCTCTCTGGCTAGGATGTCAGAGTACCGGAGCAGCTCCGCGTCAGGTATGTAGGTGGCCCAGCCGCTGCTCTCCCACAGGGCGTCGAGGGCCTCCTGACCGTCAAGGCAAATCCAACTAACCAAGGGTTCATTGTAGTCGGTCTCGACGATCTCCTTCGGCTCGAGGTTTACGATGGTCCTCGCCCCCTCCATGAGACACTTCACGACGGGGTTCCCGCCGGGGGTGCTGCCCCCAAGGAGTATCGGGAGACGCCCTATCCTGTCCTCCTCGAGGAGGTCCTTAAAGCCCTTGTGTACACCGGCGATCGTCGTGCCGTTGCCGATGGGGACGGCCACAAAGTCTGGGGCGCAGCCTAGACGCTCATAGATCTCGTATGAGATCGTCGCGTACGCTTCTATCGAGGCGGACTTGTTAGGCTCGTAGCCGGGGTTAGCGTTGAACCACCCTCTCTCGCCAGCCTCCCTCGCCGAGTACATGACGGCGTCCTCGTATGTTCCGGATACTCTATGAATCACTCCGCCCCGCCTCTCCATCTCAACTATCCGCGGAGTGTGGTAGCTCTCCGGGATGTAGACGTGCGGTATCATGTCAAAGATGCGTGACATGTAGACGAAGGAGGCGCCGAAGTTGCCGCATGAGGCGATGGCGAGGGAATCGAAGCCCCTCTCCCTTGCCACCTTCAGGCAGGCGTAAGCTGCACGGTCCTTCATCGTCCCCGTCGGGTTCCCGCCCTCAAATTTAAGGAAAATATTGTTAAGATTAAGCAATTTTTCGGTATTACGCGAATGTGTTAAAACTGTGTCGCCAATACCATGCCGGATTAATTCTTCTTGTAACATAGTTATCAAGATCTGACAACTTCTAAACAGTAAGTAATATTAAGACGCATTAATGATTATCGGAATTGGAGATAAATCCACTAGGTACTGAATGGTGTCTAGCCTCTCAATAGAAGCCAGACAGACAGAATCCGGTTTTGAGATTCTGTGTAGAGGTTCAAAATACGTCGTCAAGTACCCGAACGGCGTTTGGAAAAACTATCCTCAGGAAGCCAGGGACATACTCTTCGACAACCTCGCATACGCTGAGACCATCCACCTGCCTTTGACGCTGAGGAAGAGCGAGATCAGGTACAACACGTCGGCCCCGCTATTCCAGACCCAGTTCTTCCAGAACCTGATCATGGACCTGCCGAGCTGCGCCGACGTCGACGGCACTAGCACGTCGGCGCTCATAAAGGAGTTCATGAACCTGAAGATCAAGTTCAACGACTATCAGATCAAGTACCCAGCTTACTCACAACCGAGCAGGGACGACTCTGCGGTCGTCAGCCTCAGCTTCGGAAAGGACAGCCTCCTAACTTGGGCCGTCTGCAAGGAGCTGGGACTGAGCCCCCAGACCAGCTACATAGTCGAGCCACTCCTCCTCTACGAGGAGAAGCACAAGGATGTCCTCTCCAAGGAGTTCGAGAAGGAGTTCAACGTCAAGCTGAACAAGATCATACACACCGCAGGCCACCTCAGGGACGGCATCAGGCTCGGAGTCGGCAAGACCGAGATCGGCTGGGGCCTACAGTCGACGGAGTACGCCATGATGCTCCTCCCCATCGCCCACAAATACGACGCGAAGTACATCCTCTTCGGCAACGAGCAGAGCTGTAGCGAGTACTACTTCGACCGCGAGGGCTTCATCTGCTACCCAGCCTACGACCAGAGCCATAAGTGGACGCTGTACATCGACTCGATCACGAGACAGCTGAGCGGACAAGGCGTCCGCACCATGAGCGTCATAGAGCCGCTGAACGACATCGCGGTCGTCTACTCACTCTATAAGCGGTATCCGGAGGTCGCGAAGTATCACATGAGCTGCTTCGTAGAGACCGAGGCGGGCCGCGACACGAGGTGGTGTATGGACTGCAGCGTCTGCAGCAAGATGTACCTCCTCATCGTAGCCTCGGGCTTCGACCCGAAGACCGTCGGACTCAACAGGAACATGCTCACGGAGGACTGCCGCGACTACTTCAGCCTCTTCGGCGGAAGCACGGTCAATACCTACGCCCTCACGGGCAGGGGCCGCGACGAGCAGCTCTTCGGCTTCTACCTCGCCTGGAAGAACGGGGACAGGAGCCCGCTCGTCCTGGAGTTCGAGCAGAGGTTCCTAGACGAGGCGAAGGGCCGCGAGGACGAGCTCTACAAGACATTCTTCACCGTGCACGAGAGCATCACGATGCCCGAGAACATCAAGAGCCAGGCCTTGAGCATCTACAAGGAGGTCCTCTCGGACGTCCCCTAGGGGAAGGAAACTTAGGGTAGCGTTCGCGTGCAACACGAGGCGGGGCGGCGACGAGTTCCAGGTCGAGTACGAGCCACAACACACGATAGACCTCGTCAAGGCGGCGATGGAGAAGGCGGGGCACGAGTACCTCCACGTGGAGGCCGACGAGACCGCCTTCGAGAGCCTGAGGAGGCTCAGGCCGGACCTCGTCCTGAACAGGGCGGAGGGTATACGTGGCGAGAGCCGCGAGTCCCACATACCGGCCATCTGCGAGATGCTCGGCGTCCCCTACACGGGCGCAGGTATCATGTCGACGGCGATCTGCCTCGACAAGCCGACGACGAAGAAGATTCTAGAGTTCCACGGGATCAGGACCGCCCCATTCCAGGTCCTATTCGAGAAGGGAGAAAAGGTCGACCCGAAGCTCAGGTACCCTCTGATCCTTAAGCCGAGCCACGAGGGCTCAAGCATGGGGATCAACATAGACAACGTGGTTCATGACGAGAAGGGCCTGAGGAGGAAGCTCGCCGAGATGCTCGGGGCCTACAGGCAGCCGATCCTCGCGGAGGAGTTCATAGATGGGCGTGAGTTCAGCGTCGGCATCGTCGGGAACCACCTCGACGGGGAGGAGCCGAGGGTACTTCCCATATTCGAGGTAGACTTCAGCAGGTTCGCCCCAGAGCTCGGAACCGTGCTAGGGCAGAAGGCGAAGACGATCTACGACGCCTCTGAGAACTACATATGCCCCGCCAAGATACCTGAGCCACTCAGGAAGAGGATCGAGGAGACTTCAAAGAAAGCCGTCAAGATCCTCGACTGCTACGACTGGGGCAGGCTCGACTACCGCTACAACTCGAGGGGCGAGCTCTACTTCCTCGAGATCAACCCTCTCCCAGGCATCGACTACGACGAGGAGGAGGACGACAAGAGCTTCTACCCGTTCATGTGGTACGCTGCGGGGTTAGACTACGACGAGATGATCAAGCAGGTGGTAGACGCAGCAGTTAAACGATACGGGTTGAAGTAGTTTGACCATGAGCGAGGAGGACGTCCCCCTTTTCGAGGATGCTCTCAGGCAGGCAGAGTCAAAGCTCTCCAAGGTTTCTGACCCCACATGTACGATCAAGGTACTTGTCTCCCTCGATGAGCACCTTATGAGTGCCATAAAGGCTGTGGACGAGGCTGCTTTCAGAGCCGAGCTTAGGTACAACGAGGCTGAGCTGAGGGATAGGGTCGGGAGGAGGGGTTTCGTCGCCATCATCGCTCAGTGCGCCGAGAAGCCCCTTGGCTTCATATACGGTTACGATGACCCGGAGGTGGAGGGGGGATTCTACGGCGACACGCTCGCGAGCTCCATCGAGGGTAAAGGCGTGGGGAGCACCATATTCACCCTGATGCTCATCTACTGTTATGATAATGGGTACAGGTTCTTCTCCCTACACACTGAGGATGTTGATGAGAAGGGGCGACAGCTACGCCGATTCTACGAGGCGATGGGTGCTGAATATCTGCATACCGATCCCAAGGACGGTGTACATATGAGGGTGCGGCTCGACCCGCAACGCCTCAACGAGAACTATAGGAAATTTATCCTGGGGGAGAGAAGCCAGATGGACTCGACTGCCTCCTCGAACCCGTCAGTATCTTAGGCATCTTTAACTGATAACGGCGTTAAGCGCCTGTAAAGTCTCTTAACAGATCCAAATTTCTCAACGCAATGGTGCCTGAAGGCTTCACTGTCGGAGGCCACCACTGGGTTTACCCCTTCATCCCCAGGGACGAGGCATGGCTAGACGAAGCCTACACCAGTGAACCGAAGGAGGTCGAGTACTTCATCGCCCACGAGCTCGAGGAGCTGAAGCATATGAAGAAGGGAATGAGATACGAGGACGCCCACGCCCTCGCCAACAAGCTGGAGAAGGAGCTCAGGGAGAAGATCGACAGGAGGATGGCCGAGGGCAAGGAAACAGAGCAGGGACAATCGTCCCAAAACACCAAAAATTAGTTTGGTTTATTAAAGAAGGATAAAATTACTCTTATCGGTCTCTTTGTCTCTGAAGGTAGGTAAAATCTCGGGGATCACCATCAAGCTGCACTACTCATGGTTCGTCATCTTCGTGCTCATGGCGTGGTCCCTCGCGTCTGGGTACCTGCCAGACGGTTATCCTGGCCAGTCGACCACCTTTTACTGGAGCGTGGGAATAATGGCTGCTGCTACACTGTTCCTCTCTGTCCTCATACACGAGGTCTCCCACTCACTTGTCGCGGAGAGGTACAAGATACACGTGGAGAGCATTACGCTCTACTTCCTCGGCGGAGTTTCAGAGACCGCCGAGGAGGCCCACACCGCCAAAGAGGAGCTCAGGATGGCGGCTGCAGGACCAGCCATCAGCCTTGCGCTTGGCGTCGTCTTCTACCTCCTCTGGCTTGCTTCAGCGGCGGCCCTCCCGCTGGCTGTAGTCGCAGTCCTCCAGTACGCTTCGTACATAAACGTCCTGCTCGCGGCGTTCAACATGATACCGGCGTTCCCTATGGACGGCGGCAGGGTTCTCAGGGCCATTATCTGGGGGCGGAGTAAGGATATACTGCCCTCGACGAGGCTGGCGACAGTCGTCTCAAAGGTCATCAGCTACGGCTTCATAGCCCTGGGACTCATGGACATGGTCTTCTACTCGGGTTTCGACGGCCTCTGGCTGCTCATAATAGGCTTCTTCATCTCGAGCAGCGCCGAGGCGAGCATGAACGAGACCAGGATCAGCCAGGCGCTCGCAGGCGTGAGGGTCGAGGACATCATGAGCAGGGAGGTCCACACCGTTGAGCCCGGGATATCGATCCAGGACATCGTCAACAGGCACTTCTCTACCTACAAGCACCACGGCTTCCCCGTCGTCTCCAAAGGTGAGCTGGTCGGGATAATAACCCTGGAGGACGTCAGGCGGGTTCCCCCTGAGAGTTGGGATGAGAGGAGGGTCGAGGACGTTATGAAGCCATTCAAGGAGCTGCTCGCCTCGAAGCCGGGAGACGCAGCGCTGGACGCCCTCATCAAGATGGCCAAGGGGAACGTAGGCAGGCTGCCCGTCCTCGACGAGGGAAAGCTCGTAGGCATCGTCACCAGGAGCGATATCGCGAAGGCGGTGCAGACGAGGCTCAGATTCCGAAGCTGATTCAATTTATAATCTGGTGAATCAAAGAGTAAACCATGTCGGAGAACAGACCCTTTGACAGGGTCAA
>CAZVMI010000080.1:0-5870 GCA_964628365.1 uncultured Candidatus Bathyarchaeia archaeon | reverse complement strand
ACCTGATCTCAGCCGGTTAAAAGGCTGGGAGGTTGGAATAAGAATTTTTTGAGTCTCCGACAATGATAGTAATTAGAATAGGAATCCCATGGCTTCGGCGAGGGCCTCGTTGTCCAGCCTCTCGTACCGCTCAAGGCTGCCCACGTCGTACCAGAAGGCATCCGTGACGTAGGCGCCTAATTTGAACCCCTTCTCAACCAGGTAAGAGACGACGTCGCCCATGAGGTCGAAGGACTTGAACTGCCCCGCCCCATTAAGCCTCTCCATCTCGTCGAGGACCGAGCCTTCGAGTATTAAAACCCCGATACTGACGGGCTTGTTGAGGTCGGGCTTCTCCACGAACTTCACGATCCGGTCTCCATCAAGTTCAGCGGTGCCGACGCTGACGTTGAATCCGCTGGCTAGGGCGATGGTCGCCACAGCGCCGGTCTCCCTGTGCTTGGCGAGCATCATGCCGAGGTCTATACTGGAGATGATGTCACCGTAGTAGATGACCAGCGTGTCGTCGCGGCTGATGGCTCCCTTCCTGTAGGCGTTGAGGATGGCGTTGGCGCTCCCCTTCAGCTCGGGGTCGTCGAGGACATACTCCATCCTCACGCCAAACCGCTCTCCACCGTCGAAGTAGTTGACGACCTGCTGGTACCTGTAACCTACGAGGAGGACGAGGTCGCTGACGCCGTGGTGACCGAGGAGGCGGACTATATACTCGAGGATGGGCCTCTGCTCCTCCCCCACAGGTATCATGCACTTCTGGAAGTAGTAGGTGAGGGGCCTGAACCTCTTCCCCTCACCGCCGGCGAGGACGACGCCCTTCAGCCCGGGCAAGCCTAGCCCTCCTTCGACGCCAGCATCAGCAGCCCGAGGAGGAGGATGAAGACGCCGACAGGCGTGAAGACGCGTGGGTCGACGGCTCCAGCCTCTGAGGTGAACGCGTAGAAGGTAAGCGCAACTCCCAGCAGAGCCATGATGAGACCTCCAAGGAGAGTCATCGCGCCCCCTGAGAACCGACCCGGCTTATCGGACATCGGGATCATCCCCTAACAATCTGGTAACGGCTATATAAAACGGGTATCACTCGGCGTTCAACTTCTCAGGCAGGTACTTGTCCACGATGTATGTCAAGCCGTAGCGGCTGAACGCCTCGAGTTCCGCCTTCTTCTGTAGCTTGATGAAGGTCTCGATCTCCCGCTGCCAGATCTCCTCCTTGTACCTGGGGTCGGCTTGGAGCTCCTTCAGCCTCTTGAAGTCGAAGTCAGTCATGTTCTCCGTCGGCAGCTTGTAGTTGATGATATCCGTCGCCCAGACGCCTATCCACTTCGCCTCGGGCGTCGCAAGACCCCTGAGGTGGGCGGCGTTTGCTGATCCGCTGATGATGACCATGGCTATGTGGATGCCCCAAGGGTCGCCGTCTGTGAATATGTAGACGGGCAACCCGTAGTCCTTGTTGAGCCTGTTGATGATGTTACGAGTTGATCTTGGTGATTGGCCGGCGGTGTGGATGAGGATGGCGTTGAACTTCTTGTGTGCCTGCTCCTCGACGAGCCTCGTGAACATGGCGCCCTTCTCTATGACGAGTACCTTGTTCGCGGTGGTCTCGATGAAGTCGCTGCTCGTCACGGCGGGGCCGACCATGACGCCGTCCGGGTGGTCGGTGAGGTTAGTGCGCCGCCCCTCGTAGCCTGGGACCGTGTACTCTATTGTGAGGTCTCCGAATATGGCGCTCCTCTCCTCCGGGAAGATGTTGAACTCCTCCCGCGCCTTGTTCAGCGCGACCTCGAGGTCGGTGATGATGCTGTCTGACTCCTGCTGGTCTACGTACTCTATGTCTCGCTGGCCCCTGGCGGAGTAGTAGACCTCCCTCAGGGTGCTCGTCTTCCTGAGCGTGACGAGCTCCTTCGCGAACCATGCCGTCCAGACAAGCTGGGTGAAGGGGCGGATGTGCTTGATGTTCCTGGAATGGCGCTTGATCATGCGGTCGCCGAGGATGTACTGGCGTATCTCGGGGTCGTAGAGAATGTTGTCGATGCTCCGGCTCTGCATCATGATCCACGGGTACTCGCCCTGCTCTATCTGGTCGTAGATGAGGCTGCCAAGCTGCTTCAAGCTCGCCTCCATGGCCTCCCTCTGCCTCTCCGCTTCACTTACCTTCCTCGACAATGGTTTCAACCTCCGGCCTCTCTTCCTCGTCGTTCACCTGCGGGTATTGCTCGCCGTTCTCCTCTTCCTCCTCGGGCGCAGAGACCATCGCCTCGAGCTGCCCGAGCAGCGGGTTTATGTCTGGAGCCTCGGGCTTGTCGGCAAGCTTCGCCGAGAACTCCGCTATCTTGGGGAGGAACTTCAGGAATATATCCAGCCTCCTCCTCTCCCTGGCCATCCTGTAGCTCCTGCTTATGTAGCTCCTGAGGTTCCTAGCCGCCTCCCTGATGGCGTTGGTGATCTCCTTCTCGACCTCGGGCTGGTCGGCGAGGAGCTCCTTGCCCACGCTCTTGTAGGGGATCTTAGTCGAGCAGACGTGGACTATGATGACGAGGGGCGTGTCGTTGTCGACCTTGTAGGTCTTCCAGTTGATGTTCTTGTTGACGACCTTCCAGACGACGCAGCTCGACTCGTCGAAGAGTAAGGGTATTCTGTTGGCGAACCTGTATATGGTGATGCCCTGCCCGAGCTTCCTGATGGTCTTCCCCGTGATTACGGCTGCCTCGATGACGAACGGGAAGCCGGAGTAGGTCGCCGGTGGCCTCTTGACGACCTTTATGAAATCTTCATCCGTGAGACCGAGTTCCTTCCTTATGCCCGTCTCAAGTAGCTCCTCCCCTATTGGGCTCAGGCAGCTCGCGTCGGGGCGGATGAAGTCGTTGAACTCCTTCGCGGTCTGGACCGCCCTCACTATATCGTCGGGCGTCATGGAGTTGGGCTTCGCCCTGGGGTTCAGCCCGGCGGCTATGAGGAACTTCTCCGCCGTCTTGGGGCCTGCTCCCTGGAAGTGGTTCAACATGAAGGACTTCATGTCCTTCGACTTCGTGACGGAGATGAGCCTCCTGAACGTCTCGACGTCCACGCCGTGGGGATGCGGCTTCACGGCTATTGGGAGCGGCGGCATCTTCTCCGTCGCCCTTTCAAACCTGTAGAGCCTATTCTTTGGGTCGACGAAGGTGATGTCCGCGTAGGGGTTGACCATCGCGGTCTGCTTCAGGTAGTCTATCAGCCTCGCCATTATGCGGCTGTAGTCGCCCTCCATCTGGAGCTCGACTATGGTCCCCCTCCAGCCACGTTCGTTGTTGAGCGTCGTGTGCCTCAGTATCTGGGCCTGGTTACGCTCTATGTCGATCATCATCTCGAACTCGTGGATGTCGCCGCCTGTGCTCGAGGTGACGATGACGGGCTTGTGTGTGGTGATCTGGCCGTAGAGGATCGTGATGGTTCCGCCTAGGCCGAATGTGCCCCGCGCCTGCTTCAGGGTGTACTTTGAGCCGTAGAAGACCTGGGCGAAGCAGCCCGGTATCTGGTCGGGGGGGACGCCTGTGCCGTTGTCCTGTATTCTCAACAGGTAGATGCTTGTCCCGTTATCCCCTGATGTTGAGAGCTCGGTGAGTCTCATGTATATGTCCGGGGGCTCCTGCTGTGCCTCGCATGCGTCGAGGCTGTTCTCCAGCAGCTCCCTGATGGCGGCGTAGATCGCCCTGCTCGGGTTGCTGAAGCCCGCTATCTCCCTGTTTCTGTAGAAGAAATCCGATGGGCTAATCGACTGGTACTCTACTTGGACCAATTCACCTCACTCCCTGTTTCGGCTGCTGGCTGTCGAACCATATCTCCGCCTTCTCCTTCTTCAGGCGCCTCCGGTATGCGTATAGGTAGTTCCAGACCGTCTTGTGGAAGGAACCCCTGATGAGCATCCCCACCGCCTCCATCGCGGCGGGGAGCGCCTCGACGTGGCCGATGATGGCGACGGTGCCCCCGTAGACGCTTATCTGGGTCTCCGTCAGTTCCTCTATTATCTCTCTGGACCTCCCTGCCTTGCCTATTATGCGGCCCTTCACCCGCTCCTGGGCGCTCCTCGAGGTGCCTACGTACTCCTCGAGGTCCATGATGCTCAGGTCCCAGCCCTCCTCGGAGAGCCTCATCGCCCTCGGGGGGCTGAAGCCGCGGCCTACCGCCTTGACTATGTTAGCCGCCGTGAACAGGACCGAGACGTCGTCCTGGCCTGGGCTGAGCGTTATGGTGACGTTCCCGGCATCGCTCTCGATCTCGAGGTCGACGCCCAGGGATCGCTCTATCCTGGCCTTCGCCTTCCCCTCCGGCCCTATGAGGACGCCGACCCTGTCGAGGGGAATCTTAACGTAGGTCTTCTGCTCCACCTGTCACCCACTCCTCAACCCTGTCGTTCTCGTAGACCCTCACGCCGATGCGGCCGAAGTAGGCGTTGACGTTCTCGATGTCACGCCTGAGCAGCTCCCAGGCCATAGGATGGGCCTTGAGCATCGCCTGGGAGATGTCGAAGATCACGGGCTTCTCCTCCCAGATCATGACGTTGTACTCGCTCAGGTCTCCATGGACGAGGCCAGCCCTGGTGTACATGAGCCTCATCTCGCCGAGGAGGAGCCTGTAGAAGGCCTCGGGGTCCTCTGGTCTCTTCTCCCTGAGCACTGGGGCAGGGACGCCGTCGGTGCCTATGAATGTCATGACGAGGATGTTCCTGTAGAACTCTATTGGGCGCGGGGCGTTCACTCCCGCCTGCTCAGCGAGCTGGAGGTTGCTGAACTCCTTCTGTGTCCAGGTGTATATGATGCTCTTTATGTCGTGCCTCACCCTGCCGAACCGTGGGTCGCCCTCGATGTACTTGACCATCCCCTTCCTGAAGTCGGCGCTCGATGTGTAGTAGATCTTGATCGCGAGTTCCCTGCCCTTTGGGTCTGTGCCCCAGTAGATGTGGGCTTCCTTCCCGGCCTTGATGGCGCCCTTGATCCTGTCTATGACTTTACGGTGGATGAGCCTGTATACCGCCTCGAGGGTCGGCCTGTCGAAGACCTCGTCGGAGACCTGGTACTCCTCCTGGTCCTTGTTGAGCATGAGGGAGTCCTCCTCGTAGCGTCTCTCCCTGGCGTCCGCCTTCCTAACGACCCTCTCTCTGCTGGGCACCTGCTTTTTCAGCCCCGTCACTCTATCTTGAGAATTCCTTTCTGCTTGAGCTCCTCGACCTGGTTCTGGGTGTACCTCCAGAATATCTCGCCACGCTCATCGCTCTGGAATTCCCAGGGCGAGACGAGGACGATGCCCCCCTCACGGATCCAAGTCCTCCGCTTCATCTTCCCCCTGATGCGGCAGACCCTCGTGGGGCCGTCCTGGCGCTTGACCATGACACGGTCGAAGACCAGCATCTTCTGGGCGACCCCCAAGATGTCGTTCTTCGAGGGGTAGACTATGTTCCTGAGGTCCTTCTCGCTCAGAACCTTCTTCTTACCCATCCATCGGCCTCTAACGCTATTGAAGTCGCAAGGAGCCTTAAAAACGGTTTGCACGCCCGAAAAGGCAAAAAGCCCGTTTTTTAACAAGCTTCCCTAAACTAGAGACGGTAAATGAGATTTATTTTCACACGTTTATGTTAAACGGAGGTCGTCGTCCAAATCCACGGGTACACGCCTGTTAAATTTTATCCCACCTAAACTTATCGCGGAGTCGTAGGCGTAGACCTCAACCCCCTTAAACACGGCCTCCCTAAGGGCACCCGCAAAACGTGGGTCTGTAGCCCCGTTCGGCCTGAAGACTACTGCGTCGCTCCTCTGGATGAGGAAGAGGACGGAGGCACGTCCTTCTCCGAGGAAGCTCTCGAGGGTCTTCAGATGCCTCGCGCCCCTCTCGGTCGGGGCGTCCGG
>CAZVMI010000079.1:0-5936 GCA_964628365.1 uncultured Candidatus Bathyarchaeia archaeon | reverse complement strand
TCATACCGATGTGGCTCGCTGACCCAGACTTTCCAACGGCCCCCTTCATCAAGAAGGCGCTCATCAACGCCGTCCAGGACGAGGACCTCTACTACGGCTTCGACACGCCCGTGCGGGAGAAGATGGCCGAGAAGATCAAGAGGGTGAACAAGCTCGACGTGACCAAGGACAACGTGATGGTCACGCTGGGTGTGAACCCCGCGATGTGGCTCGCCATAAAGTACGCGTGTGGGGAGGGCGACGAGGTCGTCGTCACAGACCCGATGTACTTCCCGTTCTTCGAGGCCGTGGAGGCGACGACGACGAAGACGAAGCCGGTCCACTGGAAGCTCCACGAGGAGGAGGGCTACAGGTTCGACGTGGAGCGGCTCAAGAAACTGATCACGAAGAAGACGAAGCTTATCTTCGTCTGCAACCCCCACAACCCGAGCGGCCGCGTCATGACCAAGGAGGAGCTCAAGGGGATAGCGGACGTCGCCGTTGACCACAAGATAACGGTGATGGCGGACGAGCTCTGGGAGGACATCGTCTTCGACGACCGAAAGCACCTCACGCTCGCCAGCCTCGGCCCGGAGATCGCTGACCTGACGATGACCAGCTGGGGCTTCAGCAAGACCTGGGGCATCGCGGGCCTCCGGATCGGCTACCTCGCAACTACCAACCTGAAGATGATGGAGAACCTGAGTAAATTGGCCAAGGGGATCATGAGAGGCTCAACGACCCTGTCCTACGCGGCGGCTATGCCGACCCTCGACCCCCACAGCGACTACTGGAAGCGGGACATGATGAAGCACCTCCACCACATCAGGGGGATCTGCTACAAGCGGCTGGAGGAGATGGGCTGCGCCGTCCCTGAGCTCCAGGGCACCTACCTGGCCTTCCCCAGGTTCGACGTTGACATGACGACCGATGAGCTCCACAGGCTCCTCTTCGAGAAGGCGAAGGTCAGCCTCATAGAGGGCACAAAGTTCGGGCCGGAGGGCGAGAAGCACCTCAGGATGACCATCGCCACGAGCGAGCAGATACTCAACGAGGCGCTTGACCGGATCGAGAAGACGCTGAAGACCCTCAAGTAGGGCCCTCAAGCCTTTTTCACGTTTTCATGCCCGTAAAATCCGATCAAGGCCTTTCTGTCTATCTCGAAGTCGAGCTTCCCGTCTTCGTCTCTGCCGATGAAGAATACCTCGGCCGCCTCGATGGGCTCTGGGCTTCCCGTCCAGTTCTCGCAGACGTAGTATCGGGTCACTTGGTCCTCGAAGGGCGTCTCGTGGAGGTACGTAGCCAGGTATCTGAAACGGGTGCACTCGAGGCCGAGTTCTTCCCTGAGCTCCCTCCTGCAGGCCTCCTCGAACGTTTCGCCCTCCTCGACGTGTCCGCCGGGGATGGTGACGGCGCCTGGGTCGATCTCTCTGTCGAGCCTCCGCCTCTCGACCAGAACCTCATCCTCCTTCGCGATGATGAGGGCTACGACGTCGACTCGCTTATTCATCGAGAAGGGATGCGGCCATGTGCGGAAAGCTATTTCGGGCAGGTATGCGTGATCGAAGGGGGTTAGTCCCGCTTCTTGCCCCTGACGAGGCCTCTGGCCTTTCGGCCGGCGCTGGTGAGGCCCCTGCTA
Source organism: uncultured Candidatus Bathyarchaeia archaeon (assembly GCA_964628365.1). Taxonomy (GTDB): domain Archaea; phylum Thermoproteota; class Bathyarchaeia; order TCS64; family TCS64; genus UBA8941. The sequence continues at coordinate 4,318 of CAZVMI010000079.1, read as the reverse complement.
GCCCTCCCCCTCCGCCCCTTCGAGAACTGGAACGGCTTGGGGACCCTGAACTTGTTCTCCTTCGCGTCCTCGTACCACTCCTTGAGGATCTCGACGTTCTCCTCGTGGGTCGACTTCCTGCGGGCGTCGACCGGTGCGCCGCGGACTTTAGCCTCGCCCGCGGTTACGCCGGCCTCCTTGAGTTCCCCGAGGGAGAATCCGCGCCCCTCTCGGGCCTTGTCCTCTCGGCTGACCATAGGCGAGATTATGCGTGCCATAGGGTGCGCCTACCTGTAGCTCTTCTGCTTCCGACTGCGGGCGCTAGGGCCGCCGAACTTCTTCGGCTCCTTCCGCCTGTCGTCGCCGCTGAGCATGTTCCTGTCGTACTCTGTGAAGGTGGACCTGAGCCTCTTGCTCTTGGTGTGCTTCACGAGTCCCTGGGCTAGGCCCATCCTTGCTGCCTCGGCCTGGCTGAGGGCTCCTCCGCCCTCCACCCGGATGGAGATGTCGACCTTGTCGGTGTACTCTCCGGAGAGCATGATGGGCTCCATGATCTTCTCGCGGGCCATCTGCGGCTGGTGGAGGTGGATGGGGACGTTGTTTATCCTGACCCTGCCTTTGCCGTCAGTGATCGCGACCCTCGCCTTCGCCGTCTTCCGCTTCCCTGTCGCCATTGTTACCTTCTTCTTAGTGGACAACCCTCTACACCCCTCGCTTCTTCCAGCCGATCTGCTCCGCTACCTCGCCAACTGTGACGTACCTGTGGTTGAGCTTGCTAACATGGGCCTCGGTGAGGCTCTGCTTCTCCACGCCGGCGAGCTCCTCGGGGACGCCTATGTGGACGGTGAGCCTCTTGTATGCGTCGCGTCCCGTCGGCTTCCTGTAGGGGAGCATGCCCCTGATGGTCCTCCGTATGATGGCGTTGGGCATCCTGAAGTGGATGGGGCCCTTCCTGTGGCCGCCGACGGAGATGAACTCCTTGTGCTCGTCGACGATGTTCACCTTCCTGCCCGAGACGACGACGCCCTGGGCGTTTACCAACTCTATGCTCTCCCCGGCGAGGAGCCGTTTAGCGACTATGCTCGCCATCCTCCCGAGGATGAGTCCCTCGGCGTCGATTACGGTCTTAGCGCTCATTTATGGTTCAACCTTTAACCGGCTATGGTTGCTGATTGCACCCCCGATCACCGCATCTATGCGTATAAAGGTTTTCCAAACGCCGACGCTCTGAGGTAAAGCTGGGAGAGGGTTATTCTGGGCGTAAAATGGGTTGTGTCAGGTCTGCCACTGGTAGTTGGTGAGTTCTATGGAGTCTATGACCCTCTGGCCGAAGTCGCTGTCCCTGCACTGCTGGCAGTACATGAGGAAGCCGTCGAAGGCGAAGAAGTGGTTCTTACCCCTCCTGTAGATGAACCTGGGCTTTGCGGCGTCCACCAGCTCGAGGAACTCCGCGCGCCTGAACTTGACCCTGTAGGAGCTGGCCTCGCTCGCCGCCATTGCCGGAACGAATTCCGCCACACCTCATCACCTGCATCTAATTAGATTCCTGCTTTGATAAGGATTTATTACAGAAAATATATAGGGCAATATAGCACCGTTCAACCTACAGCCTATAATATTTTAGGCGCAGGGCTCCACTTACATTCCGGATCAGTGATCTCTATGGGTGCCGCGGTCGTCGTCATTGACATGATCAACGACTTCGTTTCTGGCGTCTACGGTGGGCCGAGGGCTGAGGCGTCGGTCCCCAGGGTTCGGGGGCTTCTCGGAGCAGCCCGGAGCGCCGGTGTGCCCGTGATACACGTCACGGACGCCCACGCCACGGACGACGGCGAGTTCAGGATCTGGAGGCCCCACGCCGTCGCAGGCACACGAGGCGCAGAGGTCGTAGAGGCGCTGAAGCCGGTTGAGGGCGACCACCACCTCAGGAAGACGAGGTACAGCTGCTTCTACTCGACGAGGCTGGACAGCCTCCTGAGGAGGCTCGGCGTCGACACGGTGATACTGACCGGCCTCGTCACCAACATCTGCGTCCAGCACACGGCCGCCGACGCCTTCTTCCGCGGCTACAGAGTTATAGTGCCTCATGACTGCGTCGAGGCGGTCGGTGACCAGTTCCAGGAGTCGGCTCTCGCCTACATGAGGGAGATGTACGGTGCCGAGATCACCACATCTTCGGAGCTCATCAAGAGGGGATTCAAGGCATGAAGAAGAGGAACTTCTACGTAGCCACGAGCGAAGAGATCAAGCACGGTAGGACGACGGACGTCTACTTCGAAAGGACAAAGAGGGTTCTGGAGGCGAAGGGGAAGGACAGGGTGAGGGTCTTCGCCGAGGTGACGACGGGCGCGCTGCCGGATGGCAAGCCTTGGGGAGTGCTCTGCGGGGTGGAGGAGGTGGCCAGACTCCTGGAGGGGCTGCCCGTCGACGTCTGCTCGATGCCTGAGGGGAGCATATTCAGCCCGTACGACTCGGCTGGGGTGAGGATGCCCGTGATGACGGTGGAGGGCGCCTACCACGGCTTCTGCGAGTACGAGACTCCCCTCCTCGGCTTCATCTGCCACGAGACGGGCGTCGCGAGCAGGGCGGCCTACGTGAAGCTTGCAGCCGGCGACAAGCAGGTCGTCGCCTTCGGCATAAGGCGTATCCACCCCGCCGTAACGCCTGCCTTCGATAGGGCGGCTTACATAGGCGGCATGGACGGCGTCTCGAGCATCCTCGGCGCTGAGATCGTGGGCGCACCGGCGATGGGCACAATGCCCCACGCGCTGATCGTCACGTTCGGCGACCAGGTCGCCGCCTGGAGGGCCTACGACGAGGCGATGCCGGAGGGGACCTCGAGGACCGCCCTAGTCGACACCTACTACGACGAGAAGACTGAGGCGATCATGGCGGCTGAGGCCCTCGGGGAACGGCTCCAGGCGGTAAGGCTCGACACCCCGGGCTCCCGGCGAGGCGACTTCGCCAGGATCATCCAGGAGGTCCGATGGGAGCTCGACATCCGCGGCTTCAACAAGGTGAAGATATTCGTCTCGGGCGGACTCGACGAGGAGAGCGTCAGGGCCCTTGGCGAGGCCGGGGCGGACGCCTTCGGCGTGGGCACCTGGGTCAGCGGTGGGCCGACCGTCGACTTCGCCCTCGACATCGTCGAGGTGGAGGGGAGACCGTCCGCGAAGAGGGGGAAGCTCGGGGGCAGGAAGCAGGTCTGGAGGTGCGTGAGCTGCCTCACAGACTCCGTCAGGCCCGCCGATGAGCCCCGGCCGAGGTGCCCCGCCTGCGGCGGAGAGACGGAGGCGATGTTGAAGCTCCTGATAAAGGATGGCAGGATAGTCGCGGAGCTCCCAGAGCCCCGGGTGATCAGGGAGTACGTCTTGGAGCAGCTTAGAAAGAAGACCTCCCGGGCTTTGTGACCTCCCTTTTTCTCTTTCACCCTCGTTCTGCTTGTGCTTCAGAGGCGTTGATGATGGTGTAGTCCCGGGGCGGCGTCTCCGGGTCGTCGTTTTTCCGAGGGTCGTCCTCATCCGGTCTTGGTTTTCTTTGGTCTCCCGTGCAAACCAGGTAGCAGGCGCGTATAGCTTCTCTCACGCAGCGGACGTCTCTTCTGCTCATCGAATCCACCCGGTTTATATAGTATGGCGGTGGCGATAAAGGAGTTTTCCCAATAATATATATCGGCTATATAGATGTGTCATCCCGTCTTCCCCCGCGGCTCGATTATGCTTAAGAGGCGCCGTGGCCCGTTCAAGCACATGGAGTTCGGACTCTACATCAGGCCCGTAAGGGAGTACGGGGCGATGGTGGAGCTGGCGAGGCGCGCGGAGGGGCTGGGCCTCTTCGGCGTCTTCCTCAACGACCACATCGAGGGGCTATCCGGAGACAGGAAGGAACCTTACCTCGAGTCGTGGACTGCGCTGACCGGGATAGGCGCCGAGACGAGGCGGATAAGGCTCGGCCACGTCACCCTCTTCAACAGTCTCAGGAACCCGGCGCTGCTGGCGAAGATGATAAGCACACTCGACGTAATGACGGGCGGCCGCTACGAGACGATCGTAGGCGCGGGCTGGAGCGAGCCGGAGTACAGGGGCTACGACCTGATGGGGAGGGGGCGCGGGATGCCGCCTGCCGGCGAGCGCGTCACCAGACTGAAGGAGGCAGTCCAGATACTCAGGGGCATGTTCGACAACGAGGTCTTCAGCTTCAAGGGCCGGTACTGGAGGCTCGAGGAGGCGGTGAACGTCCCGGGGCCGGTGCAGAGGCCGATGAGGGTCAGCGTCGGCGCCAGGCAGGGGAGGATGATAAGGATCGCCGCGAGGTACGCCGACGGAATGAACGGGAGCGG
>CAZVMI010000078.1:0-6369 GCA_964628365.1 uncultured Candidatus Bathyarchaeia archaeon | reverse complement strand
ACGTTGCTGCTCCCCCCGCCCTTCGGCATCGCCGTGAGCTCAAGGTCCTTCCCCGGCACCAGCTCGAAGTAAAGTATAGGCACGTGTGGGTCGCAGACGTTGTCGTTCGTGTTCCCCTTCAGCATGTCGACGGCGTTTGGCCTAAGCGGTATCTCCTTCGTCGCGCGGCGGGTCGCGTTAACGAGGACCTCCTTGAGGCCAGACCTGAGCGGGAACTCGTCCCCGAGCTTGACCATGAAGGCGACGAGCCCGGTGTCCTGGCACATGGGCCAAGACTCCTTCCTCGCCAGGGCGACGTCCTCGAGGATGCTCACCATCTGTGACTTGCCTACCTCGCCCTTCGTCTCCTTCATCAGCTTCTCGAGCTCCTTCACGTACTCCTTCGGGTACTCGGTCGCCGCGATCCTAAGGAGTTCGACGGCGGTGTCCTCAACAACCTTCTCGATCGTCATCCTACTTCATCTCCGCCATTATCTTATCCCTTCGAGCTGTCACCAGCTTCTTCACGTCAGCTGTTAAGTTGCCCCCGTGGGCGTCGATGGTGACTATCATGGGGCCGAAGTCCTCGACGTCGTAGACCCAGAGGCACTCTGGCATCCCGAACTCCTCGAGCCAGAAGACGTCCCTCACCCCCTTGATCCCCTTGACGGCTAGGAGCGCGGCCCCGCCCGTGAAGGCGCCGTAGACGCAGCCGTACTGTTGACAAGCCTTCGAGGTGCGGTCCCCCATGCCGCCCTTCCCGATGATGACGGCGGGCCTAAAAGCCTCTATGAACTTGTCCTGGAATATCTCCATCCTGTCGCTGGTGGTTGGGCCTGCGGCGACGGTCTCCCAGCCCTTCCCAGCCTTCCTCATGATGGGGCCGCAGTGGAAGACGGCGACCCCCTTGAAGTCGACTGGCGGCCTCTTCCCTGCCTCATGGAGCTCGAGGGACTTGAGGTGGGCCTCGTCCCTCGCCGTTATGACGGTGCCCGTGACGTAGATCACGTCGCCTACCCTCAGCTTCCTGACCTCCGCCTCGGGCACAGGAGTCTTCAAGTGGTACTCCAAACAGCATCCCTTCCAGAGACTATCCCGCAACCGGATAAAAAGGTGCGGGGTCGGTTGGATAAAATATAAAGCGAGCGAGGTTGAACGTAAAGGGATGTCTTCGAATGGGTCGGGGCTCATGCTCAGCTTCAAGCCTGAGAACCGGGCTTTCCGGGATAAGGTGAAGGAGCTGAGCGGCGAGAAGATCGATCTCTGCTTCCAGTGCGGCGCATGCAGCTCTGGCTGCCCGATGACGCAGGAGATGGACTACCTGCCCAGCAAGGTCATCAGGATGACCCAGCTGGGGCTCGAGGAGGCCCTCGACTCCAAGACCATCTGGGTCTGCACCACCTGCTTCAACTGCGAGGTCCGATGCCCCCGGGGGATAGACATAGCCAACGTCATGGAGGCCCTCAGGACGATGGTGCTGCGGAAGAAGTACAACAGGGTTAACCTAGAGGATCTGACGGCGGAGGAGCTTAGGGAGCTCCCCCAGATAGCCATCGTCAGCAACCAGAGGAAGCTCACGGCGTGACGACCATGAAGGTAGCCTATTATCCTGGGTGTACGTTAAAGACGACGGCGAAGAACTTCGAAGCCTCGACCCTGGCGTCGGCTAAGGAACTCGGCATAGACTTGGTCGAGCCCGGCAGATGGAACTGCTGCGGCACCGTCCACGCCCTCGCCAAGGACGACGTGATGCACCACATCGCGCCTCTGAGGAACCTCCTCAGGGTCGAGGAGATGAAGGCGGAGGGAAAGGTAGATGACAAGAAGGTCGTCACCCTCTGCGCCATGTGCTACAACACTCTGAAGAGATCGAACCAAGTCTTCAAGGACGACGCTGACAAGAGGAAGAAGGTCCAGGAGAACATGGAGAACGAGGCGGCGCCTTACGCGGGGGGCGTCGAGGTCCTCCACCTCCTCGAGCTCCTCAGGGATCAGGGATGGGACAAGGTCTCCGGACGTGTTGCAAAGCCGCTGAAGGGGCTGAAGGTCGCGCCGTACTACGGCTGCCTCCTCCTGAGGCCCAGGGGCACTGGGCTCGACGACGCCGACAACCCGACCATAATGGAGGACCTGCTGAAGGCTCTTGGAGCCGAGGTCGTAGACTTCCCGTACAAGCTGAAGTGCTGCGGGAGCTACCACACGGTCCAGATGAAGGAGGCGGTCGCCGACCTATCCTACAGGATACTCGACCAGGCGAAGCGGGCCGGAGCCGACGTCGTCGCCACGGCCTGCCCGCTCTGCGAGTACAACCTCGGCCCGAGGCAGGCCGAGATAAGGAAGCACTATCCGAGTTTTGGTGCGTTACCCGTCGTCTACTTCACCCAGCTGATGGCTCTAGCCTTCGGGCTGGGCGACGAGGCGACGGCCTTCGGGGCGAACACCCCCGACCCGAGGCCCCTGCTGAAGGAGAGGGGGCTCATCTAGGAGAGGATGATGATGGAGAACGACAAGAAGATGGTCACCATCTACGTGATGGGGAAGAAGCACAGGGTCCCGGCGGACCTCACTATCATGAAGGCGATGGAGTACGCCGGCCACCAGTTCAGGAGGGGCGCCGGCTGCCGCGGAGGCTTCTGCGGCTCATGCGCCACCATCTACCGGAAGAAGGGCAGCTACAAGCTCCTGGGGGCCCTCGCATGCCAGAAGATGGTCGAGGACGGCATGTACATCGCCCAGATACCCTTCAGCCCCGCCGAGAAGAAGCCCTACAAGCTGGACGAGCTGAAGGCGGACGCTGCCACCTTCCTCGAGTACTACCCAGAGATCGCTAGGTGCCTCGCGTGCAACACGTGCACGAAGGCATGCCCCCAGGACCTCCAGGTCATGGACTTCGTCCAGGCAGCGCTCAGGGGCGACATCACGACGGTGGCCAAGCTCTCCTTCGACTGCCTAAGCTGCGGCCTATGCGCCGTCAGGTGCCCAGCCGAGATCGTGCCTTACAACGTGGGACAGCTTGGCCGTAGGCTGTATAGCAGGTACGTCGTCGGGCCGACGGAGCATGTCCTGAGGAGGGTTCAGGAGGTCGAGGAGGGGAAGTTCGACGAGGAGATCAAGAACCTCAGGGCCCTGGACAAGGCTGGGCTGAAGAAGCTCTACGACACCAGGGACATGGAGGCATAAGAGATGTCAGGATACCCAGAGTACATGCAGGAGTCGCTCAGGCTCGTCGAGAAGACCAGGCCCGAACGCATAGGTAAGAAGTTCCCGCTGATGAGCGCGGACGAGAAGCAGAAGATACTGAAGGACTGGCACCCGGACTTCAAGGAGGGGACCAAGAGGGCCCTGAAGTTCGGCCCAAGCCAGGGTCAGATCATGCCCCACGAGGTCGCGGACATCCTCGAGGCCCACCCGATCATCAAGCCCGGCGACATCGACCTCAAGCACGTCGACTACGACCTCGACGTCCTCGTCATCGGGGCGGGAGGCGCCGGCCTTACCGCAGCCCTGTTGGCCGTGGAGAACGGGATCGAGCTCGATAAGATCCTTATGGTTCAGAAGCTTCGCCTCGGCGACGCCAACTCCAAGATGAGCCAGGGCGGGATCCAGGCGGCTGACAGGCCTAATGATAGTCCGACCCGCCACTTCCTCGACATCATGGGGGGCGGGCAGTACGCGAACAAGACCGACCTCGTCGAGGCCCTCGTGAGGGAGGGGCCCGACGTGATCAAGTGGCACGAGTCCCTCGGTGTCATGTACGACAAGAACCCCGACGGGATGATGAAGGTTGAGTCAGGTGGAGGCACGTCACGGAGGCGGATGCACAGCTGCAAGGACTACACAGGCCTCGAGATCACAAGGGTGCTGCTGGACGAGTTCCTGAGCCGCGGGATCCCGTACCGGGAGTTCACGAGCGTCGTGGAACTGCTGATGGACGACACGGGTCAGGTCGCCGGTGCTGTTCTCCTGGACATGGACTCTGACGAGTACCTGGTCGCCAGGGCTAAATCCACTATCTTGGCCACGGGAGGCTTCGGGAGGCTGCATATCCAGGGCTTCGCGACGACGAACCACTACGGTTCCACGGCCGATGGTGTAGCGCTCGCCTACCACGTCGGCGCCTACCTGAGGGACCTGGACTCGACCCAGTTCCACCCCACCGGCGCGGCGTTCCCAGAGCAGATCGTGGGCCAGCTCTGCACCGAGGCACTCAGGGGGCGGGGCTCGCAGCCGCTGAACAGGCTTGGGGAGCTATTCGTCAACCCGCTGGAGACCCGCGACGTCGAGTCCTCCGCGTTCATACGGGAGTGTTACGATAGGAACAACGGCGTCGTTACCGAGACGGGGATGCGGGGCGTCTGGCTCGACACGCCGCTGATCGACATCCTCCACGGGAAGGGCTCCACGGAGAGGGAGTTCTCGGCGATGATGAGGATGTGGGGGAAGTACAACGTCGACATCAGGAAGGAGCCGATGCTCGTCTTCCCGACGCTCCACTACCAGAACGGCGGCGTCGAGATCAACCCGCAGTGCGAGTCCAGCGTCCCCGGGCTCTTCGCGGCGGGCGAGGTCTGCGGGGGCATACACGGTAAGAACAGGCTCATGGGGAACTCCCAGCTCGACCTCTACGTCTTCGGGAGAAGGGCGGGCAGGTACGCCGCCGAGAGGGCGAAGAAGGTCACGGTGGGGAAGCTGACGCTGGGCCACCTCAAGAGGTACGAGAAGTGGCTCTCGGACGCCGGCGTGAAGACGGACCGGAAGGCCCCGATGCTCCTGCCAGAGTACAGGGGCAAGAAGACCCTGGAGCATCAGCTGAAGATCCTGTAAGGGGACTAGGAGATGGGAGAAACCCCTAGAATCGGCGTCTGGGTATGCGAGTGCGGCGGCAACATAGGGGACGTAGTGGACGTCCAGAGGGTCGTCGACGCGGTCAAGCCGGACGTCGCCTACGTCAGGAAGGAACGCTACCTCTGCAGCAAGCCCTCCATCGACGCGATGAAGCAGACGGTGGAGAGGCAGAGGCTGGACAGGGTCGTACTCGCCTGCTGCACGCCGAAGATGCACAGGGAGACCTTCCTGGGCAACCTCGCCGAGAAGGGCGTAAACCCGGCCTTCCTCGAGATGGTGAACATCAGGGAGCAGGACAGCTGGGTCCACAAGGACGACCACGAGGGCGCTACGCTGAAGGCGATAGACCTCGTCCGCGGCGCCATCGAGAGGGCGAAGGAGTCAGCTCCCCTTGAGTCGAAGAAGATGAGGGTGGTGCCCGAGGCACTGGTCATCGGCGGAGGCGTCGCGGGGATAACGACCTCGCTCAGGCTCTCCGAGTTCGGGCTGAAGGTTCACCTCGTCGAGAAGAGGCCGAGCATAGGCGGCCACATGATCCAGTTCCCGAAGGTCTTCCCGACCCTGGACTGCAGCCAGTGCATACTGACGCCGAAGATGGCGCAGGTGAGCCAGAGCAGGAACATAGACCTGATCAGCTACGCTGAGGTCGAGGAGGTGACGGGCGTCCCGGGCGACTTCGACGTCAAGGTGAGGCTCAAGCCGAGGGGCGTCGACGTCGAGAAGTGCATAGGCTGCGGCGCCTGCAGCAGGGTCTGCCCGACCGATGTCCCGGCGGAGCACGACGAGAGGCTCGGGAACAGGAAGGCGGCGTACATACCCTTCCCCCAGAGCGTCCCCAGCGTCTACACAATCGACCTCGAGCACTGCGTCCACTGCGGGCAGTGCGCCAAGATCTGCCCGCGGCAGGCCATAGACCTCGACGACCAAGGTAAGACCGTCGACCTGAAGGTCGGCGCCATAGTGATGGCGACGGGGTACGAGCTCTACGACCTCAGCGGACTACCCCAGTACGGTTATGGCAAGTACCCTAACGTCGTCACTAGCCTCGAGATGGAGCGTATCCTCGACGTCAACGGACCGACCCAGAGCCAGCTCATAGTGCCCAAGACCGGGAGGCAGGTGAGGAGCGTCGCCTACGTCCTCTGCGCGGGGAGCAGGGACACGGAGGTGGGGCGCCCCTACTGCAGCAAGGTCTGCTGCATCTACGCCTTGAAGCAGGCGCAGCTCCTCAGGGACAGGGGCGTCGACGTCTGGATCCACTACATCGACATCAGGGCCTCTGGGAGGAGGTACGAGGAGTTCTACAGGACGACGCAGGAGAAGGGCGCGATGTTCGTCAAGGGCAAGGTGACGGAGATCGTCCCATCGGGCGACCAGGTCCTCGTCCGCGGCGAGGAGATGATGCTGAACAGGATGATGGAGAACCCGGTCGACCTCGTCGTCCTGGCGCCGCCGATGATCACCACCGATGAGACGCTGAAGCTCGCCGAGATGCTCAGGGTGCCTGTCGACGAGGACAAGTTCGTCCTTGAGCGCCACCCGAAG
>CAZVMI010000077.1:0-6450 GCA_964628365.1 uncultured Candidatus Bathyarchaeia archaeon | reverse complement strand
CGAAGTAGATCCCCATGAGGGCTAGGGCTAGGACTATCCCGAAGTCCATGAAGAATGTTGTCCATGTAGGCAGCTGGTGCTCGGCGACCGTTTCGAACATCGCGCTTGGTATGAGGAATCGGCTGATGATGCGGACGTACTTCTGCGCCAGCGGCACGGTTACTCCGAGGTTAAAGATGACGAGCATGCCTATGCCGAACAGGGCTATGACGCCGAGCATTGCGAGCCTGATCTTCCTCGGGTCCATTTTCAGCTTCAAGAGTTCGTAGAGCAGCATGAGTGGCACTACACCGATGGCGACGAGGTTCTCTATGCTCAGGATGGATTCGACGCCGGGGTGAGGGAAGACGGCGGTTATCAAGTAGCCTACACCCAATGTGAGGCTGTAGGAGGCTATGTAGTGCTTGTCGTAGGCGTTGGCGAGCATAGCAACGATGACGAAGAGGGCGAGGAGGCCGACAAGATATTTCTCCGCGCCCCATGAGATGATGACGTAGCCGAGGCTCAGCCCGGCGAGGGCCGAGTACGCAAGGCGGTGTAGAAGTGGCCTCTCCTTCTTGAGGGATCTCAGGAAGAATAGGGAGGTCGCGACCATGCCGAAGACGCCTATGGTCTCGGTGTCAAAGTGGCCTATCGTGGTGCGGGCTATGAAGGCTGGGCTGACAGCCATCAGGAAGGCGGCGAGAAGCCCCGTTGTGTTATCCTTCAGGTCCTTCCCCACGAAGTAAGCGGCAAGGCAGGTGAGGCACGCCATAAGGACTGGAAACCAGAGGCCTATGTCGTAGACCGAGATTCTGAAGCCGACCGCGTTCGCCAGCTGGTAGAGGAAGACGACGGAGAAGGGCTCCCCGGCGTAGACTGTGTGGGGGATGTCCCTGCCCATGGGGTACCAGCTCAGGGTGTCGTGCCAGCTCCACCACGCAGCGTAGCCGTTCTTAGCGACGTACTCGGAGGCTCTGTACATGAGGAAGGGGTCGTAGGCGGTGTAGTATGTGCCCCACTTGAGGGGCATGATCCTGAAGAGTGCGGCGATGACGAGGACCGCCCCGAGGACGCCTATCTCCAGGGCACGCCTGTGGGTTGGCCTGATGCGTGAAATCAAGCTGGCTGTCTTGGACTCGTCGGCTTCGACCGCACCCGCCTTCCTAGCCTTCTCAGCCATTTTCCCTGAGACTCCAACAATAGGGGTATACGCGGCTTTTATTTAAGTTGCTATAAGGTATTCAGCCCCTGTCAATAGGGTCGTGCAAGCACCGTTGGCTTGCCGGGTGTAAGCCTCTCAGCACCCCTTATAGAGTCTCTCAGCCTCTATCCGTGGGATACCCATATCTAGGATTTTGCCTGCCGTCTCATCGATGTCATACTCGACCCTCCTCTGCTCCACATCGAGGGAGCCCGTGTCGAGGACCATGCAGCTCGCACGTGGGTCGCCATCCCTGGGCTGCCCGACGGAGCCCGGGTTGATCATCAGGCCATCACCAGAAGGGATCACGTAAGGGACATGAGTGTGTCCGAGGATCAGGACCCTGCACCCGGCCTCACCCAAGTAACTGCCAAGGCGGTCCCCGACCTCCCATGGGTAGACGTATTCGGTAAAAGGGTCGCTTGGGCTCCCGTGGAAGACGTGAATGCTGGTCCCTCCGAGCTCCAGCCGCAGACTGAGTGGGAGGGCCCTGAGCCAAGCCAGCTCAGACGCGCCGAGGAGCGACCTGTTCACAGCTATGGCCTGCCTGGCCTCCGGATTGAACCAGTCGCTGTCAATAGTCGCTACGGCGTCGTCATGGTTACCAGCGACGGAGGACGCGAAGCTCGAGACGAGCCTCACGCACTCCGCGGGGTACGGGCCGTAGCCTACAGTGTCGCCGGCGCAGACGCAGGCATCGAAGCTGCCGGCGTCCTTTAGGACGGTTCTGAGAGCCTCATAGTTGCTGTGCACGTCGGAGATGATGAGTAGTCTCAAGTCGTTCTCCTATTGGCGGCGGCGTTTTTAACGGTTTTTCGGTGGGATAGGCTTAACTGGTCGTAGGCGAATTATCCCGTAAATGAGCCTGGTTTTCTCGACCGAGAGCGTGGAGATCGACGGGAGGCGCGTGTCAGGGGGCCTACTGGAGCTCGGGAACGCGGTTCTGGCCCTCTTCTGGGAGGGCGAGAGACCCGTCCTAGGCTCCACGACCCTCACCCTCCCCTCCAGGGTCTCGTCGCAGCTGATAGGCGACAGGGATCAGCTACTGGGGCAGATGATCGGCGAGTATCTAGCCAACCGCTTCGGGAAGATGACCCTCGTTTCAACAAACCTGCCACCCGGCTCGGCCTCGGTGGCTGGGAAGGCGCTCATCGAGATGACCAGGAGGCTCGCGGAGAAGATGAGTGGAATTGGCTGACCTCAGAACTTTCCTGAAGAGGGTTGAGGACAACGGCGACCTGATGAGAATAGGTGAGGAGCTCTCACCAGAGTACGAGATCTCCGCCGCCCTGAAGCGGTTCGACGCCGGCAAGGTCCTCCTGTTCGAGAATGTGAAGGGACACACCCACAGCGTCGTGGGCGGCGTCTGCGGCACCAGGCAGAGGATCATGGACGCCCTCGGGGTCGGCCCCGATCAGCTCTATCCTCGCCTCCTCGAGGCGACGAGGAGCCCTAAAAAGTGTAGAATAGGCGATGGCCCGGTTAAAGAGGTCGTCGAGGAGGGAAACCTCAGGAAGTTACCCGTCCTCACACATTTCGACGGCGACCCAGGTCCTTACATCACGTCGGGGATAGTCTACGCGAGGAGCCCAGATTGCGAGGTGCAGAACGTCTCGTTCCACAGATTCCTCGTCCTAGACGAGAGGAAGATGACCCTCAGGATCGTGCCGAGGCACCTCTACAGGCTGACCCAGCTCGCCAAGAAGGAGGGGCTGAAGAGCATGGACGTGAGCGTCAGCATAGGTCTCCACCCCACGGTGCTCCTCGCGGGGTCGCTGCCGGCTCCCTGGGGGACGTGCGAGTTCGATGTAGTCAATACTCTGCTGGGTGGAAAACTGAAGCTCACTGAGTGCGAGCACGTGGACGCCTTGGCACCTGCAGACGCTGAGCTGGTCCTCGAGTGCAGGCTCAGGCTGGACCAGAACGTCGCGGAGGGGCCGTTCGTCGACCAGACGGGCACCTTCGACGTGAAGAGGCAGCAGCCTCTCGTCGAGCTCGTAGGCGTGATGCACCGCGAGGACTACATCTACCAGGGGTTGCTCCCCTCGGGCTCCGAGCACATGCTGCTCATGGGTATGCCGCCGGAGGTGCGCATCTGGGACTATGTCAGGAACGTCGTGCCCACCGTCCGGGGCGTGAACATGACCCTTGGAGGCATGGGGTGGCTCCACTGCGTCGTCAGCTTCGAGAAGTTCAGGGAGGGCGACCCAAAGAACGTCCTCATGGCCATCTTCGCCGCCCACCCGAGCCTGAAGCACGCCGTCGTCGTCGACTCAGACATCGACCCATACGACATGCAGGAGGTCGAGTGGGCGATAGCGACCCGCTTCAAGGGTGACGAGGACCTCCTCCTAGTGCCGAACAGCCGCGTCTCGAGCCTTGACCCAGCAAGCGACCAGGAACGTGAACTCGGATGTAAGGTCGGAATAGACGCGACGAGGCCCCTGTCGAAGCCTGCGGAGAAGTTCAGGAAAGCCGAGATAACGGTCTCAGACAGGGTCAGGGAGATCCTGGGGAAGTACTCGTAGAATCCCTTTATATCCGCCCTTCTTTCAGGTGATCTGATACAGTTGTACCTGACGAGGGAGGAAGAGCGTATGCTCGCCGGGGAGAGGGGCCCCGGCGTCTCGAAGGCGATGGAGCTCCTCGTCGCGCTCGGCGAGATCTTCGGCGCCGAGAGGCTCATCCCGGTCGAGAGCGCCCACGTCTCAGGCGTCTCGTACAAGAACCTGGGCGAAGCCGGCCTGGAGTGGCTGGAGGAGCAGGCGGGCCTCGGCGCGAAGACTGTCATCAGGACGACGCTGAACCCTGCGGGCATGGACATGGCGAGGTGGCGGGAGATGGGTGTCCCGGAGGACTTCGCGGAGGGGCAGCGGCGGGTCATCGCCGCCTTCGAGGCGATGGGCGTCGAGCCGACTTGCACGTGCACACCCTACCTCGTCGGGAGCGTCCCGAGGCCCGGAAGCCAGGTGGCGTGGGCCGAGTCCTCGGCAATATGCTACGCGAACTCGGTTCTCGGCGCAAGGACGAACAGAGAGTCTGGGCCGACCTCCCTCGCCAGCGCGGTCACCGGCCTTGCGCCTCTATACGAGTACAGGCTGGACGAGAATAGGGTGCCCGGCAAGGTGGTGGAGGTGGAGGCGAGGCTCACAGACCCCCTCGACTACAGTGCCCTGGGCTTCGTCGCTGGGAAGATCCTTGGCTCGACCGTGCCATACTTCAGGGGCCTCGGGAAGCCGAGCCTTGAGTCGCTGAAGACCCTCGGCGCCGCCTGCGCGACGAGCGGGGGCATAGCGCTCTGGCATGGGGAGGGTGTGACGCCTGAGGCTGAGAAGATGAAGCCGCACCTAGTTGGGCTCGAGAAGGTGACCGTCGAGGACCGCGACCTAGAGGAGGCTAGGGAGAAGTTCACATGTGAGGTCTCGGACCCAGTCACCTGCGTCGGCTGCCCACACTGCAGCCTGAGGGAGGTCTCCGAGGTGGCTAGGCTGGTGAAGGGAAAGGGGCTGAGGGGGCGCCTCTGGGTCTTTACGAGCCGCGGCGTCCATGCCCAAGCCGAGAAGGAGGGGTACGTCAGGCAGATCGAGGAGGCGGGCGGCAGGGTCTACGTCGACACCTGCATGGTGGTCGCGCCCCTGAAGGAGATGGGGTGGAGGGAGGTCGCCCTCAACAGCTTCAAGGGCGCCCAGTACTGCGCCAACATGGGGCTCAGGACGAGGGTGTCCTCGGCCAAGCAGCTGGTGAAGGAGGCCCTGAGATGATCCTGAGAGGCAGAAAGGTCGTCGGGGGATACGCCGAGGCCGAGGCCATCGTCAGCAAGGACCCCGTCAGCTTCTACGGCGGCGTCGACCCAGACACAGGTATTGTGACCGAGCCGGGCCACTCCGCCTGCGGGCAGTGCGTCGCCGGCAAGGTCTTCGTCTTCCCGAGGGGGAAAGGAAGCACGGTCGGCAGCTACGTCATCTACAGGATGAAGAAGCTCGGCACAGCGCCGGCAGCGATCATAAACGTCGAGACGGAGTCGATAATAGCTACTGGCTGCGTCATAGCGGGCGTCCCCCTCGTGGATAAGCTTGACAACGACCCGATCAAGGTTCTCAAGACCGGAATGAGGCTCCGGGTTGACGCCGATGAGGGCTACATTGAGACCCTATGACCCTATTCTTTGAAGCCGACGGTGACTATTCTGCCTACTGATTCCAGTTCATGAACCGCGGCGATTTTTTCCGGGTTTTTTAATAGGTTTTCGATGTACTCCTTGTTTCGCTTTAGGAATTCCTGCGTCAGCTCTTGGTCTGCGTCGCCTCTCGCCTGGATCACAGAGAGCCTCTCTCCATCCTTCTCCAACAGATCGAGTCGGTTCCGCAGCCAACCAATGAGGTCACTTGTGCTTCTCCGGGGGTCGCTGAGGAGGAATACCGAGAGAAGCCCGTGGGCTTCCACGTTCCTCAGACCAGCCTCGCAGAATATCTCCGGGTAGCGTGTCTGCCTGTTCCCCTGCTCCTCTGGGTAGTCCATGAGTCTATTCCGCAGCCCCCATACGCCCTTCCCGAAGGCTTGGTCCGCAACCCGATTCACTTCATCCAATCGCTTGTCCGGGTTATATGAGACGCTTCTTCCGAAGGGCTCGATGGCTGCGACGATGCCGCCCCTCTTGGTCACCCTGGCCATCTCTCGTACAGCGCGGGAAACATTCGGGAGGTTGTTGAGCACGATGTGGCAGACGGTGAGATCGGAGTATTCTGATGGAAGCGGGATCTCCTCGGCTGCGCCCTTGATGAAGGACGCTTTCCCTTTGAGCTTCCCCTCGGCATATTTCCGGAGGACGTTGTCGGGTTCAACGCAGGTGATCTCCGACTGCGGAGACATCGTGAGAAGTTTCTCTGTGAAGAAGCCGCTCCCGGAGCCCACCTCCACGACCCTTCTAGGACCACCCAGCCTCAGCCATTTCCTGAGCAGCAACAGAGCGTCGTCATCGTACTCGAACCTCCTTGAGACATCCATGCCCTCGGGCGGCTGGATATTGTGCCATTCACGTGGGTCATACGGTATCGGGGATTCGGCTGCCAAGAAAATCGATCGAAAGACTGGACTCGGAGGATAAAATCGTTACTGTGTTCAGTAGCTTACCTTTGTGGCGGCGGTCTCCTTACCGAACTTCTCCTCGGCCGCCCTCCTCACAGCGTCGAGGTCTACCTGCTTCGCGTATACACGCATGATGTCGAGGTAGCCTATGAGTGCGCCGCCGAGGGGTGAGAGCTCGCTCA
>CAZVMI010000076.1:0-6517 GCA_964628365.1 uncultured Candidatus Bathyarchaeia archaeon | reverse complement strand
CCCTTCGGCACCTTGATCGCGTCGCTCGCCACATCATTCTTCAGCACGACGGGCTCGACGGCGTCCACCTTGATCTCGTCGAGCTCCCAGCCGAGGCTGTCAGCGATCATCTTTATGCTCTGCTCCAAGCCGACGTGACCCGTGATCTCGTGCTTCTCGATCTTCTTCTTGAACTCGTCGAGGCTGAGGCCTGCGCCTATCTTCTGCTGGAAGGGTATCCTGCGGGTCGCGGCGTCCATCTGGCGGGCGACGTATATCTCGTCGACCTTCTGGCAGACGGACGTGAGGAACGTGGGCAGCGTGTCCATGAGGAAGCCGGGGTTGACGCCGGTGCCGAGGATCGCCGCCTTATACCTCTTCGCCAGTTTGTCCAGCTTCGCGACGTACTCGGCCCCCTCCTTCGTCGCGTACGGATAGCTCAGCTCCTCGCACGTCGAGACGACGTCCACCCCGTGCTTGAGTATCTGCTCAAACTGGGGGTAGGTCTGCCTCATGTAGCTCATCGTCGTGTGGGCGACGATGTCGGGCTTCGTATCGTCGAGGACGCCGTCGGCGTCGTTCGATATCTTCACGCCGAGCCTCCTCGCTCCGAGGACCTCTCCCAGGTCCTTGCCGACTATCTTCGGGTTTATGTCCACGGCCCCGACTATCTCCACCCCCTCCTTCTCGAGGAGGTGGGTCGCCAGCTTCTGGCCTATGACGCCGATGCCGTAGGAGACGACCTTGACCTTCTCCATCACTGATCAGGCTGATAGAATGCAGGCACCGATTATAACCTTAACCTTCCGCGGCCGGCTCCTCGGCGATAGGCAGCCCCCTCAGCAGCCTGTTTGCCGACCTGAAGGGCTCCCAGCCCCTCCTCTTTCCGTAGAGGGTGAAGACCAAGATGAGGCATCCCGGGAGGAGGTACCTGAGGACGAGGCCGAACGCCTCGTCGAACTGGGGCGTCGTCCTCATGAGCAGCCAGTTCACGGGCACGGTGCTGCTACTCGTCAGGTACCACCACTGGCTCGGCGTGATGTGCGCAGACCACCAGACGAGGTCGCATGAGATCGGCACCATGACGAGGACTATGTAGTAGAGCCAGAGCATCACGCCGACGTCGTCGTCCCAGAAGGCGAGTGGAAGCAGGAAACAGGCCGCGTACCAGGCCACCATCGCGACGGACTCGAGGAGGATGATGAGGCCCTCGTCGGTCACGAACCAGAGTGAGGCTATGACGGCGGGGGCGACGACGAGGGGAGCCAGGGTGAGAGGCCTGAGCCTCCCGGGCCCCCCGGAGTTCCTCGGCGGCAGGAAGTAGTCTATGAAGAAGGCGAGTCCCATGAAGGCTAGGACGAGGCCGAAGCCAAGCATGGTCTTGATGAAGAGGCTGAAGTAGCCGAGGATGGGGAGCCTGCCGACGACCATTCCCAGTATGTCCCTCTCAGGCACCGCCCCCCAGGAGTCGTACGGGTGATCGGGGCTGTAGTAGTTGTTGTCTCCCCTTGTGTAGAAGGCGAAGCCGCGGTTCAGCTCCACCATCTTCACCGCCCTGTGGACTATGTACTCGTTCGTGTTTTGAGGGTGCATGAATACTATGATGTCGCCCTCGGGGTACGGCGCCGCGACGACACCGCCCATGTCGGTGATCTCGCCGACGAAGATGAAGTCGCCGACTCCGAGGGTCGGCACCATGCTCTGGCTTACGACCACCATCATGGGGTACTCTGTGCCCAAGACGCCCTTGAGCACGTAGTTTCCGCCGACGAAGACCCCTATGAGGATGATGAAGGTTAAACCGTACTTCAGTAGCTCCTTGATCCTCTCGTCCAAGGCAGGGTCCCTTTTTCCCCCCGTGACTATTCAGTCTTTCGGGGGTCGATCCAGCCGGTGAGGTCGAGGCAGCTGATGGGGTCGCGGACGCCGCCCTCGAAGCACTTGTCTATATCCTCGCAGACGAGGCAGGGGCAGCTCGTTATCGAGTCCATTGTGACCATCTCCCTCTTAGTGTATATCCTGTAGCTCCACCTCCCTCCGTGGAGGACCTTCCTCCGCTCTATGATGCCCTTCTCCTCGAACTTGAGGCAGAGCCTGGACCCCTCCCGGCTGCTGACGCCGAGTTTCTTCCAGAGGTCGCTCTGCATTATCCCCCTGTCTCCGGCGTCGAAGATGAGCTTCTGTGCCCTCTGCTCCAGGCTGTTCTTGGGCGCCACGTGGGTCACCCGCCGGCTACTCTTCGTAGTAGATGAGGTCGTAGTCCTCGAGGATTCCGTGGAGCTTCTCCACGGCCTCCCTGACCATGTCCTCGTGCTTGGCCCCGGTGCAGACGAGCTTGCCGCTCGCGAAGAGGAGCATCACCACCTTGGGGTCCCCCATCCTGTATATGAGGCCCGGGAACTGCTCAGGCTCGTACATCACGTTATCCATGGTGTCCGCGGCGGTCTCGAGGTCTATCTTCCCATGGAGGTTCGCTGAGGCGACGATGTTCTGGATCACTATCTTCGGCTTGCCGAGGATGATGATCCCGTTCGTCTTAAGCTCCCTGACCACCTTCTTCACGGCGCTCCTCGCCTGCTTCTCGGACTTCGCGCCGGTGCAGACCATCTTCCCCGAGCCGAAGATCAGCGTCGCCGTCTTCGGCCTCTTAAGCCTGAAGACCAGCCCGGGGAACTGCTTTGGCCGGTACTCGACGTTCCTGAAGACCTTCATGATCGCCAGGAGGTCTATCTTCTGGTCGAGGGTCGCGGAGGCGACCACGTTCTCGATGCTTATGTGTAGATCCTTCTTAGAGTCAACCATCAACATTTCACCTTATTCAGCCATCTCACACCTACAGGCTCCCCACGCGGTGCAGGAGCTCCTGGGGCAGCAGGTCCTGGTTCACTATCTCTACGACCGGTATGCTGCTCACGTTAGGCTCGTGCAGGACCTTATCGCTTGTCCCTATCGCGCCGGTGTAGCTGTTGTAGGTGATGAAGTTGCCGCCCAGCGCCGCCTTCTCCTTGACGAAGTAGAGGAAGACCTCGTGGAGGGTCCCGCCGACGATGAAGTAGAGGTGGGATCCATCGTGTTCCAGGTGCTGGATGACGTTCGTCGTCGAAGACGAGGCGACGAGCATTATCAGGTCCTTAATGGACTTCAGCTGCACGAACTTCAATGGCTTTCCTTTATAAATAGAAGGCAACCAGTATATAAATCGTTTAAATAGTCGACCTTCTTGACGCCTAAGTTATAATTAACCCATGAGAGTAACTTGTCCACTCATAAAGCGTTTACTGATTCGTATCAACGATAGGAATCAAGGGCACAAGATTTGAACGGGTTCGGGAGATCGATGACGAGGAAGTGAGGGACTCGCAGGTGGACGGAAGCGACGTTCACCGATAAGGTACATTTTAAATACCCCATTTTTTTAAACCGTAAGACATGGAAGCCCGCTCTAACAAGGTCAACCTGAAGGTGGAGAGGAACGAAGCCAGCTGGGAGTACAGGATCCTCGGCGAACTGGAGTTCGAGAACCCGAGGAAGAGGACCGAGGTTGTGACCGTGGGCTTCCTTCTGTCGCCTGACCAGATCAGGAGCGTGTTCAGGGAGATCAAGAGCTGCGAGGAGAAGGGCTACTCGACTGACTGCAGGTAGTCGAGCGAAGCACGCCGTTCCTGACGAACCCGGCGATGATGCCATACCCAGAGATTGCGCAAGCAGGCGAGGATCGGTGGAAGCTCATTACCTAGCTTTTATTCAGTGCCTGTCATCTATTGGTGAGCTGACAGTTGGACGCCAAACTCCGCAGGCTGACCGTGGGGCTCGCTATCGAGAGCGCCCTAGACCAGGGACTCGACGTCGTGGCCCTCGAGGGGTTATACTCCGATCCCGACGAGGCGGGGATAAGGGAGCTGCACGGCCGCCTCATCACCTCCGGGGACCACCGCGACAGGGAGGTGGCCATATGGCTGGAGCCCGCCCTCGGAGCCGAGCCTCTGAAATCTGATCCGGCGAGGCTGGCAGGGGAGATGAGGGAGATGGAGTTCATCCTCCTCATCCTGGCCAGGAGGGCGGGCGCGGCCCAGCAGGAGGTCAACGCCTGGATGAACTACGTGGCCAACGCGGCCCAGTTCATCGTTGACGGCTTCTGGATAGACGCGAAGATCCTCCTCAGCAGAGCCCTGATGAGCTCGGGGACGCCGGCCGTCGAGGCGCTCAAGGCCGACCCAGACCTCCTCTACGAGGTCGACGTACTCCAGAGGGCAACCTCGGCCTACTTCGACGAGCTGAGAGGGTACCCAGTATCGATCAGCGTCCCGGCCGAGAGATTAGACGCCGCGCTTTACCTGCAGGGGACCATGATCGATCTGATGAGGAGTGGGGACCTGGGCGGGGAGGAGGGGAGGCACGTCGAGGAGACCGTCCATGGCCTCAGCTCGGTCCTCCACCACCTGATGGGGAGCCGGGAGATGCCTGAGGAAATCCGGAAGGAGCTCGGCGTCGTCGCCAGCCGGATCGACTGGTTCCTGCCGAGCATAGCCGACGAGGAAAGGCGCTCACTGCTCGAGGGCTACAGGCGGACCATCGGGGCATTGGCTAGTAGACTGTGATCCAGTAGCGAAGCCGACCCTGCAGCCGCCCTCGACCGCCATGGGGACGGCCACTCCGCTGATCTCCGCCTGCGTCACGGCACTCGCTGTGCCGGCGACCCTTCTTCACGGCGAGCCCCGTCGTCCCCCCACCCCGTCTTCCTCTCGGGCAGGAGCTCTCTCAGATCGATGAATATCCGATCAGAGGAGAAGCCAGTCCCCGACGCCTCTATACTCTATATAAGAAATCCCTTTATCTACGGGTCAGTCCCTCGACCTATCGGTGAAGATGGATGATCTGCGGTGTCTGCGGGGAGAACGTCGCTGAGGGGTCGAAGTACTGTCAGAGGTGCGGCTCGGCGGTGGGCCAAGACGTGGAGGGCTTCGTGATGTCCACGACGCCTACTGTCGCCGGCTTCAGGATAAGGAGGGTGATCGGGGTCGTCTCAGGCATCACGCCGAGGACGCGCGGCATCTTCGGCAAGTTCATCGCCGGGATAGAGTCGATGCTCGGCGGCGAGGTGACCGCCTTCACGTCTGAGATAGAGAAGGCGAGGATGGAGGCCCTTGACAGGGCGAGGGAGAAGGCGAAGGCGCTTGGCGCTAACGGCCTCATAGGGATCGACATAGAGACCTCGGACCTCGGCTTCAACATGGGCATCCTCGTCTTCTCGGCGACGGGGACGGCCGTCGTCCTCGAGCCTGAGGGTCAGGTCCCCGCCTCATCTGGCGGATCATGAGCCGCCTTTGGGGAGGGGCGTGAAGAGGTAGTGGGCGTTCCCTGAGACGTCCTCGAAGAGGGCGTCCCAGCCGACGCCAGGCACCTCCCTCCTCCCCCTGAGGACCATCCCGCCGGCCCTCTCGACGTCGGCGAGCCTCGACTCGATGTCCTCCACTGCGATGTAGAGGAGGCACCCCCTCGGCTTATCCCCCTCGACGTGGGCGAAGCTGCCGCCCGGCGGCCTCCCGGTCTCGAATAGGGTGAAACCGAGGGTCTCGGTTATCTTCCATCCGAAGACCTTCGAGTAGAACTCCTTCGCCCGCTCCAGGTCCGAGACGGGTATCTCCACGTGGACGATGGGGTCTACCATGCGTGGATCAAAGGGTTATGTGCCGGAGAGGCGTATCAGCCTTCAGCCGTCACGTGCCCGCGGGGTCACGTCGTCCCCTGCTCGACCGAGAGGCGGACCTCCGAGAAGAACTCCCTCTTGGCACGGCAGATGGGGCAGACATACGGCGGCTCCTCCCTGAAGACGACGTAGCCGCACTGCTTACAGTACCAGAGCCTGCGGGCGGTGGGCTGTGATCCCTTCGCCTCGGCTGCCGGCTGCTGGGCCTCCGCCTCCACGGGGAACATCTTCTCCTGTGGCCTCCTCTCAGGGATCGACTTGATCTCGCCTGAGTCGTGGGTCTTCCTGTCGACGTACAGGCAGCAGTAGCATTGGCCGTACTCTGCGACGTCCGGGTCGCGGTAGTCGCACGGGCAGATTATGTCGCGGTCCTGGTCGAAGACGCCCGTCGCTGGCCTGCATGGGCAGCTCGGGTAGCCGTAGCGTTCCTCGTTCTTCCTGAGCCCGTCGATGAGGTCGCCGAGGAACCCCTGGTCTGGGTTTAGGTAGATGCCGTGGGCGCGGGCGTCCGCCTCGGCTCTCTGCCTCACCTTGTCGATTGTGACGCTCACAGGCCGAGCGCCTCCCTTATCTCGTCCGGCTTGTAGCCTGTTATCAGCGTCTTGTCGTCGACTATTATGATCGGGAAGCCGAGCTGGGCGTTCCTGCTCTTCAGTGCGCCGATGGCGCTGCGCCTCTCCTCGCTGCTGCACGTGTCCACGTCCAGGTACTCGTATGCGACGCCGCTCTCCCTGAGGAGCTCCTTCGTCTTCTTGCACCAGACGCAGGTGCTCAGCGTGTAGAGGAAGACCCTGTGCTCCTTCTTCGATCCTTCCACCTTGGTCGTCGGCA
>CAZVMI010000075.1:0-6682 GCA_964628365.1 uncultured Candidatus Bathyarchaeia archaeon | reverse complement strand
TAAATCTGTTTGAAGGATTTTATCTCTCGGAAAGGGTTACAGGTGGAGGCTACATGAGCGCCGAACCCGAGATACGAAAGCTGCTTGAGATACGCGGCGAGCTCGAGGCGAAAGTAGAGCGTCTAAAGGTAGAGCTCGATGACATGAGGAAGGTGATGGCCGAGATCGACAAGGCGATAGTGAAGCAAGGGTTCAGGCAGCCTACGCCCGAACCCGAGCAGGTGAAGCCCCAGGAGGACGGAGGCTCATCGATACAGGCAAAGGACGGCACTGTCCTCGGCAGGCTCGCAATCGACGCCGACACAATCGTGTTCACACCGCGCGAGGAGCTCGGTTTCCTTACAAGCATACCACCCTTCCAGTCTTTCCTCGTCGACAGGGTACTCGCCAACATGAGGTCCACAGACGAAGACAGGGCAACCCGCGGAGAGATCGACTCCAAGGACATCCTCAGTTACGACGTGCAGGCTGAGGGCGAGACCATCCACTCCCTAGTCGTCCACAACTACGGCGGAGAGAGGCGGCTCAGGGAGATCCAGAGCAGCCTCAGGTGGAGCTTCGACAAGATGTACGACAAGCTCAGAAGAGGCTAGGACGCCTTGCCCGCAGAGAACCAGCGCAACCCCCTCTGGCTACTACTCGTCGAGACTGTTCACACGCTACCCCTCTACGCCTCACATAAGGCGTACGCCAGAGACAACATCCTCGTCGGCTCTCCAGACACGTCAGCCGAGGAGCTTGCGAGGAGGCTAAACATGCCCCTGGGGGAGGCGTTAGTAATCCTATATGAACTCAACTCGGATAAGGCACCAAAGAAAGGCGACTAGGAGTAGAGGCTTTAAACCACGTACCTGTACGACGTGCTCTTGCCGGCGGTCTGGCTGTCCTGAGTGATGCGGAGGACATCGCCCGGCTTGGCTCCTAGGATGATTGATATTGGGTCACTAGCCTTTATCCAGGGGAACTGGTAGGGCTCGGAGTGATACTTCTTCTCGAGCTCCGCCAACTCCTCCTGTGAGACGATCTCGTGCTTGGGGACGAGCTCATGCTCGAAGATGTCGAAGGTAGGCATCGTCGGCGGTATCAGCTCGATACCGAGCTCCTCCGAGCTGCTACGGGCAGAGTAGGTGTACTTGCCATCGCCGACCAGAATCCCCTTAGTGGCACCCTCCTTCTCGACAACCTCCTTGAGCTCACGAACGTACGAGATGCCTATCGTCTTCTGGCCTAGGACGACGTGCATTATGATCTGATCCTTGCCGTTGGTCAGGAAGAAGACTATCCTGCCCTCCTCGCTTGTCTTCTTAGATACGGAGAGCTTCCTGTACTTCACGATGAGGGAAGCACGCTTCTCCTCGAGGGACTCATTCTTACTCAACTTTGCTCAGCTCCTACCTCGCCTTGACCTTCTTCACTATGGGCGCCCTGACCTTCCTGAATATCCTGTAGCCACAGTAGGGACACCTGAATGAGATATACTTCTCAAGGTCCTCGTAGTTGACGCGCCTACCGCACTGGACGCACTCGTATACAGGCCCCTCCGAGGCCTCCGGCTCCTTCTTCTCTTCGACTGCCAACGGCTTCAACCAGCACAATTAACTTCAAACGCTCTCATTAAAACCTAGCGACCGGCAGGCGTGGCGTAGACCATCCTCTCGGAGGCGATCCCTGTCACATCAACATCGATTACGTCTCCCTTCCGAAAATCGCCCTCGAGAAGCACGACGGGCCCGTGAAGCATGGGGTAGGCAACGAAGTACCTACGATCCCTATCGTATGGCTCGGCGATGACGACTCTGAGCTTCTTTCCGACGAGGTCTCCCTTGGTCTCGAGGTTCACCGTCCTCGCGGCCTCGTGGATGCGTCTACTTAGCGCATCCTTGACGTAGGGCGCCCCTGATGGCTCGCCACAGAATGCGGACATTGGCAGGGACTGGAACCTGTAGATGATGACCCTCTCCGCGCCGGCTTCCCTGCTCCGCGCTATCGCCCTGATCGTCTCGTCGACCGTCTCAGCGCTCTGACCGGGCAGTCCGTGGATGAAGTAGGCGTAGGGGCTAAGACCGCCCTTCCTGAGGCGCTCTATCGCGGTCAGGGTCTCCCTCGGCGTAGAGGGTCTGCCCAGTAAACTACTATGCTTCTCGGAGCCTGTCTCGAACCCTATGCTGACGGGGGTACCCGGCAGGTATTTGCCCAGCAAGGCAGCAGCGCGCTTGGTGACGAGGGAGGCCTTAAGGTTTTCGACCATTATCGAAGCCAGTCCTTCAGTCACATCCGGTAGCTCTGTGAGATAGGAAAGCAGTCTCTCCAGCTCCTCGTAGTTGGGCTCAGGGTGCCTCGGATCCGTGAGTGGATCCGGCTCGACAAGGAGGTCCCTGCCGTAGTCGAGGAACCCGGGGGCGCTCAACACTATTCTTTTCACCCCCTCCCCGAGAAGCGCCTCGACCTCATCAACTATATGCTCTACGGACCTACTCCTGGGCGGACCGAATAGGCTCGGCACGGAGCAGTAGCCGCAGCCCGGCGGTATCCCCTTCGGGCAGTAGTACCTCTCCTCGAGTCCTCCTTTGGAGCAAGCGCCGCAGTCGTCGCAGGCGCTCCCGATGCCCCCGATGCGGGCCCTCTGGTAGTTGCTGCAGCCCCTGAGGGCCTCGACATAGACCCTGGCGGCGTAGAACAGGAAATAGTCCCTAACCGTCTTGGTGGACGGCCTGTATCCGTCGTATTCCTGTCTCCTCATGAACGGCCTGAGCTGGTTTAAGACTGGCTTGCCCTCATCGAGGTACGCGATTCCTCGGACGCTTTCCAGGTCTTCAGGCCTTGGGAGCGCGCCGACCCCGAGACCCATATGCAGGAGCTCCTCAAGGGTCTGCTCCCCCTCTCCAACCACGGCTACATCGCAACATGTCTTAGCCAATGCTCTCTCAGGATCCGAGGTTACAGGGCCGCCAAGGATTGCAGGGCCTCTCCTACGCCATCTTTTGGTCACGGCCCTGATCGCCGGGATGTCCGTCGTCATGCCGCTGAGGAGGAGGAAACTGTAGCCATCGAGTAACTCGATGTCGGATAACACGCGCTTTGCCTCAGCGATCCTTGCCTCTAAGCCGTTCTTCTCAAGGGCGCCTGCGACTGCTCTGGCGCCCGCTCCAATGGCGTCCCTCGTGGCCTTCCTCTCTCCTCTCCCTGAGGCGGTTGCGTCGACCACGAGGGCTCTCATGGATGAGGGCTACCTCACGGCGTGTGATAAGCGTTATCAGCGGAATAGTGATAAAAACCACATCAGAGATAGCTTAAGAGGAAGGTCGAGTCCTTGGTCGATGTCCCCCTCACCCTAGTAGCCGCCGTCGTCGTCTCCTTCGTTGCCTCCTACCTCTTCGTCCCCGTCTTCAACAAATTCATGAGAGCGACCGGAATCGTGGGGAGGGACTTAATGAAGGCTGATAGGAGGATCGTCGCCGACATGGGCGGCCCGGGCGTCATGGTCGGTTTTGTCCTCGGCGTTTTCCTCTTCATCGCGCTTGAGATCCTGATCCCCCCTAGGCTGCCCGGGCTAATCTATATCTTGGCGAGCCTCAACACGATCCTGATAATCACCCTCATAGGCGTCTTCGATGTCCTCACCACCCTGATGAAGCAGAGGGAGGGTATGGAGATGTTCGAGAAGCTCAAGAGGAAGGGGATACCCCCATGGATGTACTTCCTGATACCACTTCCGGCGGCTGTTCCCCTCGTCGCCGTGAACGCAGGCGTTAGCTACATGACGCTCCCATTCATAGGGCGTGTAGATCTCGGAATCATATATCCCCTGGTCCTCATCCCGCTTGGCGTGCTCTGCTGTACGAACGCCACTAATTTCCTAGCCGGATTCAACGGCCTCGAGGCCGGCATGGGCATGGTCCTGCATGTCTCACTTGGGCTATATGCTCTTAATGCAGGTAAGATCGACGCGGCTCTTCTCGCCTTGGTCTTCGCCGCCTCCCTTGCAGCCTTCCTCAGATATAACTGGTACCCAGCCCAGGTCTTTCCAGGCGACCTCAATTATACGATAGGCGCTGTCGCCGTCTGCGTAACCGTCCTGGGCAACATGGAGAAGTTCGCCATTATCTGCTTCTCTCCCTACATCGTCGAGGCGCTCCTCAAGGCACTGTCTGGCTTCAAGGCTGAGAACTACGGGGTCCTCCAACCGGACGGGACGGTCAAGCCGAGGGAGCCCAATATCAGGTCGCTGACCCACTTTGTGATGAGGGGGGGGAGCTTCAAAGAATGGCAGGTAAGCCTGATCCTCATCATCGTCGAGGCCGCCTTCTGCCTCGTGGCCTTCTTGATTACGCCCTTAATCTGAGCTGGTGAAAGGAGTTCTTGAGGAAGATCCTGATACTGGCCGGGGGAGGCGGGCACACGGGCTACGCCCAGATCCTTGCGGAGGGGCTGAAGGGAAGGGCGGAGCTTAGCTTCCTGGCACCGGACGATGAGCCGATAAGCGTCAAGAGGCTCGAAGGATATGGCCCCGTCATGACGATGACGAAGCCGAGGCATCCGACGACGCCGGCGCTTTCGTTCGCGTGGAGACTCATTAAGGCGTTCTACCAAGCGTTGAACCGAGTCCCATCGGGCGTGGACGTCGTTGTAAGCACCGGCAGCAACTTCTGCGTGCCTCCCGCCATCGTCGCCTGGATAAGGGGGATTCCTGTCGTGAACCTCGAGAGTAGAGTCAAGTTTACCAAGCCATCGGGGACAGCCTCACTACTTAGGCGCTTCTCGAGGTTGACGGCCCTGCAGTGGGAGGAACAGAGGGTCTTCCTTGAGGGCAGGGTCTTCGGCCCGCTTCTACCGCGCCGTCTCGTGGAGCCCAGAGATGGCGGATACGTCTTGGTATCAGGTGGGACGTACGGCTACAAGGAGCTCTTCGACGCGCTGGATGAGACCGATCTCGAGAACGTCGTCCTCCAGACCGGCAAAATAGATGGAGGTAGCTACGCTAAAGCCCACCCAAGCTGGAGGGTAATATCCTACTCTGACAGGTTCTACGAGCTGATAGCGGGCGCGAGGGTCGTGGTCTCTCCTCCAGGAGGGACGCCTGTCGAGGCGGTAGCGTACGGAAAGCCCGTCGTCATCGTCGAGTACCCCCCTTGGACCAGGGCGGCTGACCCTGAGGAGACTAGGCTCTTCGCCGAGAGGATCGGCGCCTCGCTGATAATCGAGGTCACGGCTGACAACCTTGTCTCAGCCATAGAGGAGTCTCAGAGGAGGCCACCGAGGACTCTGGAAGCTGGCAACGAGGAGCTCGTCGAAGCTATACTCTCAATCGCCGGGCATGATCACGTTTAGTTAGTGTTCTCAAGGAAACGATTAGTGGCCGCGTACAGGGTAATGTGTAAAACCATTATAGAGGACAACTACCAGGTCTTCATATAGAAGCCGTCAGGCTGACCACTTCTTAGCATATACCTGTCGCAGGGTATCCTCCAATTCCCCGACTATGCTGTCCCAACTGAACTTGGTAGCTGTCTTCCTAGCGTTCTCAACGATCTTGTTTCTGTACTCGCCGTCCCTCAATGCCTTGAGGATGCCCCCGGCCACGTGCTCTCCGTCGGGCTCCACGCAGATGCAGTTGAAGCCGTCGACGGCTACCTCCTTGCTGACGCTGTCCACGCCCGTGACGACGGGCCTGCCCGCCGCCATGTACTCGAGGACCTTGAGGGGTATCGCCCTCGTCCTCCCGAGGGGACCGACGCAGACGTCCGCCGCGGACAGGTAGAGCTTTATCTCGTCCCTCGATGCTGCGCCCTTGACCCTGATCGAGCCTGATGTGAGGCACGGGTTGCCGCGGAGGGATGGGGGCGGCTCGTCCCCCACAAGAAGGAGCGTGGCCTCCGGCTCAGATTTCTTGATGAGCATGAAAGCTTCGATGAGCGCCTCGATCCTGTACTCAGGTCCAGAGGACCGCCCTATGAAGAGGATGATCTTCGCATCGAGGTTGATACCGAGCCTCTTCCTCGATTGGCTCTTCTCAGGCAGCCTGATCTCCTCTAAGTCAACGCCGTTGTAGCTCAAGCCGACGTTGTTGAGCCGCCCGCGCCTCGACTCTAGGACATCCCTATTCTCCTCGCAGACGACGAGGAAAGCGTCGGCGTACCCTATGAAAGCCTCGCTTAAGGTGTTGTACATTCTCTTCCTCGCCTCGTTCAGCGAGTATAGGGGACCCATCCCGGGCACATCCATTTCTCTGTAGATGTCGTTGGCCCTGGCGACGACCGGCAGCCCCAGGATTTTTCCTATCATGAGGCCGGTCAAGAAGGTGAAATGGTTGGGCTGGAATTGGCAGACGACGATATCGGCGCCCCTACCAAGCTCGATCCCCCTCAGGAGGAGGAAGAATGGGGACAAGAAAGAGGCAAGTTTGAGCGGTATTCTGAGGCGGGGTGTCCTCACGACTGTGGCGTGGTTCTGCGCCTCGTATTTCGCCACGGTGTTGCCGTTTAGGGTCAGGTTGAAGCTGATATTGGGTGCGAGCAGCGTCACGTCGTTCTTCTTCGCCAGGCGCCTAGTTATGGCGAAGGTGGACCACGTCGCTGCGCTGACACGTGGGAAGTAGTAGTATACTAGATATAAAATCCTCATTCTTCTTACTTTTAACATGGTGACGTTTACAGTCTTAACTATTTCCGTTCAATAAACGTAT
>CAZVMI010000074.1:0-6694 GCA_964628365.1 uncultured Candidatus Bathyarchaeia archaeon | reverse complement strand
TGCTGGCTAACTGTTTCGCCCTCTGGGGCGTTGGCAGCGTCATCGAGCCCGAGATAGGATCCAAATATACTGCAATCGCCTTCTACGCCTCGGCGTTCTTCGGAGGCGTCGTCCACACTCTTCTCAATCCATCATCAAACTTGCCTCTCGTGGGCATCTCTGGGGGCGTCTTCGGTCTCCTCGCCGTCCTCTTCTTGTTGATGCCCTTCAAGTCGACGCTACTCCTCGTCGTGCCTCTCCCCTCGGTGCTTGTCGGCGTCCTTATGTTGTCGATCGAGGTCGCGGCCTTGATATGGTCGAAGGCGACTTGGATCGCCCACGACGTCCACCTCGTCGGGTTTCTGGTTGGAGCCCTGACCGCCTTCGCCCTCGACAGGAAGAAGGCTTTCAGGGGTCTCCTCGTGGCCGTCATCATAGCGGCTTCGCTGTACTACATCGGTGCCTACTTCGGCCTTATCTAGAAGGAAGGCCGAGAAGAGCCCGGGGCAGCTCGTGGAGGCTCTTGATCACGGCATCCGGTTTTGCGGCATTCAGCGTCTCGCTTCTCGTGAAGTAGACGGGGACGGCGACCGTGAAGGTTCCCGCAGCCTTCCCAGCCAAGACGTCGTTGTGGCTATCTCCAACCATCACGGCTCTCCTTGGTTCGACGCCCATCTCACGGAGGCACACCTCGATCTGATCCGGGTTTGGCTTCATCTTAAGGTCAATGCTCCTACCGACGACGCTTGAGAAGTAGGATGCAAGCCCACAGGAATCAAGTATCTTTTCAGCTACAACGATGGAGTTTGAGGTGCAGACGCCCATGAATATACTTCTTTTTCTGAGCCAGTTCAGCGCGTCGAGGCATCCGGGCATCAGACCACAAGCCTCAACGCCGCGCATCTCGTAAGCCTCTATAACATCAAATGCTTTACCTTGAATCTTCGTTACTTCATCCTTTGGCCTTCTTGTGGCTAATTCCTCGTGTACGACGTTGAGGAGGTCAAAAAGACCTCTCGTACCCCGCTGCTTCAGCTCCTCTTCCCCATAACCGCAGGTGAGATAGATCTTTACAACCTCCTCTTGCGCTCTCCTCCAATCGACGTGTTCCCCGAGATTTACGAGTGTTGCGTCCAAGTCAAAAACGACGCCGTCGAAGCAGAGAGATTCCAAACCGATCCTAGGATGTAGACTTCTCATCGTTTATAGAGGCATCTGTAAAATAAGTTAGTTTATTTGTTTGGTGGAGCCCCGGGCGGGATTTGGACCCGCGATCTTTTGCTCTTCGGCCCGACGAGCGGGATACCAAGCAAACGCTTTGGCCAGGCTAAGCCACCGGGGCACGAGCCGGAAGACAAGGATAGTCTCAGGGACCACCAATTTTAATCTTATCCTATACAATAGGTAAAGAGCCACTCAATATAATTAATTAGTCGAGTTTCCACACGTCTTTAAAAACCAGAGTTACACCAAACCTATCAAATCGGCAATGTTTAGTTTCTTTTGATGAAGGAAAAGAATCTATGTGCTCGTGAAGACTCATCATTTAACACAAACCGAGAAAATATTGACCTTAAAGCGTAAATATTTGGGATAAACCATGAAATATTTATATACTAAGAAATTATCTCGTTTATTAGACGGGATACTTATGGCTCAGGTTGATAAGCGCCGAGCGCTAATCGATCAATTAGTTCAGAAGACAAAGAAAGAGGCAAATGATAAAAGGAAAAGCATCGAGACCATAGACCCGCTACTCAGAGTGGGCAGGAAACTGTACCCATACCTATCCGAACGTGAGCTCCACGAGTGCGCCTGCTCGGCACTAAGAGTTATCATATATGGGACAGAACTTTGCCCTTATCAGACTAAACTAGGAGCCAGAGAACGGCTAGACAGCTAGCTCAAGAGCCTTCCTCATGTTCTCCTTGTCGCCCCTCCTTTCATCAACCGGAGTCTCCATCACCATCGGTTTACAGGCTATCTCACTATGAAGGATAAGCCTGAAGCCTTCCTCTCCGATGGAGCCGAGACCAATATGCTCATGACGGTCAACACCTGAGCCCAGCGAGCCTACCGAGTCGTTAAGGTGAACAAGCCCGATCCTGTCGAGGCCGATGCTTCGATCAATCTCATCAAGTGTCTCCCCTAAGCCATTGCTTGTTCGGAGTTCGTACCCCGCAGCGAAGGCGTGGCAGGTGTCGAAGCAGAAGCCGATCCTCGGCAACTCTACACCGTTAAAGATGGCCCTAATCTCTTCGAGGTCCGATCCCACCTGATTGCCCGAGCCTGAACCATTCTCAAGCAAAACCATAGACCCATCGGAATCGCTTAGAACGGTTCTGAGAGCCTTGACCACCCTCATACGTCCCCACCGCTGACCTGAGCCGAGGTGACTACCGAGATGGGTGACGACGTAGGGAACTTGGAGAAGACGGCACCTCCTTAGCTCCTCCTCGAGCGAGGAAACGGATCTTCGATACGTTGTCCTATCAGTGCTGGCTAAGTTGAGGATATAGGGCATGTGAGCGAAGACGGGCTCTATGCCCGATGCGGATAGCTTAGCCCTGAAGGTTTCAGCTTCGACCTGTCCGATCTCCCTCGAGGCCCAGCTCCTCGGGTTTCTCGTGAATATCTGGAACGTGGTGCATCCAAGCTCCTTTGCCCTGTCTACGGACCTGTCGACGGAGCCAGAGATGGAGACGTGGAACCCTATCCTCATCGGATCGTAGAACCACTTTCCTGTACTTAAAGGAAAAAGGGAGGATTAGGTCTTCTTCACCGCGGCCTCGAGGATATCCATACCCTTGTCGAGGATGTCCTCCTCTATTGTGAGCGGCGGGTGAAGTCTCACACAGTTGTTGTATAGCCCAGCCTTCAGGACCATCAGCCCGCTCCCGAGGCAGGTCTTCATCACCTTCGACGACGCGTCGGGGTTCGGCTTCCTTGAAGCCTTGTCTGTGACGAACTCCATGGCGAGCATCGGGCCAAGCCCGCGGACGTCGCCGATGATCTCGTACTTGTCCTTGAACTCGTCTAGGCGCTTTCTGAGGTGGACGCCCATCTTCGACGACTTCTCGACGATCTTCTCCCGCTTGATGATCTCTAGCACCTTGAGGGCCGTGGCGCAGGCGACGGGGTTGCCACCATATGTGCCACCCATGCTGCCCGCGTACATGTCCTTCATCAGTTCGTCCCTAGCGACGACCGCGCTCAGGGGTAGGCCAGAGGCGATGGCCTTCGCCATGGTGATTATGTCAGGCTCGATCTTGTAGTGTTCGATAGCCCACATCTTGCCGGTCCTACCGAAGCCGGTCTGAACCTCGTCGATGATCAGCTTTATGCCGTACTCGTCTGCGAGCTTCTTCAGCTCCTTGAAGTAGTCGAGGGGTGGGTTGATGAAGCCTCCCTCGCCCTGAACCGGCTCGGCGATTATTGCGCCCACCGTGCTGGGCTCGACCTGGGTTTTGAAGATGCTCTTCTCTATGTGGTGGACGCAGGCGAAGCCACAGCCGGGGTACTCGAGGTGAAAAGCACAGCGGTAGCAGTAGGCGTAGGGCGTGAAGTAAACTCCCGGCACGAAGGGACCGAAGCCCACCTTATACGGGTCCCACTTCCCTGTGAGACTCATCGCCATCCACGTCCTGCCGTGGAAGCTGTTCTCGAAGCTGACGATGTTCGGCCTCTTGGTCGACTGCCTGATCAGCTTGACGGCGTTCTCTACCGCCTCGGAGCCGCTGTTGACCATCATCGCCCTCTTCGGGAACTTGCCCGGCGTGACCTCGACGAGGGCCTTCGCCAGCTTGACGTAGGGCTCGTAGTTGACTACGTGGATGCAGCCATGGATCAGCTTGCCGGCCTGCTCTGAGATGGTGTCTACGATCTCCTGTCTGCAGTGGCCGAGGCTAACGACCCCTATGCCCGAGGTGAAGTCGATGAGTGTATTGCCGTCGACATCTGTGACCACGGCGCCCTTTGACTCGGCGATCGCGACGGGCTGTGTCAGGTAAACACCTGGCGGCACATACTCGTTCCGTTCCTCGAGGAGAGCCTTGCTCTTCGGCCCGGGGATAGGTGTGACAAGATTAGGAACCTTTTCCATGTTCCATCGAAATAGCTAACCTAGAAGAATTAATAACCCTGCTGGTAAGGAAAGTTGGAAAATATAAAAGGAGACTAGGCGACCGTCAGGACGAGAACGGCCTTCTCCGTGTGCATCCTGTTCTCGCCCTCGTCGAAGACAACGCTCTGCGGGCCCTCTATGACGCTGTCCGTCATTTCCTCGCCGCGGTAGCCTGGTAGGCAGTGCATGAAGATGGCGTCTGGCTTCGCCTGCTTGATGGTCTGGTCGTTTATCTGGTACTTGGCGAAGGCCTTCTTCCTCTCCTCAATGTCCTTGTGTCCCATGCTGTGGTATGTGTTTGCATAGACGACGTCTGCCCCCTTCAGCGCCTCGTCGAGGTCGTCCGTGACGACCATCTGGGTCTTGCCGATGGAGGCGTGCTCTGTGGCGAACTTCATTACCTTCGGGTTCGGCGCCCAGCCCTTCGGGACGGCGACGTAGCAGTCCATCCCCATGAGGCTGCTGACGACCATCAGAGTGTGGCAGACATTCCATGGATCACCGACATACACGAGCTTCAGCCCCCTGAGCCTTCCCTTGTGCTCACGGATAGTGAGGAGGTCTGCGAGCCCCTGGCACGGGTGGACGAGGTCCGTGAGAGCGTTTATGACAGGATTCTTCATGTACTGTGCGTACTCCTCGACGATCTCTTGGCCGTAGGTCCTTATGACGAGGGCGTCACAGTACCTGTCGAGTATACGTGCGGTGTCCTTGATTGGCTCACCGCGAGCAAGCTGCATGACGTCAGGGGTCGCGTAGAAGCTCTGGGCGCCAAGTTGTGCTATCCCGGCCTGGAAGCTGAACCTCGTGCGGGTGCTGTGCTTCTCGAAGACCATGGCGATGGTCCTCCCGGCGAGGTACTCGTGGGGCTCCTTCATCATCCTCTTTCGCTTCAGGTCGGCGGCGACATCGAGCATGTAGTTGATCTCTAGTGGAGAGTAGTCCATGAGGGTAAGGAAGTCCTTACCGCGGAAACGATCCTTCATACTCATCTTGGATTCCGAGATAAGATCGCTAAGAAGCCATCTTAACGTTTCTGGTTCAAAAAGGGATTGAAAAAGAGGAAGTCGGAGTCTAACCTTGGCGTGCCGTCCACTCCCGGCCTAACGTCTCCCTTGCGATCACGATCTTCTGGACGTTTGACGTACCCTCGGCGCCGATGCAGTAGCTCAGTAGGCCGCGGAGCCCCATCTCGAGGGGGCACTCCTTCGTGTAGCCGTAGGCGCCCATCCAGAGGAGGACGCGTCTGAAGGTGTCCAGGGCGTGGTGGGGAGCAAGGTACTTGCACATACTAAGGTACTTCGACACCTCAAGGGCACTGAACTTACTCGTCTTATATTTGTGGTCGAGCATCCAAGCCGTCTTGTAGACGAGGCTCTTGATAGCCTCGTTGTGGGCGACCATGTCGGCGAGGTCGAACTGTATTCCCTGATACTTGGCGATGGGCTGCCCGAACGCCTGCCTCTCCTTGATGTACTCCATGCCGAGCTCGATGGCCCTCTCAGCGGCTCCCACGCAGCTCGCAGAGACCAAGACTCTGGCGGCGTCGAACCCCTCCATCGTATAATAGAAGCCTCTGCCTGTCTCGCCGAGCTGATACTCCTCTGGGATCTGGACATCAGTCATCTTGAAGCCGCCCGTGCTTATCGCCATCCTGCCCGTGTTGTCGAAGCGCTTGGTAATCTCGACGCCTGGGGCATTCAGCGGCATATAGACCGCCGTCATACCCCTGTGCCCCTTCGACCTGTCGTTGTATCCCGACACGAAGTAGCCGCCGCCCATCTCTAAGCACTCCGCAGTGCCACTTATGTAGCACTTCTCGCCGTTCAGAATCCAGCCCTTGTCGACTTTCCTTAGGGTCGTCTTGAAGCCAGAGACGTCGGAGCCGCCGCCTGGCTCAGTGACTCCTATGCCGATGAAGGATTCTCCCTTCGCAGCCTTTCTGAGGCAGATGTCCCTCACAGCATCTGTTGCAAGGCGGTCGATTACGTAGCCCCAGCTCGCCTGGACGAGGTAGAAGACTGGTAGCGCCACGGAGATGTCGGCATAACCCAGCTGCTCCGCGCCTATCGTCGCTGTTACCCAGTCAGCGCCAGCTCCACCGTGCTCCTCTGGGAGGGTCAGGAGCAGCATGCCCTGATCCGCTAAACCCTTGATGATGCTTCTAGGGATCTGGTGCTTCGTGTCGTTCTCCCTCACTTGCTCGAGGGTTAGGTTCTGTCCGAGCCACTCCCTTATCGCGTCCCTGAACAGTTCCTGCTCTTCAGTGAAAGAAAAATCTATCAAATACTTCACCTACATTATCCTAGATTGCTAATTCTATTTAATATTTAAGCACTTTTACGATCAGCGATCTTATTTCCGTCAAGAAATGAAATGGGTTCCTAATACGATTACTCGACAACACTTTATACGGAGAGGAGTCTTCAACTAACCGGTTGTAGGTAGATGAGCAAGATTCTAGTCCTTGGCATGGGGTTGATGGGGCCGACGGTCGCGAAAGACTGCGCCGAGGAACCGGAGGTCTCAAAGGTTCTAGGCTGCGATATAGACGAGGCAAAGCTCGAAGCCGCGAAGAAGTATGTCGACAAT
>CAZVMI010000073.1:2008-6702 GCA_964628365.1 uncultured Candidatus Bathyarchaeia archaeon | reverse complement strand
GTGTAGCCGCTCCCCTCGTCGCCGAGCCTCCAGCCCCAGCCGCCGGCCCTCGCCTTCTCTCCCTCCTCGTTCTCCCCGTAGGCCACGGAGCCTGTCCCTGAGACCACCACGACGCCGGGGCGGCAGCCTGTGGCGCCGGCCAGGGCGACGGCGGCGTCCGAGACGATGCGGAGCCTCCCCCAGTCGAAGCCGCCGAGCCTGCTCCTAATCGCCTCGGCTCCTGACGGCCTGTCGGTCCCGGCGACGCCCATGACGGACGCCTTGAAGGCCTTTATTCCGCGGCCTTTCGATGCTTCGCTTATCGCGGTGAGAATCGATTCGGCGGCGGTGTCCGCCCCCGCGGTAAGGGGATTCGATGGGCCTCCACTCCCCCGTGCCAGGAGGTTACCGGAGAGGTCGGCGATGACGCATCTCGTCCTCGACGCCCCGCCGTCGACGCCCAGGACGTATCCACTGCCTTCCAAGGGCATCCACACCCCTGAATTAGGTTTGATGAGTTTAAAAGCTCAGGCTCGGGGTTCGTCGGTCACTATCTCTGGTCCGCGGCCCTTCGCCCAGGCGGAGATGAGGTCGAGGTTCGCGGCGTAGCGGGCGTCTAGGAGCCAGTAGTGGCACCAGTCTTCGCGGCTCCTTATCCCTCTGCCGAGGGCCTGGTTGGCGGCACGGAAGGCATCCATCGTGTACCATCTCTGACCCATGCCCCCTCTTCCTCTGTCGTAGTAGGCGATTTGGGCGCGGACGACCGGGTCGCCATAGTTGGCGTATGGGACGCCCACGAGGAAGATGCCTCTGGCCTGCTCGTCAGGGAAGTTGCTCCCCTCACTGTTCCGGCCGCGGAAGACGCAGGCGAGGACCGCGCCGGGGGGCGTCAGGGCCGCCGCCCTGTACCGCTCGAGGACGGCCTCGTTCTGCCTCGCGTCGGCGCCCTCCCTGAAGAGCTGTTTGCCGCCGAGGTGGAGGGTTCCTCCCCGGACCTTCACGACTCCGTTGACGCCCCAGGCGTCCAGGCAGCGGCCCATCAGCTCCCGCTGTGGGAAGAAGACGAGGGCTCCGCTCGGCACCTTCTCGAGCCCGTTGGCGACGATCTCGCCTATGCGGAGCATCATCTCGTCGCTGCGCTCCCTGTAGGCCGAGGTGACCCTGGTGTCCACGACCATCCTGACGCTGTCGAGGCTCTGGATGCTCGGGTAGCTCCTGAGCTCTGCGCCTTCAAGCCCGAGTGTCTCGGCGAAGAGCTTCAGGGGCGAGAGGGTGCCCGACATGATGAGGGTGCCTGAGGCGGACTCCACGATGGGCTTCAACGCGAGGCTCGGGTCGAGGCACCTGTACTCGACCTGTTTTGAGCCGTATGAGCCGCGCCTGTAGATGGCTACGTACCTGTCCTTCCTGCTCGAGGCGAGGAGCTCCATGAAGGCGAGGACGCCTGAGAGGTAGGAGACCGGCGGCTCGCCCCGCCTCAGCTTCCTCTCCCTTATCTTGTCGACCATCGGCGCGTAGTGCTCGGTGAACGTGGTTAGGTCTGAGCCGAGGGCGGCGCAGAGGTCGCTCTCAAGCTCCTCGGCGCGCTTCAGCCTAGGCACGTCCCCGACCTCCTCCTCAATGTAGCCTGAGAGCCTCCTCATGTGGGCGCGGCTGCCGCCGACGGCCTTCACCTCCTCGGCGGCTGTCTCAAGCGTCCTGTCGCTCAAGGTGTCGCTGAGGGTCTCCTGCCCGACCTGGTCGATGTTGTGCCCCTCGTCGAGGACTAGGAGCCGGCCCTCTAGGTCGAGGCCGGTCATCATCCTGATCCTCGGGTCGAAGACGTAGGGGTAGGGGGCTACGACGAGCCTCCTGGTCCTGGCCGCCCTTCTCGCCAAGAAGTAGGGGCAGATCATGAGTCTCTTCCCGGCCTGGCTGAGGGCCTTCGGTGTAAGGATAAGCGGCAGGCCTGGGGGCGGTTCCAGTATCTCAGACCTGTACGGGCACTTGTCGTCCTTCCTGAGGGCGTTGCATATCTCCTGCGCCTCGCGCCCCTGCGCCCCCCTGCAGTCGGGGTTGAGGCAGAGGAACTCCCTGCTTGCGAGGTTGACGGCTGTGAAGCCTGCGCCGGCGTGGTGGTTGATCCTCTCCATCTCCTGAAGCACATGCCTGACCTGGTCGTGGGTGCGGGTTGTGTAGACGATCTGTCTGCCGAGTCCCAGGAGGACGCTGAGGGCGGAGACGGTCTTGCCGAAGCCGTTGCACGCCTCGGCCACGAGGATGCCCCCTCCGCCGACGACGCGTTCGACGTCGCCCATGAAGTCGACCTGCTGGGGGTAGGGCTCGTAGGGGAAGAGTGTCCTCCAGTCCCTGGCTTCGTCCCCGTGTCCGGCGGCCCTGACCTCGAGGAGGGCACCGCATGCCCTACAGAACCTGCTCTCGTCGTACTCGTCTGGGGCGTGGGTTCGTCCGCAGGAGGGGCAGGTTATCGAGGCCGGCATGTCCGTATCTCCTCCCCTCGCCGGGCTTTTAAACGGCTTGGGTCACCCTGGTGAGGAGCTCCCTTGCGTCCCTGAGGCGCGTCCTGAGGGTCTTGAGGGGGGCGTGGGGCCTCCCGAAGAAGCCCGTGATCCCCTCAGGCTCGATCATCAAGACGACGAAGATGAAGAGTATGGGCATCAGCGGCTCGAAGCCGCCTGCGCCGATGCCGAAGAGGCTTATGAAGAGGGCGCCGAGCCACTTCTGGGTCAGGGTTACGGCGACGCCGCCGACGACGGCGCCTGTGATGCTGTTCAGGCCGCCGACGACGCTGCCCGCCATGACGGAGATGAGGAACTCGTCCGAGAAGCCGACGCCCGTCGCCCTCCAGAGGGGGATTATGCCGCCGGCGAGGCCTGAGAGGGCCCCGGCTATGAACCACGAGGCTACGTGGATCTTGAATGTGTCTACGCCTAGGCTCGCGGCGAGGGGCTCGTCCTCGGCGACTGCCCTCGTAGCGATGCCGAACCTGAACCTGGTGAGGAAGAGGTACATCAGGAGGACGAGGACCGCGCAGGTGGTGGGCGCCGTCAGCATCACGCCGGGCACATCCTCCCAGGTGAAGTCGAAGTTCCTCAGCATGAAGCCCTGCGTCGAGAATTTCAGCGTGACAAGGACCCAGAAGCTGAACATGGCAATGAAGGCGCCTATGACCTGGCTGACGGAGAAGAAGGCGAATGTGAGGGTGATCTCCCTCGTGCCGTGCCTTTTGATGGGCCTCACTATGATGATGTAGAAGGTGATGCCGAGGAGGCCGCCGACGAGTGTCGTGACGGGCCAGGCGGCGTAGGGGTTGAGGCCCCAGAGCCTGACCATGGCGAAGGTGATGCATGTGCCGACGGCGGCGAAGCTGACGTGGGCGAAGTTGGGGAACTTCTCTATCATGTATGTGAAGGTGAAGCCTATGCATAGGATTACGAGGAGCCCCACCTGTATGGTGTTCCCGATCAGCCAGGTTGGGAGCATCCTAGAAACCTTCAGGGCTCCGCCTTATAACCTGTTCGAGGTTTCATGAAGTTGTGAATCCGGTGCCCAGCACCCTCTGGGGGCCGTTGTTTAATTAAAAAAAGAAGAAAGGGGATTCGTTTCTTACCGCTTATGCTATCTTCTTGGTGATCTGCATCACGGCGAATATGGCTGCCAGGGCTGCGACCACTGAGGCGGCTATCGCGACGTAGACCATCGTCGTCAGGCCGTCGGCCGCTGCCTTCGCCGCGTCGGCGGCTGCCTTCGCTGCGTTGGCGGCTGCCGTCGCTGCGTCGGCCTTTGTGCCGACTGCGGTGGCTGCGGTCTTGGCGTCTGTCGCGGCGGTCTTAGCGTCGGTGGCTGCGGTCACGGCTGACTGTGCCGTGGTCTGTGCGGATGCGGCTGCCGTCTTCGCTGCGTCTGCCGCTGCCTTCGCTGCGTCTGATGCCGTCTTCATATCGGTGATCTGCTTGCTGAGAGCGTCGATCTTCGTGTCGGTCTGGCTCGCCGCCGAGGCGGCTACCGTAAAGGATCCTGACGCGATCTCCTTACCAGTGTCAGTGTCAGGCCACTTCCAAGTCCATGTGCCTAGAGGGGCGTCGTCTGCGAGGACCATCGGGTTGCCGCCCGCGGTCTGCGCTGAGTATGGTACTACGTAGAAGTCACCGGACTTCACCCAAGTAGCCAACAGGTCGCCACGGAAGACGACGTCGCCAGCAGGGTTCTTGATGGTGATCTTGCTGTTGACGATTGGGAATACGTTTCCGAAGGAGTGCTGTATGTTGAAGCTGATCGTATCACCGATCAGGAAGGTTGTCTTCCTAGGTACGCATGAGACGACCTTGTTTATGATGGTTAAGGTTGCCTGCGCCTTGTAGCCGTTGTTGTCGGTGGCGTTGACGTAGTAGAGGCCGTTGCTCAGCTTAATCGCTTGGGTGTTGAAGTTCCACCAGCCGTTGATGGTGCCCGTTCCGTTGACTAACATGGTTGTTCCTGGCTTACCTGTGAGGGTGGTCATGGACCAGATGGCGTATGTGAGGCCCGCTGCAGTCTTGTTGTATACGACGAGGCTGATGCTGGCCGAACTGTACCTGAAGCCCTTCCCGCTTAGGGTAACGTTGAAGCCGGTCGGGACTGACGAGGGTGATAGGGTGAGCTGAGTGTTGTATGTAACCGTGAAGGGGGTCGTGACGCTGATTCCTGTGTTCTTGTCAAATACCTTGACATCGTAG
>CAZVMI010000073.1:0-1908 GCA_964628365.1 uncultured Candidatus Bathyarchaeia archaeon | reverse complement strand
GAAGGGGGTCGTGACGCTGATTCCTGTGTTCTTGTCAAATACCTTGACATCGTAGGTTCCAGCCACCATGCTCGGGATCGTCATCGTGTAGGATACGACTCCCGCCGCTGAGGCGGTTCCGCTGGATAGGATGGTCTTGGAACCTAGAGTAATGTTGTAGCCTCCACTCGGTGAGAAGCCGCTACCAGTCAGTACGACGCTGTTGCAGCCAGCTGGCGCGCTGGTCTTGGAGAGCAGTAACACGAGGTAGCCTATGGTGAAGGACGTAGTTGTGGAGATGTTCGTTGTCGTGTTGTATGCCTTGATCTTGTAGTTCCCAGAGGTGTATGCCGGGACGAATAGGCTCTTGCTGAAGGTGCCGTCGGCCAGGGTAGTCGCGGAACCGATGTTCACCAATGTTGCGAGGGTTACTGGGTCAACGAGATCTACTTTGAGTTTGAGACCAGAGATCTTCGGGTAGTTCGTTCCAGATACGGTGATACTTGTGCCCTGTGCCCCGAACTGGGGTGTAACGGAGCTCTTAGCCTTGACTGTGATCTCGAAGCTCTTGCTCGCGGTCTGGGGAGTGCTCGAAGTTACGGTAATGGTGTAATCATCATCGATGTTCACGCCCTGGGGGACGACTACGTCAGCCACGAAGTTGCCACCCGAGTCCACGGTGATTGTCCCAGATGAGGGGTTGTAGATCATGCAAGTCGCAGAGAGTGTAGGTGCTGAAGATTCCGTTAACACGATGCCGGCTTGGACTATCGTCGCTGCAGCCGTGAAACCGCGGCCGCTGATGTGGACGATGGAGCCGACGGTCGAAACGGTGGGGCTCACGATTATCACTGCGCCTATCGTGAATGCCTTTTTACCGTAGTTACCGTTGCCGTCGAATCCGGCGAAGCTGCCAGTTGCGGCGCCTGTGGGCACCGTCTCTGAAGCGGTCACCGAGCCGACGCTGCTAGTTGTTACGGTATCGAGGTATTTCACCGCCCCGGTTGTGTCGAAGGGGGTGTATAATATTGTCACAGCTCTTCCAGATGCTGGGGCTGCCGTGAATATGATTTTATAGGCTCCAGTGACATAGTTTATTGTGCCTGAGGTGCCTATCTTACCCCAAGTGCCGTCTGTCATACTTACAAAGTTGGCTTTTACAGTTATTGTGCCGGGTTTTATGGGTTTTGTATTGAGAGTCCCCGTCCATTCCGTTGTTACGCCGTCGCCTGTGGTAACTGTCTGGTTAACAGCCGTCAGAACGGGGAAAGCCGCGAATGCGATATCGCCGTTGTTGTAGACAACGCGCAGTTCCTTCGTCCCTTTGAAGCCATAGAACGAGGTGGTTATCGAGTCGCCCACCAGTCCAGATGAGGAACTGAGGGAGACCTTCGTATTTATCGTGAATGACACGCTGACCACGTTGCCTAGGTAATCCTTCACCCAGATGTAGTGTGCGCCATTGGTAGCCTCGGGAACTTTGATCCATACATCGTATCCACCGTCCGATTTACCTGTGGAGGAGTTTAGAAGTCCCTTTACGCCGTTCCAAGGCGATATTGTCGTATCATCCCAGAAGATCTGTACGACCGTGCCGGCAGGAACGCTTGCAGCTGCGCCTTTAACAGCTACTACGTCACCCTTTACACCCGCAGCTACTACGGTAGTAGTTTCAACTCCACTTACTACTGCGTACAGGGTGGGGGCAGCAATTGCGTTGGCGATCATCACCGATGGGATGAAAGCCAGTATCATCGAAGCGATTACGAATAGCGGTAAAGCTTTATTCATCTTCATTTTCATTTTCCTTTTCCTTTTCCTTTATTCATCGTCAATGTAGGCGCAGAACACGACATAGAGTCGTGAAGCCTGCCACCTACGGACGATCGGTAGTCAAACAAGTCGTCGGATACTTAAGCGTATGTCTAC
>CAZVMI010000072.1:0-6722 GCA_964628365.1 uncultured Candidatus Bathyarchaeia archaeon | reverse complement strand
TGACGTGCCTGAGGCCCTCGACGTACTCATCTACGGAGTAGGGTGGCAGCATCTTCGAGACGAGGTCCTTGGCGCTCTCCCTCAGGACACCGGTGGGCTCACCGTCCCCGTCCCTGTCGATCTTGCCGTGGGGCGGGTCGGGTGTCCCACTGCCGATGCCAGCGGCCCTTAGGGCGAGGCTGTTGGCGACACCGATGTGGCCGTCTCTCCTCTGGATGTAGAGGGGGTTCCTCGGGGTGACGCCGTCGAGCTCCCTGCGCGTGGGGTAGCGGCCGAGCTTCAAGTCGTCGAGGGTGTATCCAAGTATCCACCTCCCCTCGGGAGTAGCGTCAGTCTTCGCCCTGATCCTCTTGAGGAGCTCATTTATGGAGTCGACGTCGGGACCGCACCTTACTCCCCTGACCCAGAAGACGCCGTAGTTGCCGGGGTGCATGTGTGAGTCTATGAGGCCCGGGAGAACCGTCAGCCCCTCAGCGTCGATGACCTCTGTCTCTGGCCCTATCGTCTTCTTGACCACACTGACCCTCCCCACCTTGAGGATGCGTCCATCCTTGGCGGCCACCGCTCTGGCGACG
The DNA here is from genome assembly GCA_964628365.1 of uncultured Candidatus Bathyarchaeia archaeon. Lineage (GTDB taxonomy): Archaea > Thermoproteota > Bathyarchaeia > TCS64 > TCS64 > UBA8941. The sequence goes on along the minus strand of CAZVMI010000072.1, from coordinate 6,147 downwards.
GAGTTTTCCCCGTCGACGGTGATCACCTTGCCGTTGAGGAGGACTAGGTCGGCGTATAGTTCTCGGATCATCCCAGAATCAGATAGTATAGACCTTGGATTTGTTATTTAATGGTGAGCAGGGAGAAAGGGGGGATTATCATTCTCCTATAACCTCCGCGAGGAGCCTGATGTTCCTCTTCACGTCGGCGATGTCGTACATGCCTATGTTCCAGGCGTCGATATAGTCGGCGTAGCCTAGGGCGTACCTGATGCAGGCTTCTGCTTCGTCCCTGTACCTACCAGCGTTCAGTACCTTGATCACGTAGGTGCCTTTGCCGGCGTCGTGGAGGTCACGTATGGCCTGAAGGTGCTCCTCGAGGGTGCCGTCGACGATCACGGTCCCGTGCCTGTTCAGGGGCGTGCAGACGACGTCGATCTCCGGTACATCAAGCGCCTCCCTGAGGACCCCCGTGCTGTGGGTCGAGAGGGCCACGGCCCTGACCTCTCCGGTCTCCTTTGCCTCGACGAAGGCCCTGAGGGCCCCCATCCTGCCCTTGAGGTTCTCGGACCTGTACTCTCGGTCGGAGGCGTCCCTCCTGACGACGGTCTTCCACGGGAGGTTGTGAAGGAACATGAGGTCGACGTAATCGGTGCCGAGGCTGCGGAGGCTGAACTTCACGGCTTCGAGCCCTTCTTCGTATGTGGCGGCGTTCGACTTGTCCGCGACTACAACGTCGCCGCGCATCACCCGCCTGAGCCCCTCCGCGACGTGGGGGTGGGTCCCGTAGTCCTCGGAGGTGTCCCAGAAGTTGACGCCCAGCTTCGACGCCTCGGCGAGTATCATGCCCCCCTCATCCGGCGTCTTATCCCCCTGGCCCCTGTCGCCGTCCGGCCCCTTCTTCAGCGCGAACGGTTCGGTGCCGTAGCAGAGCCTGCTCACGGTTAGCCCGCTGCTCCCAAGCCTCACCCTCTGCACCCGACCACCAACTAGGGCGTACGTTCAACCCTTACATAAAATGTGACCACATCCCGGGGACTAGGTCGGTGTCGAAAGAGAAGGGGGAACTGTTACTTCGCTGAAAAGAGACGGAAAAAAGCTCCTGCCGGATCGCTTCAGGCGTAAAAAAATGCAAATAGTCGCTGAAAACGCGTAGAAAAAGCGTGATAAGGAGGGCGTTGGGCTCCGGCTCACTTGAGCTGTTTGCCCTGGACCTCGAGGAGCCTGTCGATCTCCTCCTCGGTGTTGAAGACGTTGGTCGAGACACGTACACCGCCGACTCCGCCCGCGTACCTGTGGGCGACGATGATTCCGGCGGAGGCGAGGGCGGAGACGCTTCTCTGGTTGACCTCGTAGCGCCCCGTCGTGTAAGTGACGAGGCCGGCCCTCTTCTCAGGCTCCAGCGGTGTGTTCACCTTGACGCCGAGGTTTCTGAGCCCGTCGATGAGGTACCCGCTCAGCCGTTTAACCCTCCTCTCGACCTGCCCCCTGTCGAGGCCGTTCCAGAAGCCTAGGCAGGCGTTGAAGCCCCACAGCGCCTCCTCGGAGACGCAGCCTGAGTCGAACTTCTCCGCCGTCCTGAGGAGAGGCTTCTCGTAGCTCGCGAGGTTGTCGTGGTCGGCGTACAGCCACGGCTGCTTTATCTTGGCGATGTCGTCGACGGTCATGTAGAACCTGTACGATGGGTCGTATTCGTCTATTAGACCCCTCTTCACGTACAGGACGCCTGCCATCGTCGGGCAGCAGAGCCACTTCTCGCTCCCGAAGGTCAAGAAGTCGACGCCGTCAGCGTGGACGTCGACCTCCGTCGGCCCCACCGCCTGATAGGCGTCGTCGACCACGACGGCGCCGTGGTCGTGGGCGACCTCTGAGATCGCATCCATGTCGTACTTCAATCCGCTGGTCCACTCGACACGGCTGATACAGACGACCCTTGTCCTATCATCCACGGCTTTCTCGAAGTCGCTCAGCTCGATGCGTCCGTCGTGGTGGGCGATCCGCCTGATCTCGACGCCCTTCGCCTTGTACGGGAGCCAGACGAAGACGTTTGAGGGGTAGGCGAGGTCGGTGACGACAATGCTCTCCCCCTTCTTCAGCTTCGACATGCTTGCGACGGTGTTGAGACCCTGGCTGACGCGGGTGACCCAGCAGACCTCGTCTGGGTCCGCGCCTATCAGCCTCGCCGCCTCCGCCTTCGGCTCCTGCATCCTCGGTGAGCCGTCCTCGCACATCCTGAACCTCCACCAGTCCTGGACCGCGTCGTGGACGCGCCTGAGGGCGGGGCCGTGGGCGGCGCTGTTAAGGTAGGTCTTGTACTTTAGGATCGGGAACTCGTCCCTCAGCTTCACGATCTCCCTGTCGACATCCATCGCATTCACAGGTTATTGGAGGTTCAGGCGGGGATTTAAGGTCGGCGTACGGGCTAACTCCTTTAAACTGGCTCGTCCGAGTGATCGCCATGGAGTTCTATGAGGTCGTCAGGACGAGGCGGAGCATAAGAAGCTTCAAGCCAGACCCTGTACCCGATGATGTTCTGGAAAAAATCCTTGAGGCTGTCAGAATCGCACCCTCGGGTAGCAACAGACAGCCCTGGAGATTCATCCTGGTCAAGGACCCGGCCATTAGGAAGAGTGTCGCCGAGGCGTGCGGCGGCCAGAGGTGGATAGCGGAGGCGCCGGTGGTCGTCGTCGGCTGCGGGAGCGACATCAAGTACAACCGCGGCGGATGGATGGGGGACAGGAGCGTCCTCGTCGACGTCGCCATAGGCTTCACCCACCTCGTCCTCGCGGCGAGGGCTGAGGGCCTAGGCACATGCTGGATAGGAGACTTCGAGAACGCTAAGCTGAGGGAGCTCCTTGGCATCCCGGAGGGCATGAACGTCGTCGCTGTCTCGCCCCTCGGCTACCCGAAGGACGGCAGGTTCGGGGAGCCGGGTAAGAGGAAGCCGCTCTCCGAGATAACCTCGGTTGACAGGTACTAGGGTGACCCGCTTGGCTAAGGTTAGGCTCGTCGTCTTCGACATGGCCGGCACGACCGTCGACGACGTCATCGACGGCGTCCCCCTCGTGCTGAGGAGCTACGATGAGGCGTTCAGGCGCCACGGCGTCGAGGTGCCCATGGACGTGCTCAACGATATGAGGGGCAGGGACAAGAAGGAGGTCATCGAGGAGCTGGGCGGCTCAAAGTCACCCGAGATCTACAAGGACTTCCTGGCCATCCTCCACGAGAACACGGGCAGAGTCAGGGAGATCGCGGGGGCGAGCGACGTCTTCAGGGCGCTCAGGGCGGAGGAGGTCAAGGTCGCCCTCGGCAGCGGATTCCCTGCGACCGTAACCCAGGAGATAGTGGAGAACCTGGGCTGGAGCGGCCGCGACATAGTAGACTACTGGACGTGCAGCGAGATCGTAGGAGAGAATCGCCCCAGCCCGGCGATGATAAGGATGGCGATGAGGCACACCGGCATCAGGGATCCTGCACAGGTGGTGAAAGTAGATGATACAGCAGTCGGCGTCGAGGAGGGAAAGAACGCCGGGGCCTTCACCGTCGCTGTCCTCACGGGCACCCAGATGAGGGAGAAACTCGAGGCGGCTAAGCCCAACGCGGTCCTCCCCAGCGTGAGGGAGCTCCCGTCTTTCCTCAAGGAACATGGGATGGTCTGAGCCCCTAGCTCTCCTTCCTCTCAGGCTCCTTGACGTAGAGGTAGATCATGAGGAGCGGCGCCCAGATCAGGGCGAGCTGGAGGTAGAACGAGAAGCTGTGGCTCACGTTGTCGTACATCCAGCCGCCTAGGAGCTGCCCGACGGCGAGGGCTATCATGTTGAAGAAGCCAGTGGAGCCGCTCACCTTCCCCCTGTGCTCCCTTGGCACGAGGTCCGCGAAGAGGGCGCTGCCCGCGCCGTTCACGAGGACCTGTAGGAGGCCGACCAAGCTCATGGCCAGGATGAGCCTCCAGAAGTCCCCCCAGACGAAGAGGGGGATGGCGACCGCCCAGAGAAGATACGCGACTATGAGGGGCTTCTTCTTCCCGACCTTGTCTATGATCTTGCCGCTCGGAATGGCGAGGACGATCATGGAGACGAACAGGGCAGTCATGATGTAGCTGAAGGCGACCTCGCCTATGCCGAGGTCCCTTATGATGTAGAGGGTGAATATGGGCTGGAATGTGCCAATTATGAAGCTCGTCATGGAGTTCGCCACGAAGAGGACGAAGGCCGACCTGGGGACGAGCCTCCAGACGTTGACGCTCTCCCTCATGGACCTTGGGTACGAGGCCGCCATCTCTGATAGGTTGATCCTCGTCGGGTTCTCAACGGTCTCCTTGAGCCTCGTGCGCATGAGGGCGGCGCCGAGGAAGCCGGCCATCATCAGGCCGTAGCCTAGCCTCATGCTGGGAACCAGGCCCATCTGGACGTAGAGTAGCCCGGCTATCAGCGGGGCCGGCGTCGTCGAGACGCTGGCTATGAGGTTGATGATGCTGAACGCCATGCCGCGCCTCTCCTTCGGCACCGAGTCGGCGACGATGGCGTTGAGCGCCGGACCGTAGATGTTGGTTAGGCCGACTGTCACGGCGCCGAGCAGTATCCACTCCCAGCTTGGGGCGAGGGCGTAGAAGATGCGGCCCATGGCCGCCACGAAGGTCATGGTCGATATGAGCCATCTCCGACCGTACTTGTCAGCGAGGTAGCCACCGGGGATCTGGACAAGTCCACGGGCCACCATCTCGACGGCCCCGATGAGGCCTATGCTCGCCGCTGTGCCGCCGAGGGCCTGGACGTAGAGGGGGTAGTAGGTGGCCGGCATCTCGCTGAAGAAGTCGAGGATGAGCCAGCTCAGCACCATGATGAGGAAGTTGCCGGCTATGAAGCCGAACTCTGAGTGGAGCCGGCGTAGTAGGCCGTTCTCCCCGTGCTGCGCTGAGCCCTCATCGGCCATGGTTTCACCCAGATGTCGAAACAATATTTTAAAAGGGTCATGGTTCGGCCTTGACCGGCGCGCTCCTCAGTGAAGCCCCCGGGCTTACCTCTACCCTCTCGGAGTAGGTCACGGTGCCTCTGACCTCGCAGCCGTCGCCGATGGTCACCCTGGCTCCTGTCACGTTACCGCAGGCAACGTCTTCGAGGTAGATGTCGCCGCCTTTGATGTCTGTGGTCTCCAGGACGCCGTCGGAGCGGAGGAGAGCGTGGCCGCGTCGACGGATCCTGATCTTCTCAGCCTCTATGCCGCCGTCGACCCTCGAGACGTCCCCGTGGAGCCAGACGTCCAGCGTCCCCGCCTTCAGCCTCCCCCTTACCCTCAGCGAGCCCTCGACGTCTGCGAGACCGCCGACGATCAGGTCTTCTCCCACCTCGATCTTGCCGCTCGACCTGAGTTCGTCCTCAAGGCTGACGGTTCCCCTCACCCGGGTTGAGCCCGAGACGTCCATTGAGACGCCGACGGCGTCGTTGTCTATCCCGAGGCTGCCGGATTTCGTCATTCTCTTGAAGCGTGCGGTGCCTTCTATGGATGCGCTGCCTGAGATGTCTATCCTCGTGGCGTCGAGGTCGCCCTTGAAGGTGGTTCTGCCGCTCGCCTCGACCTGCCTGACCTTCATGCCTCCTGGCAGTGTGCTCGAGCCGCTGACGTCGATCTTCTCCTGGGATATCCTCGCCGATCCGGCTACGCGGCCGTCGCCGAGGCCCGGTATGGTGAAGCTGCCGAATCCGCTCACCCTGATGACCGGGATGCTGTCCTTGTCCTCCTCCACTGATTGTCACCTGAGCCTTTGAGCCGGGCCTCGCCTTTTAAAGACGACTCACCTCTCATGGTCGCTCCGTGTAATCACAAGTTGTTAGTCCCTCCGCCTGGGGGGCGCGAAAGGCTTTTTACCCGACGTTCGTTCTACGTTGTCTGCGCGGCCGCTGTGGTGTAACGGTAGCATACGGGACTGTGGATCCCTTGGCCGGGGTTCGACTCCCCGCTGCGGCCCCACCCCCGGTTATCGGCAACCTTAAAATTTGGGAGCAGGGCTACATGAGTTGGGCGGAGGTCGCCCAGCTAGGCCAAAGGCGCAGGCCTGAGGCGTCTGTCCCGAAGGGGTTCGTGGGTTCGAATCCCACCCTCCGCACCTTTTCACAAACCCTCCGCACTTTTAAGGGTCACTTCCGCTTCCTGAACACCCTTGCTTCGCCG
>CAZVMI010000071.1:0-6736 GCA_964628365.1 uncultured Candidatus Bathyarchaeia archaeon | reverse complement strand
AATAGAAATATGGCTTAAATCCAACTTAAAACTACCGATAATCCACAAAGCACTATTTTGTATTTTTTTATCCAAAAATGTACTGGATCGGGTGTCCCGATTATAGATGAGCCCGTTTCTTCGAAAACTGATGGCAAAATTTTATCCCCCCACACACGTACTTTCGGCTAGAAGCTACAGCTGAATTGAAGGTGGCTCTATGAATTGGTGAATTCAGTTGAAGAATAATGAGTGTACAATCTACATCACAACCAAACATGGCTATATACAAAGATACCATAAAGAGAAGAATAGTTGGACACAAACCAATCCAAACGGTAAAGTTCGGCTACTAAGTGCTGAGCAATTATTATCACACATCTTGCCGTCTCTTGCTGGGATTGGGCCTCTTAGCGTTAGGGTGGAACCGGATAAACAGAAGAAAGATGGTGCGGTGTAATCTAAGCGCGCGCTATTATGCGCTAGAATTTAATCCCCAACCCAAACCCCTTAAGGTGACAGACCCAACCCAGAGCACAAGGATGGCGACGTGGAGGAGAATTTCGATGAAACCAAAGCTACACGAAATCGAGCTGAACGTTGAGGACCCGGAAGCCAGCAAGAGGTTCTACAACGATCTACTGGGGCTCCCCGTCAACGTAGATCAGAAGGGGTTGAAGTGCTTCGATTCTGGGTGGCCTGGCCTCGATGTCGACACGTCCATCCACTTTCCTGGAAAGGTATCCATCTCATTCCTCGTAGATGACATCGATCAATTTGTCAGGGAGCTGAGAGGCAAAGGTGTTCATGTTGACGATCCACACGATTCACATCTCGGGATGCGTGCCGTAGCATTGCAGGATCCCGATGGGCATCGAGTCGAGATCCAAGCCCCCACGGAGAAGTCTCCCGAGTGGTTGAGGAAGATGATTCAATAGAGTCCCACTTTCGTTCACCGCGGTCGACGCACGCGAAACACCTTAAGCTTGTTGAATAATTTTAGTTCCATGGCTTCTACACTCCATATAGGAGATTCAGCCTTCTCCAGGGTCCACAAACCCGCCGAGTTAACGAGCCTCCTAAAGAAGGAAATACCCGACTCAGATCCACTCATCGTAAAAGCCGACATGGTGTCGATCGAGAAAATCTACCCAAAAAACCTCGATGTCCTCCGCTGCATCACGGAGGCAGCCAAGGGTAAGATCATAGTCACCGAGGGACACCTGCTATGGAGACCGAGGATACTGGAGCCCGACGGCCTTAAACTCATGGCCGATGGCGTGGAGCTGGACTGGAACCGCCTTCTCGCGGGCAGAGGCTGGAGATGGCTGCTGAAGAATCCCGACTGGGGCTGGTTCATAAACGGGCCTCACTGGAGACACCTGATGAAGGAGGACCGCCTCTACCTGGAGAAATACGGATACCTCGACCTCTTCAAGGAAAACGGCATCGAGTACGTCAACGCCACCGACGAGATATGGGCCGGGCGAGTGGCTGATCCGAAGATCGTCAAGGAAGCCGTCGAGTCGAAGTACCCGCCCGCAGTCATCGAAAAAGTCTACGGCCTCGTCCCCGAGAAACTGTTCAGACACCGCGACTCCACCCTCATCAGCCTGAGTAGACGCAAAGAGTACCCGAGCCTCACGATGAAGAACATGTTCGGCTTAACGCCAGACCCCGTTAGGGCGTGGTGGCATGGCTTCAGGAACCGGAGACTGGATGACAGCATACTCGACATGAACAGGGTCTACGGGGCCCTCTTCAACCTCATGGGGATATTCGAGGCAACCCGCGGCGATGGACCAACCCCATTCACACGAGACATCGGCATCAGTAATAGCATGGCCCAGCTGGACGCAATAATCTGTCAAGTGGCGGGATTTGACCTCGGCAAGATGCTCTACATCTCATCGGGCAACAACATATTTGGGACATATAGTGCCGAGCTACTCAACGACGCGAAGTCGAAATTGGAGGGTTGGTTCCCCGCTCCTATAGAAGGCTTAAGGAAGCCAACCTGAGACGATTAGACATGATAGTAAAGGAGGTCCAGGCAAAATCAATTCTCAACGCCTCTAAGGTATACGCATACGCCATCAATCCCTACACGGGTTGCCAGCACGGATGCTCCTACTGCTACGCACGCTTCACGAAGAGGTTCAGCGGGCACAGGGAACCCTGGGGGGAGTTCGTCGACGTGAAGATAAACGCCCCGGACCTGCTAAGACTGGAGATCAGTAAGAAGAGGCGTGGAAGAGTGTGGGTGAGCGGCGTGTGCGACCCATACCAGCCACTGGAGGAGAAATACGGGCTGACGCGGAGATGCCTTGAGATACTTAGGCAGCATAACTGGCCGGTCATAATTCAGACGCGTTCTCCTCTAGTCCTGCGGGATATGGACGTCATTAAGCAGGCAAGGGAATTTGAGGTTGGGCTCACCATCACCACGGCTGATGATGAGACTAGGAAGCTATTCGAGCCAAATGCGCCACCAATAGGTGACAGGATCAGGGCACTCGACGAGTTTCACAGGGCAGCGGTCAGAACCTACGCCATGATCGCACCGATCCTCCCCGAGGCCGAGAAACTCCCAGAGATGCTCGCCGGGAAGATCGACTACGTCTTAATCGATCGGCTGAACTACCACTACGCCGACTGGGTGTACCGGAAGTACGGCTTAGAGGATAAACGCAGTGACGAATTCTTCCAGAGGATGGGGCGAGAACTCGCATCGAGATTCGGGAAACTGAACATCCCCTGCCATCTTACCTTCTAAAAAACACTCGCGCCCCACGAAGAAAAACCTCCGACACGACCAGCATACGGGGCGGCGACGACTACAATCATGGCAGTCGCCGCCTTGAAACCCTGAAAAATCATCCAAACCAAAAAACAAGCCCAAAAACGGGGAACCGTGGCGACGACGACTACACCCCCCTCCCCCCCCCACGCGCACGCACAAAGAAAAAATTTTTTCCGCTATGAACAGCCACCGTACACAGCCGCCTCTACGCCTGCCCGACGGCGACGAGCTGCGCCTCGCAGAGCCGCCTGTACAGTTCGTTCCTCCTCACAAGCTGGTCGTGCGTCCCCACGTCCCTGATGACTCCGCCCTCCAGCACGATGATCCTGTCCGCGTCACGCACCGTCGACACCCTGTGCGTAACGATCAGGATCGTCCTGTGTGCCATCTCCACCTTCAGAGCCCCCTGAATAAGCTGCTCAGTGTAAGGATCCACGCTAGACGTCGCCTCGTCAAGGATCAGAATCTTGGGGTCGGCCATGATCGCCCTCGCGAGGCAGACGAGCTGCCTCTGCCCGTAGCTCAGGTTCGAGCCGCGCTCGCTCACCTCCTCGTCGTAGCCCCCAGGAAGCCTGCTGATCGCGTCGTGGATGCCGACGAGCCCCGCCACCCTGATCATCTCCACGTCCGACGCGTCGGGCCTCCCGAACTTCAGGTTATACCTCAGCGTCCCCTGGAAGAGGTAGGGCTCCTGAAGGACGATGGCGACCCTCCTCCTCAGCGACCTAAGCCTAACTCTGCGAAGGTCGACGCCGTCTATCAGCACCTCGCCCCCCTTAGGGTCGTAGAACCTGCCGACCAAGTTGATTATAGACGACTTCCCCGAGCCCGTCGGACCGAAGATCGCCAGCCTCTCCCCCGGCCGCGTCGTGAAGCTGATCCCCCTCAGCACGGGCTGGTCCTTCACGTACTCGAATGAGACGTCCCTGAGCTCAAGGACGCCCTCCACCTCTGGGAAGTCGACCGCGTCAGGCGCCTCCCTGACCTCCGGCTCGATGTCGAGTACGACAAAGATGCGCTCTGCGCCGGCTAGGGCGCTCTGGATCTCGCCGTAGAAGGTGCTTATGTTCTGGATAGGGTCGAGGAAGCTCGTGGTGTACTGGGTGAAGGCGACGAGGTCGCCGATGGCGGTGTAGGCGCCGAGGACCTGCTGGCCACCGAAGAACCAGATCAGGGTGCTTATCAGGGCCGCGAAGAAGCCGACTGTGGCCTCGTAGATGTTCGCCGTCACCTCGGCCTTGATCTGGGCCTTGGCGTTGGCGACGTTCACCTTGTTGAAGTCGGCAAGGCTCCTTTCCTCTTGAGCCATCGCCTTCGTGACCTTGGCGCCGACCATGAGATCCTGGACCTTCGACGTCATCGAGGCGATGTTCTGACGGGCGACCCTCCAGTTGTTCCTCACGAACCTGTTGAGGGTCGTCGTCACTATCGCCAGCACGGGCGCCATGACGATCGCCACGAGGGCGAGCTGGAAATTTAGGAAGAACATCGTCCCCAGTATCGCGACGGCGGTCAGGAGGTCCGCCACGACTCCGATTATGCCGGAGGATACCAGCTTCCTCAGGGCCTCGGCGTCGTTCGTTACTCTCGAGACCAGCTTCCCGGTGTTGCCGTACTCGAAGAAGTTCTGGCTCAGCTTCTCCAGGTGGAGGAAGAAGTCGGTCCTGATATCCGCTATGATGTTGAGCCCCAGCTTGTTGAGGTAGTACTCCTGTAGGCTCATGACCCCCCAGAGGGCGACGCCTACGGCGACGTAGATGAGGCCAGCAGAGATTATGCTCGTCCATGGCGTGGCTGTCTCTCCGCCCAACACCGCAGCGATGCCCCTGATTATGTCGGCGAGCCACTTCTCGTTGGGCTCCGGCGTGTTGCTGATGAAGCTGTCGAGCGTGACCTTGTAGATGAAGGGGCCCGAGAGGACTAGGAGGGTCTTGGCGGCGATGATCAGCGCCATCGCGGCGACTAGGGACTTGTGGCGGAGCATGTAGTCCTTGATGATCCTCTTCACGAGGCCCCAGTCGCTGAACCTGCGCTCCGTGGACTCGAGGGAGCCGACGTCGTACCTGCCCGAGAATTCCGCCATCAGTCCTCACCCTCCTGTCCCAGCGTGAGCGTCTGAGACTCCATCAACATCCGATACTTTTCGCTCTCCTTCAGCAGCTTCTTGTGTTTGCCGACCGCGATTATCTGTCCCTGGTCGACAACTACGACCTTGTCAGCGGACTCGCAGGTGGAGGCGCGCTGCGTGATGATGAGGGCGGTGCGCCCCTCGAGGAGGGCGTCTATCGCCTTCCTGATCAGCACCTCGGTCTCGGCGTCGACGTTGCTCGTAGAGTCGTCGAGGATGAGTACGCTCGGGTTGGTGAGGAGGACCCTGGCTATGGCGACCCTCTGCCGCTGGCCGCCGCTCAGGGTGAGTCCCCTCTCCCCCACGGGTGTGTCGTACCCCTTTGGCAGAGACGCTATGTAGTCGTGGATCTGAGCCGCCTTAGCCGCCGCGATGACCTCCTCGTCGGTTGCATCCGGCTTGCCGAAGGTTAGGTTGCCCCTTATTGTGTCCGAGAATATGTAGATATCCTGGAGGACGATACCGATCTGGCCCCTCAGCGACTTCAGGGAGGCTTCCCTGACGTCATGCCCGTCTATGAGTACCTGTCCGCAGGTGACGTCGTAGAACCGTGGCACGAGTTCGGTCAGGGCACTCTTCCCGGAGCCAACGAAGCCTATGATCGCCACCTTCTCCCCGGGGGAGACCTTGAGGTTCACGTCCCTGAGTATCTCGGAGCTCCCGCCGTAGCTGAAGGAGACGTTCTTGAATTCTACGTCCCCCTTGAGGCGATGGAGCTCGATGGGGTGTTCCGGTTCGGGGACATCCCTGCCAATGTCGAGGATCTCGAAGACGCGCCTCGCGCTCACTACGCCGTCCTGGTAGAAGTCGATGAGCCTCGCGTACATTCTGACGGGGCCGACGATCTGTGTGAAGTAGCTGCCGAAGAGGACGAGCTCGCCCAGCGTCAGACTCCCGGCGAGGACTCGGATTCCTCCGAAGACGAGCACCAGGGCGACGCCGATGGCCGTGATGACGGTGTTGGAGGGTGTGTAGACCGCTTGGAGCCTCGCCGTCCGGAGGCTCTTCTGGACATAGTTCTGGTTCTCCCTGCTGAACCTCTCGGCGAAGGACTCCTCCTGGCCGAATCCCTTGATGAGCTTCTGGGCGGTTATCCCCTCAACGAGGATCCCGTTGAGGGAGTCGAACTGGTTCTTCGCCGCAAGCATCCGCCCCTTAACTCTGCTCAGGTAGAGCCTCATCGTGACGAAGATGAAGGGCAGCGGCAGGAGCGTTATCAGGGCGAGCTGGCTGTTGATGCTCAGCAGGATGGTGGCGGCGATGCCTAGCTGGAGGGTCATCCTGAAGACCTCCCTGACCGTCTCCGAGTAGAAGAGGTCGATGGCGTTCATGTCGCTGGTGGCCCTGCTGATGATCTGCCCCGTCTTCACTTGGCCGAGGTAGCTGAACGACTTGTTTATCAGTGCCTCGTAGAGCTGGCGGCGCATATCCCTGAGGATGTTCTGGCTCATGACTCCGCGGAAGTACCTGTGGATAACGAAGAAGGCGAACCTGACGGCGGCGAGGAGCAGTATGCAGCACACCAGTATGACGAGGAGTCCGCCACTATCGGAGACGCCTGTCCACGACCTGATGAGGTCTATGAACCAGTTCCTCCCCCCGGGGACAGGGACGAGGGAGAAGTCGATGATGAGCATGACCAGGAGCGGCGCGAGGAGACTGTAGACCCCCTCCCTGCCGAAGGCGGTGAGGTTGATGAGGAGGTAGGTGCCCATGTAGGGCTTGATGTAGCCGAGGAGGCGCCTAGTAAGCCGCCAGCCTGAAGGGTTGTACTGCTCAGCCATCACTTACCCTCCTCAATACGCCACTTGAAGGGATCAACGCCC
>CAZVMI010000070.1:0-6954 GCA_964628365.1 uncultured Candidatus Bathyarchaeia archaeon | reverse complement strand
CCACAGTAGCTCCTCGGGATGACGGCTCCTATCTTCTTCGGGTAGCTCCCGGTGACCTTCTTATGGTTCTCCTTCAATAGCTTCACGACCTCCGCGTCCGGGCTCACGCCCATCGGGGGCATCACTATCCCGCCGACGCGCCACTTCGGGTCGACCGGGTACTCGAATTCGTACCGGAACTCCGGATCATCCTCCTTGATCTCCTCGAGCATCCCGATCATCCTCTCGTTGATCTCGTCGATTGTGTAGCCGGGCGGGTATCGGAAGTCGACGATGATGGTGCAGAAGTCGGGGATGTTGTAGGGGCCTGCCAGATCGTAGTCCCTGTTCCTACCTCCGATGATGCTGCCCGCGACCCAGCGAGGCGCCCCGGGCAGGTCCGGGTCCCGTGCCTCGAACTTCATACCGTCGAGCCTGTCCAGGACCGTCCTCATCTTCGTGATGGCGTTCACCGACTCCTCCATGCGGCTGATGTGCTCACTGCGGCCGACGGTGTGTATCGCGAACGTGTGGACGCCGACGCACTTCGTCAGGATGTTATCGACGCTGTACGGCTCCGGCACTATCGCCATGTCCGTCCTGACGCCCTGCTTGAGCATGTGGACAGTGCCGACGCCTCCCTGCAGCTCGCCTACAACCGTGGCCACGACGAGGTCTCCCCTCAGTTTGGCGCCTGACCTCTTGATCGCCAGCGCGGCTGAGAGCATCGCCGCGTCCCCGCTCTTCATGTTGTGTATGCCGGCGCCCCAGAGCCTGTTCCCGTCGACCCGGGGCTCGTAGGGGTCCCACTTCCATGACTCGACTATGGGGTCGATGTCCAGGTGTCCGTTGAACATCATGCTGCGCCCTGAGCCGTCTCCCTTGAGCCGGGCTATGACCTGCTTCCTGCCCGGCTCGACCTCCTGGAGATCAATCTCCTCGAAGCCGTTCTCCTCGAACCAGTCGCGGACAAAGCTGACCGCAGGCCCCTCCTGCCTGGTCAGGCTCGGCTGACGGATCAGGTCGCAGCCAAGTTCCACTATCTCATCCTTCTTCAGGTAGTCGAGAACGTTCAAACAGGTTCACTGCCCTATCAGCGGCTAAACCGGCATTTAGCATTTAAGAGCCCGGAATGAGACATCTTAGGGTAAGATGAGCGCCAACTCCGATGTCGCCTCCGTCCTATACGAGATAGGCGAGATACTCACAGTCAAAGGCGACATCTTCAGAAGCAGGGCCTACCAGATGGCGGCCCAGAGGATAACCGCCCTCACAGAGGATATCAGGGCGATTAAGGCGCGGGGCGAGCTCGAGAGCATCCCCGGCGTCGGGAAGAGCATCTCAGCCGTCATCTCCGAGGTCCTCGATACTGGGCAGTCGAAGGTCCTAGAGGAGCTCCGTGAGAGCCTCCCGAAGGGGGTCCGCGACCTGATGGAGCTTGAGGGCGTCGGCCCGAAGCTCGCCATGAGGCTCAACCAGGAACTGAACATAGCCTCCATAGACGATCTCGAGAAGGCGGCTAAGGAGGGCAGGGTCAGGGAGCTGAAGGGCTTCGGCCCGAAGAAGGAGGCAAACATCTTGGTCAGCATCGACGCGTACAGGTCTAGGCAGACCCGCTTCCTCCTCGGAGCCATCCTGCCAGTCGTCGACCAACTAACCAAGTACATGAGGGAGTCCGACGCCGTCCTGAAGGTCGAAGTAGCAGGATCCGCCCGCAGGAGGAAGGAGACTATAGGCGACCTCGACGTCCTCGCGTCCTCCATGAAGCCGGAGGAGGTTACTCAGCGCTTCATCACGATGCCGCCCGTCATCCGCGTCGTCAGCCACGGCACGACCCGGAGCACCGTCGTCCTGGAGGGACAGATACAGGTCGACCTCAGGGTAGTCGCCCCCGAGGAGTATGGCTCAGCCCTCCAGTACTTCACGGGCAGCAAGGAGCACAACGTCAAGCTACGCACCATAGGCGTCAAGAAGGGCTTCAAACTCAACGAGTACGGCCTCTTCGACAGGGACACGGACAGGCGCGTCGCCGGCGAGGATGAGGAGGGCATCTACCGGGCGTTGGGCATGGACCTGATGCCGCCCGAGCTACGGGAGAATACGGGTGAGATAGAGGCCGCCATTGAGCACAGGCTCCCAAAATTGGTCGAGGAGAAGGAGATCAGGGGCGACCTCCACATCCACACTAAGTGGAGCGACGGCACCGCTACCATCGAGGAGATGGCGGAGAAGGCGCGGTCCATGGGGCTGGAGTACATCGCGGTCACTGACCACACCAAGTCCCTGGGCATAGCCCGCGGCCTCGACGAGGCGAGGCTCAGGGAGCAGGTGAAGGAGATAGAGCAGCTCAACAGGGGGCTCGAAGGCTTCACCGTCCTCACCGGGACGGAGGTCGACGTCAAGGCGGACGGCTCCCTCGACCTCCCAGACTCGGTCCTCAAGGACCTCGACTTCGTCATCGCCAGCATCCACTCAGGCTTCAAGTCGGACGTGGAGAAGATGACGAACCGGCTGATAGCCGCCATGAACAACGAGTACGTCGACGCGGTGGGGCACCCGACAGGCCGGATCATCCAGAAACGCAACCCTTACGAGCTGAATCTTGAGAGGGTCTTCGAGGCCGCAGCCGGGCAGAAGGTGATGATGGAGATAAACGCCTTCCCGGACCGCCTCGACCTGAGCGACGTCAACTCGCGAGCGGCGATGCAGGCGGGATGCGTCATGGAGATAGGCACCGACTCGCACGCCGCAAACCAGCTTGATTTCCTCCCCCTCGGCGTCTCCGTCGCTAGGAGGGGCTGGCTAGAGGCTGAGGACGTCGCCAACACGATGCCGATCGAGAAGGTCGTCAACTATCGCCACTAGACACAAACTTCTCTATGAGACCGAAGATATAGTCCCTGCTCGGCCCCCAGGTTATCAGGAACGTGAAGGCGATACTTGCCACAACCAAGAGGGCCGAGGCGGTGAGGCTCCCGACGGCCCCGATGAGGACCTCGAAGACCCTGCCCCCGAAGAAGGCGCCGACCGAGTAGAGGGCCGTCTTCCCAGCAGCCTCGATGACGAGGAGCTTCTTGAGGGGGAGTCTCCTCGAACCGGCGAGCATGACTATGGGCAGGTCAGGGAGAGGCGTCGCGGCGACGACGAGAATCGCCCATAGGCCGTACCTGCTCACCCACCTGCCGACGAGGTCCTCCGTCTTGCTCTTTCCCTCCAGGGACTCTGAGACCCCCCAGCCGAGGGCGTAGGCGGAGACATCGCCTATGGCGCCCCCGACGCCCGCGGAGAAGCCGAGCAGTACCGGATGATAGAGGGCGGTCAGGGGTATGAAGAGGGGCACGAACAGGTCGCGGGCGACCATGGTCAGGTGGCTCAGCATCGAGGCGAGGAATATGCCGCCGAGGCCGAGGCTTGTGACGTCCTCGCCGCCGAAGAGCATCCTCCAGAGTAAGAGCCCCGAGATGATGGCGGTGGCTGACACGCCGAGGATGCTGACGACGGCCCTGGTCTTCAAAAGCCTGTCTCCGGGTTGTTTGAAGAAAAGGGATTCAGGTCTCAGATATATTTTCTCATCGAGAGGAAAGATGGGTCAGTACGGCTTAACGAGTATCTCGTGGAGCTTCAGGTCCCTCATCCTGTTTGACTCAGCTGGCGAGATCACCATCGCGGTGTCCGCCCCCGCGTGGCTCCCGGCGACGCAGACGACGGGCTTGCCGACCTGAACCGCCCCACAGTCAGCCGCCATCATCGCCACCTCCGCACAGACCTTGACGCCCTGGCTGAAGAGCCTTAACGTGTTGGCGACCAACACGTTTACGGGGGGTACTATGAATGGGAGGCTCCCCTGCTGGGGCTCAGATACCTCCGGCCTCTGCCTACCCATGCCCACGTCGACGCCGCCCGTCAGCACGTCGGTGCAGGTCACAACTGTCCCGGTCTTCTCGAGCTTCTTCTTCGTCTCGGCGGGCACGAGCTGGATGCCCGATCCCCTGTAGCCGGACTGGTGGGTGACAAAGACGAGCTTGATTCTGCTGCCCTTGAAGACCTCAACTGCCTTCTCGCCTGTGGTGCCGGTCGTGGTGGAGACGACGACTGTGTCGATCCCCCGCTCCTTCGCCGCCTCGAGGGCGACCCTGAGGGTCTCCTCTGTGTGCTCCTTCCCGGGCTTCTCGAAGATGACTGTCGTTCTCTTCATGCTCAAATCCTTCACATCCAGAAACGTGATCCTTGGAGCCGTGGCGACTGAAAAAGTTAATCCCCCGAGCCTCTAGAAGAGGCTCGTGTGTTTCTCCCTGCGCCCGACTATGGGAATATGTGAGCCGCACTTGGTGCAGTCATGTTCCTCCGTAAGCCTCCAGTCCGTGATGGTGTATCCTATACGTTTGATAACCGCCTGTCCGCAGTTAGGGCAGACCGTGTCCTCGTATCCCTCCCCGGGGACATTGCCCACGTAGACATACCTTACTCCCTCGGACCCAGCGATCTCCCTCGCCTTCAGGAGGGTCTCCACCGGCGTCGGCGGCAGGTGGCTGAACTTGTACTGGGGGTAGAACCTGCTCAGGTGTAGGGGGACGTCTGGGCCGAGGTTGTCGACGAGGTACCTCGCCATCTTCCGCGTCTCCTCCTCCCCGTCATTCGTCTCAGGGATGATGAGGAAGGTGACCTCGACGTGGACGCCCTTCCTGTGCATCTCGACGGTCGCGTCGAGGACGCTCTGGAGGTCTGCACCGCAGTGCTTCCTGTAGAAGGGTTCGCTGAAGGCTTTCCAATCGACATTCGCAGCGTCGATAACGTCAACGATCTTGCCGAGGGCTGGTTTAGAGATGTAGCCGTTGGTGACTAGAACGTTCTTCACCCCCTCCTTCTTGGCCAGGCGAGCGGTGTCCTCGACGTAGTTAAGGTTGATCAGTGGCTCGTTGTAGGTGTAGCTGATGCTCGTGCACTGCTGCCTGTGGGCCATGTCGACGACGTAGTCGGGTGGAACCCTCTTCGTTCCCGTCTCGCCGGGCTTAGCCTGGGATATGTTCCAGTTCTGGCACCATGGGCAGGTGAAGCTGCAGCCGACACTGCTTATGCTTAGGCTGATGCTTCCAGGATAGAAGTGGGCGAGGGGCTTCTTCTCTATGGGGTCGACGGCTATCGAGGAGAGCTGGCCGTAGGTGAGGTCGACGAGCTTCCCCTCCCTGTTCTCCTTGGTGCCGCAGAACCCCGTCTTTCCGGGCTTCACCGTGCACATCCTCGGGCATATGGTGCAGCGCACTGTCTCCTCGTCGAGCCGTTCAGAGAACCTAGACTCCATCTCCATCGCTTAAGAATGGGTGAACGACGGAATTAAACGGTTCCCCGCGCAACCCTTGTATCCCGCCGAGCCTGAGGGTTAGTTGATGTGGAGACTTATCCCCTACACTCCACCGACTCTAGATGACCCCAAGATCAAGAGGGCCCTTCCAAGATATGTCGGCGTAGTCATAGGCGAGAGGCAGGCTAAGTACGTGGTCGGCAGGTATCTCGGCGTTGAATATTCTAGCGAAGATTCTACAGGTGACCTCTGGAGGCTGCACGACAGATACCTGAAGGATTACGCCGAGTTTGAGAAGAGATTCGATTCAGCACCGAAGCTCGAGAAGCCTGAGCGTTCGTTCCTAGACCTGAAGGCTGAGCTAGCCAAGAGGATGATGGGTGAGTGTCACTTCTGCGAAAGGAGGTGTTGCGTCGACCGGTTCATGGGCGGCAGGGGCTACTGTAGGTGCGGCGACGAGTTCTCCCTCTCAAGCTTCTTTCCCCACACGGGCGAGGAGCCAGAACTCGTCCCATCGGGGACGGTGTTCACCTGCGGTTGCACGATGAGGTGCATCCACTGCCAGAACTACGACATCAGCCAGTGGCTCACACCAGGGCAGCCCGTCAGCCCGAGCCAGATGGCGAGGATCGTGAGTAAACTTAGGGACGAGGGGTGCAGGAACCTCAACATGGTCGGAGGCGACCCCACCCCAAATACTTGGCTCTGGATGGAGACAATGCGCCAGGTCGACGTTAACATCCCCACTGTCTGGAACAGCAACAGCTACTACAGCGACGAGACCTCGAGGCTCCTCGCCGGCTTCTCGGACCTCTACCTCCTCGACTTCAAGTACGGGAACAACCGGTGTGCCGAGGCGATCTCTGACGCGCCTGGCTACTGGGATGCGTGCACGAGGAACCACCTCGCGGCGAAGAGGTTTGGCGAGCTGGTCATACGTGTCCTCGTGCTCCCGGGCCACAACGAGTGCTGCACGAGGCCGATTCTAGAGTGGATCTCGGGGAACCTCGGGCCGTGGACAAGGGTCAACCTGATGTTTCAGTACCGGCCGGAATGGAGGGCATCCGAAAGGCCGGAACTTCGTAGAAGGCTGACGAGGGAGGAGACGGATGAGGCCCTCAAGATTGCCAGAGAGGCTGGGCTCAAGAACCTGGTTAGAGATACTTCTTGATCTCTTCGTCCTCCAACTTCTTGAAGACCTTCGAGGCGGCGGTTATCACGGAGATGTTGATGTTCTCGGCCTTCAGCTCGTTCTGGTAGGCCGTCCTGATCGCCTCGACCGAGAGCCTGATCGCCTCGTCGAGCTTCATATCCTCCCTGTACTTCTTTTCGAGGAGTTCGCGGGCCTTCTCGTTGTTCATGCCCAGGGCCGTCGCCTTGTATCCCCTGTACGAGCCGCTCGGGTCTATGCTGAGCATCCTGCAGCCCGTGACATCTATGCCGCTGATGATCATGCTCACGCCGAAGGGACGGACGCCCGCGTTCTGAGTGTACTGCTGGAGGAGGTCGCCCAGGCTGCTTGTCAGAGATTCTATGCCTATTGGCTCGTCGTAGGTCAGCCTGTGCCCCTGGCATACCAGTCGGGCCTCCCTCACGAGGACACGTGCGTCCGGGCTGTTGCCCGAGATCGCGGTCGCGACGTGGTCGTCGAGCTCGTAGATTTTCTTCGAGAACCT
>CAZVMI010000069.1:5901-7032 GCA_964628365.1 uncultured Candidatus Bathyarchaeia archaeon | reverse complement strand
TTCTGGGCTAGGAACTCGCCCATCAGGGCGGCTGACTCCTTGATCAGGACTATGGCTGAGATGAAGAAGTAGAGCGCGATCAGAGAACCAGCCACGTTCCTGAATCTATAGCCCAAGCTTCTCCTATTAGCGTCGAGCCTTCGGGATAAAAGAATAATTTATATATGTTCTATAGAGCTATATAGAAAAACAATATTTCAGTTAAAAATTATATTGTAAGCCCTTCGTTCTCACCAAATGTCGACGCCGAAACCCTTCAAAATATCGTATAGGGCTGGGAGGGGCAGCCCTACGACGTTGAAGAAGCATCCCTCGACCCTCTCTACGAAGACCGCGCCTGATCCCTGTATCGCGTACCCTCCGGCCTTTCCTAAAGGTTCCCCTGAGGCGACATAGGCCTCTAGCTCGTCGTCTGGGATATCGCGCATGAAGACTCTTGTCTCAACTGTTCTATTCTCTGTCTTCCCCGTATCAGTGTCCAAGACTGCTAGGCCCGTGACGACGAGGTGTTGGACGCCTCTGAGGTTTCTCAGCATCTCCCCAGCCTCCCTCTTGCTCCTCGGCTTTCCAAGCATCTTTCCGCCTAGGACGACGATGGTGTCGGCGCCGATGATGATGCTGTGCGGGTGACCAGCTGCGACAGATTCGACTTTCTTGGAGGCGTTCTCAACGGCTCTAGTCGATGGGCTAGGGGCAGTGCTCGTCTCAACTTCTCCAGGATCGGCGACTGTGAAGGGCAGCCCGATCTGGTTGAGGAGACTCCTTCGTCGAGGGGAGGTCGATGCCAAGACTATGAGACGTGTGCTCATATCATCATACCCGTATCGAATATCCTGAGAGAGCTCGTTATTTTAAATTGGATGGTATCCTACGCATTTGGCTGAACAACTGCAGAGAACCGTGTTTCTTCATTCCAACGGTTGGAAGAAACATTGTACTCATGACGATGATAGACTTCGAACAGGCATCCCCGATTAATACGACGGGAGAAGTTGAGGAGTCATTCCAGAGATTCACTCACCACTCCCCCACACACGTATCCAACACCGTTTTAAGCGGAAAAAAGGAATAAACATCGAAGAATCGTCATCGGTCAAGCTGGTGTGAGTGTATGGAGAAGGTCTATTACGA
>CAZVMI010000069.1:0-5801 GCA_964628365.1 uncultured Candidatus Bathyarchaeia archaeon | reverse complement strand
TGGCGAAGGAGATCGGGCGACCCAGGGCGTGCAGGGCGGTGGGCAACGCGGTCGGCGACAACCCCATAGGCGTCGTCATACCCTGCCACAGAGTCGTCTGGTCGAACGGCGGCCTCGGCGGCTTCGGCGGAGGCCTCTACACGAAGCGTAGGCTCCTCACAGTCGAGGGCATATTCAAGACCGCGGAGGGAATTCCAGAGAAGGATGTCGACCTACGCCAGTTCTTCAAGCTCCACCGCTAACGTTTTCACTCCCATAGACTATTTCTTTGATGAGGCTATCCTATGCGTATTGTCACGGGGACGATATCCCACGAGACTAACGTCTTATCCACAATCAAGACCGACCTCGACGAGTTCAGGAGTAGACACCTCCTTTATGGTGACGAGGTCTTCCAGAGGTTCAGAGGCACGAAGACCTCCGTAGGCGGCATAATCGCAGGGTGCGAGAAGCACAGCTACGAGCTTATCTCCACCGTTTTCGCCTCAGCGACCCCAAGCGGCACGATTACATCCGAGGCTTACGACACAATCCTGGGTATGATGGTTGACGGCATCAGGAAGGCAGAGCCAGTAGACGGCGTCGCCCTTCACCTTCACGGCGCCGGCGTCGTGGAGAATCACGAGGATCTAGAGGGGCACGCTCTCAGCGAGGTCAGGAAGCTAATAGGACCGAAGCCCATGGTCGCCACCTTCGACCTTCATGCCAACTACACGAAGCAGATGGTTGAGAGCGCGGACATTCTCGTAGGCTACGACACTTACCCCCACATTGACGAGTACGAACGTGGCGTCGAAGCCATAGACCTCTTGGCCAAGCTCTTAGATGGGAGCCTGAAGCCGGCGAAGGCATTCAGGCAGCCTTCAATGATGCCGGCTCTACAGGCCCAATTCACTGGAAAATACCCGATGAGCAGGCTGATAGAGGAGGCCCACAGGATGGAGGCTCTGCCAGGGGTGGAGACGATCACCGTCGCCGCCGGCTTCCCGTGGAGCGACTTCGCCGACGTCGGAATGAGCTTCATAGTGACAACGAATGACGATCAGAGCCTCGCCGACCAGTTAGCTGACGAACTCAGCGACCTAGCATGGAGCCTGAGAAGAGACTTTCTTGTTAAACCGACGCCGGTCAAGGAAGCTCTGAGGAAGGTGAAGGACGCCATCCAGGGGCCCATAGTGCTCGCCGACATAGGCGATAACCCGGGCGGAGGTTCCCCATGCGACGGTACCGTCGTCCTGAGAGCCGTCCTAAAGGCGGGCCTAACTGGCGGCGTATTCGCCGTCATGGCTGATCCAAGCTCCGTGGAGAAGGCGGCAGAGGCTGGCGTAGGGAACACCGTCACGCTGAACCTAGGCGGTCACATCGACGACATGCACGGGGCGCCGCTCAGCGTCACAGGGACCGTGAAGCTGCTCTCGGATGGTAAGTGGATCGTGAAGGGACCAATGGGAACCGGCACGGAGACTGACATGGGTAGGACCGCGGTGTTGAACGTCGCCGGCAATGAGGTCATAGTCACTACGAAGAGGCTGCAGCCCCTCGACCTCCAGCTTTATAGGAGCCTCGGCATCGAGCCGACCGAGAAGAAATTCATAGTCGTGAAGTCTTCGGTCCATTACAGGGCCACCCATGAGCCTATCGCCAGGGAGATCATAGAGCTCGACACGCCTGGCCTAACAAGCCCGAGGCTCGCTGGCTTCGGCTTCAAGAAGATCAGGCGCCCCATTTTCCCACTGGACATGGAGATGCTGGGAATCACCGAGCTGAAGAAGATGGACGAGGAATAGTCCCCAGGATTTTTTCGTATTCTCTGATGTGTAGATCGATCACCCGACGGAGCTCGTGAATCTCCGAGACATACCTGTAGCCCTCCTCGCCCATACGCCGCCACCTATCATCATCCAACAGCCACCTCAGGCCAGCGCCGAGACTGCCCTCATCCGCGTGGAAGCCGAAACTGCTGGCGAAGCCATCAGGGTTGTGGAAGCTGAGGATGGCGCAGCGGTGGGCCGAGGCCTCCAGAAACGAGACAGGCAGGCACTCGCTCACGCTCGTGTTCACGAGCACCCACGCCTCGTCGAGGATGTCCTCCTTCTCCTTCCCCAACACAAAGCCGGGGAGCGACAGGTTCCCTATGCCCCCGTAACTCTCCCTGAGCCGTCTATCCAAGCGCTCATCGTGGGCCTTCCCGAGAGCCACGAACTTAATGTCAGTGAACTCCTTGGCCAGATCGAAGAAACATTCTGGTCGCTTCTCGGCGTCGAACCTCCCAAGGAAGCACACAGTAGGCTCCGACGCTTTTCTCGGAGGCAGTGCAGGTATTTTCACGGGGTTCGGCAGAAAGCCGGGGTTTCTTGGGAGACCATAGATCTGTTTAGCCTTCGATATCGTCGAATATGCTTGGCAGTAGACGGCGTCGGCCATCCTCACGCCTTGCCTGACGCGCCCCTCCATGAGGGCGTTGTATAGCCTTCGCCTCAGAGGGTAGTAGCCGTAGACTCGCCTCCAGTCCTCGTCCATCTTGGGGTTCTGGCACGTGACGACGTGCTTCCTTCCGGGCATAGCCTCCTGCGCCTTTAGAGTCCCCCAGCTCGGCTCCTCCGAGTGGAAGACATCGGAGTCGCAAAGCCTGTAGATGCCGCCCGTGAGTGGGTAGCTCCTGAGCGGGAAGCTGCGGATCGTCATTCCCTCAACATGTTCGACGGGCCTCTGCCCCTCGCCCCTGGGGACGACCACCGAGACCTCCACTCCCCGCTCGGCGAGGCCCTCGCCGATCATCCTGGTGGATGCGCCGAATCCACCGTATCTGCCCCAGCCGAAAAGCTCCGTCGCGACGAGGCAGACGGAGAGGTCCATAATGATAAATCAACTTTCAAATACTTATAAAAGATGGGGCTGGCTCCTGTGCGGGTCCTCGTGGTGACGCCAACCTATCCAAGGTTCAGGGGAGACTTCCATGGTCGGTTCATCCAGGACCTCTGCCTGAGGATCAGCCGTCTAGGGGTCGACCTCACAGTGCTGGCTCCTAGGAGCCGCACGATGGCGCCTTACGATTCGCCGTTCACCGTGAGACGGTTCGCCTACCTGCCTTCTCAACGTTTTGAGGTCCTGCCCGAGAGGACGATGAAGGGGGCATCAATGGGGTACTTGGCGCAGCTACCGCCTTACCTAGCGTCAGCTTACCTGAGCATGGCCAGGGAGAGGGTAGATGTGATCCACTCCCACCTGACGATCCCCCTGGGGTTCATGGCATCTATTCTGCCTGTCAAAGCCCCGAGGCTTGTGACCTGCCACGGGAGTGACTGCACCCTGCCCATCGAGAGGCCACTGTACAGGCCCTTCGTCAGGCGCACCCTGAGGAAGGCTGACAGGGTCGTCGCCGTCTCGGATTATGTCAGGCGCCTCGCCATAATGCTCGGTGCCAACGAGGGTGGGATTGAGAGGATCTATCTAGGGGTCGATGTCGAGCGATTCAAGCCTTCCGATGATAGACGCCGCCTCAGGGAGAGATACGGGATACCTCCCAACGCCACCGTGATAGGGACATTAGGTCGCCTTGTCTCCGAGAAACGTGTGGAAGACCTTATCGTGGCGGCCAATGAGGTAAGCGGGAGGATCGACGCTTTCTTCGTCGTAGGGGGAGGTGGCCCTGAGCTTGGTCGCCTCAAGTGGCTGGCCGGAGACTTAGGGGTCGAGAACATCATGTTCACGGGTGAGGTGCATGAGCCCGAGATATTTCATAAGCTCCTCGATGTATTCGTCCTAGCCTCTGTGAGGGAGGGGTTATCAGTGTCCCTCCAGGAGGCTATGGCGTCTGGATGCGTTCCGGTAGCTGCTAAAGCCTGTGGCTCCCCAGAGCTCATCACAGAAGGCAAGAACGGATACTTTTACAAACCTGGAGATGCCGTGGAATTGGCTGATAAGATACTAAAGGCTACAGAGAACCCACGACTAGGGAAGATGGCGAGGGAGACGGTCGTCGAGGGGTTCAACATCGACAGGAGCGCGGCCCGTTACGTCGAGATCTACAATGAGCTTGCCTTAATAGGCTCCAACAGATGATTTTTACTAGTGGACATCATATTTGTAGGTTGAGTGTCCTTGACGAGGATCGCTGGGGTGGACGAGGCCGGTAGGGGGTGCGCGATAGGCCCTCTCGTCGTCGCCGGCGCCGTCTTCAGGCACGAGGACGTCCCGAGGCTCGTTGAGATGGGCGTCAAGGATTCCAAGAAACTAACGGCCAGAAGGAGGGAGGCTCTGGTCGGCGAGATAATGGAGCTCGCTCTAGATGTCAGGTACTTCGACCTCGCCCCCGCAACCATCGACAAGGTCGTCCTCAGGAACGTCAAGCTGAGGAAGCTGAACTACCTCGAGGCGATGGCAATGGCACGAGTCCTGAGGGAGCTTGGGGTAGATGAGGCGTACATAGACCCCTCAGATGTCGACCCTGACCGATACGCCCGCCAAATTTTAAGAGTGCTGCCCGATAAGCCCTACCTCGTCTGCGAGGTGAATGCCGATGAGAAATACCCCGTTACCTCAGCCGCCTCGATCCTAGCCAAGGTGAGGCGTGACTCAATAGTAGCCGAGTTGAGGGAGAGGTACGGAGACTTCAACTCCGGCTACATGCACGACGAGAAGACCGTCAGCTTCCTCGAGAAGTGGTTCAAGGAGAACACGGAGTGCCCGGACTTCATAAGGGCGTCATGGGCGCCTGTGCAGAGGATAATGCAACGCCGGATCTAACGCCTGGCGAGGACTAAAGCGTGGTCCTTCTCGAATGGGTCGAGCTCAACCAACTCCTCTATGGTGAAGCCGCCGCGCCTCAGGACATCGACCTGCTCCGCGTATACTGTGCCGGGTTCCTTGGTGACGTCCACGCTCCGTGACTTTATCGATAGCATCGCGTATCCACCTCGACTCAGGAATAGGGACGCGTTCTTCAAAACGATCTCAGCCTGGTCGGGCTGGGCGACGTCCGCGAAGATAACGTCTACCTTCGGGAGCTGCGCCGAGTATCGCCATGGCTCCCGTGCGTCTCCGAGAATGGGTGAGATATTCCGCCTGAACCTGGCCACGTTGTCTATCAGGTCCCTCATGGACCTGGCGGAGAAATCGACTCCCCAGACGTGGCCTTCCCCCCCTACGATGTCGGAGACGTGGCTGCACGTGGTGCCTGACGCGACACCGAGGTAAAGGACATTACTCCCACTCCTAATGGGTACCTTCCCGAGCCCCTTCATTATGGCGGCGGCGAGCTTGCTCCTCGTCGGGTTCCAAGACCTGTATTCATCCTCACCGACCTGAACCAGCTTCTCCCCGTAGACTGTTCTGCCCGGCACGAGGTTCCTCGTCACGAGGATGTGCTGATCGTTTTCAACGAAATATATGCCCTGAGATATTTCCCTCAGCTTTGGGTTCGTCAAGAAAGGCTCAGCCCGTGCTCTCAGAAGGCTTAGCCTCTATGTCCTGCTCAAGCACCCTCGACTGGTCGACGGCGAGCTTCTGGAGCCAGACAATGGGTGTCTGGAGTTCACCGACGCGCTTCGCGAAGTGGTGGCAGTTCGTGTATGCGGGTGTCTTGCAGACGCGGTTGAAGAAGTCCTTCGTTATCTGGACATCGCAGTCGTAGATGTACGGGCAGTCTCTGCGCCCAAACTTCTCCTGTAAGGCCTCAGAAAAAGTGGACATCCAATTCACCGGTCCTGAGATGATGCATTGATAAGATAGATTCGTGATATGTAAAGCTTTAGAAGATGCATAATTTCGCTTCTAAACACCCTTTCAGAGGGCTGAAGCCT
>CAZVMI010000068.1:0-7162 GCA_964628365.1 uncultured Candidatus Bathyarchaeia archaeon | reverse complement strand
GTGATCCTGCTCCACCACTTCACGCTCTCGGAACCACAGCTAGGGCAACTCTTCAGCAGCCCGGCGTTCGTGCTCTGGCACTTGCTGCAGATAGTCAGGTCCTTCGTGTAGCTGAAGTACCCTATCTGGCTGTTCCTGCAGATGCGCTGAGTCAACTTGTACAGCGCCTCGGGGTCGCTGCAGGCCTCGCCGAGCCAGGCGTGGAAGATGTTCCCGCCGCTCAGGATCGGGAAGAACTTGTGCTCAATGTCTATCTTCTTCCCCAGCGGAATGTGGGCGCCGACGTACGTGTGGGTGCCGTTGCTGTAGTAGACGGGGAGGTCGCGCTGCCCCTTGAGGAGCGCCAGGCTCTGCTCGAGGTCGCCCTTAACCACGTTCTCCGCGTGCTTCCTGTACTTGGGCGAGACGAGGTCCGAGATGGCGAAGGTCTGCGCCGTGCTCTCCGCCGGCGTACGGGCCAGCATTATCTTGAAGCCGTGCTTCATCTCGAGCCCCTTCCTGTACTTCTCCATGTCGAGGAGGAGCCTGACGGCGACCCTTATCGCGTCGTCGCTCTCGTGGAGCTGGCTCCCGGTGAAGTGCTGGACCATCTCGTTGACGCCGACGACTCCGATGACGTTGACGAGCTCCCTGAAGTCGACGGCGGGGGGAGCCTTCTGCCCCGTCACGGGGTCCCTGGGCTGCTGGGTGGCGAAGGGAATCATGTTGTTCCCGATCGCCTTGTCCATCCAGTGCCGTTTGGTCTTGAAGACGTCGACTGAGAGCCTCATGTTCTCCTGAGCCGCCTCGAGGAGCTTGTCGTAGTCGCCGTTCGCCCTGTAGGCCATCCTCGGCATGTTGAGGCTGACGACCTGCCAGCCGCCCATGCTGAAGTGCTGGCCGCCCTCGAAGAAGAGCTTCTCGTTGAAGTGGGGGTCAGTCTCGGGCGTGTTCGCGAACTGGTAGGCGCAGCACTGGTAGCAGCTTATCCCGTTCCCGTAGCCACGGTAGGCGGGGAGCATGTTGTCGAAGTATGGCGCGCCGAACTTCCCCACCGCCTCGTGCACGAGCATCCAGAGGTCGTCGTACTCGGGCTTGAAGAACTCGGGCGAGACGTAGTTCTCGTTCTTGGGGAAGTTGAACGGCTTACCCCAGAAGTCGCCCTCCAGCGACACCTCCGTGATGGCGCGGAAGAAGTTCTGCACCTCGTCCTCGTAGTTCCCGTAGGTGTCGGGGCCGACCTTCCCACGCATGACCACGGGCACGTCGCGCCAGATCTTCGGCACACCCATGGGCAGCTGGATGTTGCTGAACACGAGCTGGCCACCACGCGTCACGTAGGTCTGCGTCAGCTCGTAGAACATCATCTGAGCCAGCTGCTTAACCTTGCTGTACTCCATCCCGCGCATGAAGGGGGCGAGGAACATCGTGTAGTTCATGAAGCCCTGGCCGCCGCTGAAGTTCGTCTGCCCCGCCGCGAGGACCTTCACGCTGTGCAGGATCGCCACCTCCGGCTGCTTCGCGGGACCGGCGACGCTGCTCCTGAACCCCGTCCCGTCAGGGACCAAACCATAATACAGGAAATACCTTAGGTCCCAGTCCTGGCAGAACGGGCGGCTCCCGAAGTATTCCAGCGTGTGGATGTGGATGTCACCCTGGTGGTGAGCCGTCGCCAGAGTCGGGTCCATCAGCAGAAGGTACTGCTCCTTGCTGAGCCTGTCCGCCTTCTTCTTGTGCACCGTCTCAGGGTTAGGCTGCAGGTTCGCGTTCTCCTTCGCCTCGTAGCCGCTGCCCGTGTCTATCTCGTATGCGTCCGGGACAGGGACTCCGACCCTGGTCAGGATGTTCCTGTAGATCTGGAGCTCCGGCATATTCTCCTGCTCGCTCCACTCGAGGAGGACGTTGTTCGCCACCTCCCTCACCATTGGCCCGGAGACGAACTTCGGCTTGATCAGCCTTATCCTGCGATCCACCTCGTTGGCTATCTTCTCCGCCTTCAGCCCGCTCAGCGGCTCCATGCCGAACATTATCTTCGCGAGCTGCGTCTCCCTCTGGAGCTGCTCGATGATCCGTGTCTTGTCCCACGGGACGAGGTAGCCGTCCGTCGTCCTGACCATCGGCATCCCGCGGTAGACCCTCTCCGCCTTGGAGTACTGGTTTATGTAAGTCTGTCCCATCGGCAGCTCCTTGACACGCTTCAAACGCCGAGAACCTCCCTGACGGCCGCCTCGTTTAAGGTGCCGTCCCTGAAGAACTCCTCGGAGGATGCGGCCCTCTCCCCCACCTCGAGGAAGGGCGGGTTGCCGAACATGTTACGCATCACGAACTCTGTCTGGGCCTCGCTGTCGAACCACCTCGCCTCGAAGCCGATCCCCCTCTCGGTGAGCCACCTCTTAAGCTCCTCACATTTGCTGCAGTCCGGAAGGGAGTAGACCTTCACTCTGGCAGGTGAATCCGTCACGTTTCAAGCCTCCGATGGAGAACACTAACTACAAGTGTATCAACAGTCGCGAATCGTTCTATTTGAAGATGATTGTCGTGACCATAATACTTCGAACAACGATGTAAAGAATTATCTGAATATATATATATAAAATGGGATTGTCCTAAAATAATTCAATGATATTAAACATTAACATTATGTCAGGAATAATTTAAATACTATTGAGGTGATATGCTTTATTCAAATCTAAAGAGTCAAAGAGGGTGCAGGATGACAATCATCGTCTGCCTCGTCGGGACCCACTTCCGCCGTCCCTTCGACGGCATAAGGTACTGGAGCAAGCACCACGGCATAACCAGGCTCTACCTCCTCTACAGCGACGTCGAGGCCGGCGACGAGACGGCCGTCTTCAGTTATATGTCGAAGAAGAACGCCGAGGAGCTCCGCGACAAGCTCGAGATACTCGACCCCGTCATGGTCGGATACGACCCCATGGACCACAGGAGCGCATTCAAGGCGATCTACGGCGTCGTATCGGCCGCGCGCCGCGACGGAGAGGAGGTCCTCATGGACATAACCAGCACCACGAACATCACCCAGGGAGTAGCCCTCACGGTAGCCCTCATGTTCAGGAACGCGAGGGTCTACAGCGTCCCCTCCGTGAAGCCTGCGTGGTACGTCAGCGGGAAGCCCGGCGAAGAGGCCTTCAGCCGCTGGTTCGAGACCGCCAGGAACCAGCAGAGCAGGGAGCCGATGGAGATACAGCTCCCAGGCTACAGGCTCGAACCGAGCAGCAAGCACGAGGAGAAGGAGTGGGAGCGCGAGAAGAAGCTCCTGGTCCTCCTCCGCGAGAACGGCGGCGAAGCCAAGTCCATAAGCGACGTCATCCGCTGGTTCGGCTACAAGGCAGCCAGCTCCACCCTCAGGAACAGGTTCAGCAGGATCGTTTCACGCCTCGAGATGAAGGGACTCATCGACGCCGAGAAGGGGAGCAAGATGAAGGTCATCAGCCTCACGGAGTTCGGGAACATCTTCGCCGAAGCCATCTCGGAGCAGACCGTGGTATAATAGCCTGGCCAATGCTATCGAGGGGGTTGTATCATCCGAGTAAATTTCCATTCCCACTGGAGGACCACTTACCGCTTTGCCTAAATATGCTACTCATAGGTCAAGACTGGAGCGCGCCGATCCGATATATTATGCCTGGGATTATGGTATTACGCGTCGAAGATAGCCGAAAAGATCGAACACCAGGTGCGGTGGTCTCCCTCCCTCATTTTTAGCTAAGTTTTTATCACCGACCGGGCTACCTACCATCAGGTTTCGGAGGATAACGCTTGTTAGCCCAGATTGTTCTCACCCCGGCCGAGGGGAAGAGGCTGATAGCGAAGGCGATAGCCCACATGGACATCGTCCAGGAGGCGATGAAGGAGGGGATCGTGGTCGTCTGCACGAGCACCACAGACGCCTACGTCCTGGAGGAGCTCACAGGGAAGGAGGTCAAGGACAAGGGCATGTTCACGGCGGGCGTCGTCACCAGGGAGGGACTCCTAATCACCGAGGCGAAGGGCCGCTACGATCACCACGTCTTCGAGAAGGGCAAGGTCAAGGCCTTGAAGACGCAGGAGCTACCGCCGATCCTCGCCAAGATGGGGCCCGGCGACGTCTTCATCAAGGGCGCCAACGCCATCGACCCCTTCGGCGCCGCGGGCGTCCTCCTCGGAGGAGCCGGCGGAGGCACGATAGGCGCAGCCTGGGGCTACCTCACCAGCAACGGCGTCACCACGATAATCGCCGCGGGCCTCGAGAAGCTTGTGCCGATAAGCCTCACAGACGTAGTTGCCAGGATGGGGATGAAGAAGGTCGACTACGCCATGGGCGTCAAGTGTGGCATGATGGTCGTCCAAGGCGCCGTCATCACGGAGATGGAGGCGTTCAAGGAGCTCTTCGGGGTCGACGTCATCCCGATAGGGGGAGGCGGCATCGACGGCGGAGAGGGCTCCAAGATCTTCCTCCTCGACGGCGAAGACGAGGCCGTTAAGGCGGCCATCGAACTCGCCAAGAGCATAAAGGGGGAGCCCCAGCTCAAGACTAGGACCCAGAAAGCCTAGGCCCCCCTAATTTTCTAGGGCGTACTCCGTCTTCTCGGCGCCGTTGAACTCGGCGAAGCTCTCAAGTGTCCTCTGGAACCTGTCCTCGTACTCCTCGTCAGGCCTGAACCACGGTTCATGCCACAGTCCTCGGACGATGAGGATGCCATTCTTCCTGTCGAGCTTCGGCGCTATCCTCCCGACGAGGCGGTCCCCGTAGAGGATGGGGAGGTGGTAGTAGCCGTACCTCCTCTTCTCAGGCTTCGCGTAGATCTCTAACGTGGGCTCGAAGCCGAAGAGGCGCTCGACCCTGTCCCTGTGCCATAGGAGGTTGTCGAAGTAGGTGAGGAACCTGACGTCGTCGAATGCGAAGCCATCCCCGAGCTCTTGAAGCCTGCCCGCGTCCTCCTCCGTGCAGTAGTATGGCTGCCTCTCGTTCTCGACGCTGACCTTGACGGCCTCCCCGCCTGCCACCATCGCGTCGAGGAGAGCCTGCAGCTCCTTGGCTCCCTTTTCCATCTTCACGCACCACTGGTGGTAGTAGCCGCGGATATCCTTGGGCTTGATTGCCCCGAGGGCGCGCATCGTCCTGCCGACGAAGAACCTCACCCTCTCCTCCTCCGTGGGCTCGGTCGTGTCGACCCAGGCCGGGATCACCCTCTCGGCGACGTCGTAGTATCTCTGGAAGTTGTCACGGCGTGAGACGAGGAGGACGCCGGCGGCGAATAGGGTCTCAAGCGCGACCTTGCATGGCTTCCAGGACCACCAGCCCTGGTGGGGCCTCTTCCCCTGCTCCTCGAAGTCCCTCGACGAGAGGGGTCCCTCCTCCCTGATCCTTTCGAGGACGTGATCGACAAGCTTGCTGCCCGCGTCGCCGAACCAGCCCCTCCCCTGGGCCCAGTCCTCTCCCCTCAGCCTCATGGAGCGGATGAAGTAGCGGTAGTCGCTGAAGGGCATTATGGAGGCGGCGTGGCCCCAGTGCTCCCAGAGCCTCCTGTCGACGTATGCGAGGTCGTCGAAGTCCTTCTTACTGTACTGGCCGAGCCTGGTCCAGATGGCGAGGTAGTGGGCTCGTTCAACGACGTTTATCGTGTCGATCTGGATGCAGCCCACGGCGTCGACGGCCTCGAAGATCTCCTCCTTGCCAACTTTTGTCGGGTAGGCGCCGACCCCCTGTTTCTCCACCTGGAGCCGGCGGACAGCCTCCCTGGATACGCCCACCGACGACGCCTCTCAGAAAGGTCACTCTAATACTATATAATTTTAGCTGATTATAACAGATAAAAGTTCGATGAGGCTCCTTAACGCTCCCTCAGCTCCACCCTGCCTGTCGAGGAGGACTGCCTTCATCCCCGACGCCCTGGAACCCTCCACGTCCCAGGCTGGGTTGTCGCCGACGAAGACGCACTCCTCGGGCTTCACCCCCAGTTTAGAGGCAGCGTGCTCGAATATCGGCCCAGCGGGCTTCCTCCACCCCACGTCCCTACAGAAGAAGGAGCCGTCAACGAGGACGCCGAGGCCGAGCCTATCTATCTCACGCCGCCAGGGCTCAGCCGGGCTCCCCCACGGGGTGTTGGAGACTATGGCGAGCCTGAAGGCTTTCGCCCTCAACGCCTTGAGCGTCGGAATGGAGTCAGTGTAGACGCGTCCACAGGCGAATATAGGCTCGAGGAAGGAGTCGCAGAGGCGCTTCAGCACCCCTTCGTCGTATACCTCGAAGATCCTCGATAATCGCCCCTCCAAGGGCCGGACCCTGTAGTCTTGCGCCTCGTGATCCTCCGTCCTTATCCTCTCGAAGATAAGGTCGGGCGGCGGCAGCCGATGCCCCGATGCCCTCAGCTCCGCCTTGATCCTCG
Source organism: uncultured Candidatus Bathyarchaeia archaeon (assembly GCA_964628365.1). Classification (GTDB taxonomy): domain Archaea; phylum Thermoproteota; class Bathyarchaeia; order TCS64; family TCS64; genus UBA8941. The sequence goes on along the minus strand of CAZVMI010000068.1, from coordinate 794 downwards.
CCGTCGCCTTCGATAGGATCGCGGGGAACTCGTCGCGGGTGTAGTACTCCACGAGCGTGTTGCCGAGGTCGAAAAGGATCGCGCGAGCCAAGGCCGCCCCTTGTTCCATCTACATCATGCTTAAAGAGTTGGGTGCCCATCAGGATGCGATCGAGATGCCGGAGAGGCCCGCCTGGGAGATCAAGAGGACTGTAACGGTCAAGGCAGAGGAGGACTACGACAGGGGCCTTGGCATGCCACCCGAGGAGCGGAGTCTTCAGCAGATGATCAAGCGCGGCGTCCTCGTCATCGACAAGGTCCCAGGCCCGACGAGCCACGAGGTCGTCGCCTGGGTGAAGAAGCTGATGGAGATCGAAGGGGTTGGTCACGGCGGCACCCTCGACCCAAAGGTCACTGGCGTCCTCCCCGTCTGCCTGGAGGAGTCGACTAAGATAGTTCAGGCCCTCCTCGACTCCGGGAAGGAGTACGTCACAATAATGAGGACTCACGAGGACGTGGCGGAGGACCAGCTGGTGAAGACGCTGAAGATGTTTGAGGGGGAGATTTTCCAGCGTCCGCCGCTGAGGTCTGCGGTGAGCCGACGCCTCCGCACCAGGACCATCTACAGGATAGACTACCTCGAGGGCGACGGCAGGAACTGGCTATTCAGGGTTAGCTGCCAGAGCGGGACATACATCAGGAAGCTCTGCGCGGACGTCGGAGAGGTCCTGGGAGGCGGCGCCCACATGCACGAGCTTAGGCGTGTCAGGAGCGGACCGTTCACGGAGGACCAGGCGGTGACCCTCTACGACCTC
>CAZVMI010000067.1:4195-7197 GCA_964628365.1 uncultured Candidatus Bathyarchaeia archaeon | reverse complement strand
ACCTCAGGCGGGTCGAGGACATCCATGTCGACGTGGACGTAGATGAGGTCGACGAAGGTGGCCAGCCGCTCCATCTCCATGTCTATTGCGGGGGAGAGTCGCTTGACCTCGTCGACGGTCACATGCTCAATATCGCTCCTGTCTATGAGCTCCTGCTCGTATGGGTCGGTGTCCCTCACACCAACCATGGTGATGTACTTCGTCGGCAGAGGTGGGTCGAGGCCGCATGTCCTCCTAAGCCGTTCGAGGCAGAGGCCGCAGCTGACGGCGACTGGCATCCCTCCGAGCATACCGCTGAGGCTCGTCTCGGGCGTGTTGAAGTCACCGTGGGCGTCGATGTAGACCAGGCCGACCCTGAGGGGCTTCCTGCCTGGGCCGGATCGCTGGAGGCCGGCCAGCATACCCATCAGGCCGTTACAGTTCTGGAGGAGGCCCAGCGGGAAGACGCCGCCACGGACATAGCCTGAGACTATCTCGGCGAGGTGAGCCGAGGCGAGGCCGAGCCTGTTCTGGGCGCCGTACTGCTTGCTATCCTCAGGGGTCAACTCGGCGGTTTTAGAGCCGACCACCTCGCAGCCCAGCTCGCCGAGCAGCTTCCCGAGGCCGCTGTCGATGACCTCGACGGAGTCGGATCTCTCCCTTAGCCCGAACTGGCCGCTGTACGGAAGCTTCGCTATGCCGATCCTCGTTTTACCACTCATTGGCATCGTGAGATTAGACGCCTCCCGGGCTTAAAGGATGAACTCTACTCGCCAATGAGGAAACAAGAAGAAAAGGGGTAAATCGGGCTAGTACGTTCTCTGGCCGTAGCCCCTGCTGCTTCCCTGACCATAGCGGCCCCTGGGACTGTCGTACTCGACCTGCTTGCTTGAGAGGTTGTTCTCGAGGTTGACGTCCTCGAATGGCGCCTCCTCAAGGGGTTCGAAGCTGCCGTAGCGGCCGATGTTGAGGCGCATGCTCCCCCTGAATGTGTTCATGTAGCCGTTCTTTATGCCGAGTACCTGCCCCTCGGCGACGTTGTCGATGGCGTCGTCCCACAGGGTGAGGTAGATGGCGCCGGTGTCGTCGGCTACCAGGGCCTCGCAGACCCTGTGCGTCGTCTCGTCCGTCCTGGTCACGACCTCGCGGATGTCGGTCTTCGATATCACCTTGGCTATAACGTTGATCTGCCTTGAGTACTGGTTGAGGTCGGCGATCTTCACCACGCCTGAGTCCTCTTCACCATCAAAATCCACCATATGTGTGCACTCTCACGTTCTGAGGCTGAATAGCTTCACCACCTCTAAAAGGATATCGAGGGGATATGGCTGACCGTGGCCGCCAAACCCTTATCAGGGCGCAGCCATGCTTGGCCAACCGTGCGCCCCCGTCATGGCGGAACTTATGAAGAAAAGTAACTACGAGGCTATCAGGGTCCTCTTCGAACCCCTTCGAGATCACCTAGCTACCGAATCGATAATCAGGGGACTCTCGCCGGCGAAGGTCTTCGTCGACGACGCAAGGGAACCTAAACAGGCGGTAACCAGGTTTAACCACGGGGTATACCTGGCCGGCTCGCCTGATAATTCGGCGTTCAACATGGAGCTTCGCAAGGTCGTTGAGGGAGAGTGCGGTGTGGACGCCCTCGTGAACCGATCGGGGATGTTCATCATCTACCACACTCCCGGCTGGGAACCTGTGATCGACGCGGCGTTCGTGGACTCCAGCGTGCATTCGGGCACCAGGCGCTACTACTCCCTTGACCCCAGGGGTGGGAGTTGGGACGTGACTCCTCCCGATGGCTTCAGCCTCCTCCCCTTGGGCCGGGAACTCCTCTCAGGTGGCTACAGGAACATGGATCGGGTCGTCGGGGAGATGCTCTCCGAGAGGGCCTCGGTCGAAGACTTTCTCGGTGGGAGCTTCGGCTTCTGCATGCTACACGGCGACGAGGCGGTCAGCTGGTGCGCGTCAGAGTACAACCTCGCCGACCGCTGTGAGGTAGGGATAGAGACCATGGAGCCGCACAAGAGGAGGGGCCTCGCGTTCATGACCTGCAGGGCAGTCATTGGCGAGGCACTGCGAAGGGGCGTCCACGGGATAGGCTGGCACTGCTGGTCGAGGAACACCCCGTCGGTTGCCCTGGCTTTGAAGCTTGGCTTCAAGTTCGTCGAGGAGTATCCGGTCAGGCTCTTGGAGCTGGCGCCGCCACGCGCCTGAACTAAGGCTTTAACCCCGGACGCCAACCTCTGATCCATGAACGTCGCAGAGGTCCGCGGGAACTTTCCGATAACCGACGCCATGGTCTTCCTCAACGTCGCCAACCATAGCCCGCCCTCTAAGCCGGTCCAGGATGCAGTCAGGGGCTACCTCCTCGACTGGGACAGTGAGAAGAGGAGGGGCGACGAACGGGTCGAGGAGGCCATCGCTAGCTTCAGCAGGCTCGTTGGGGCGGACCATAACGAGGTCGCGTTCCAGCCCAACACGAGCGCCGCCCTAGCCACCGTCGCAGAGGCCGTCGGCTTCGAGGGGGGCATGAACGTCGTCGTCAATGACCTCGAGAACCCGGCGAACTGGTACCCCTGGACCGCCCAGAGGAGGAAGGGGGTCGAGCTGAGGATAGTCAGGGGGAAGGGCGGCGCCGTGAGGCTCGACGACCTCGAGAAGGCGGTGGACGACGGCACCAGAGTCGTGGCGATAAGCCACGTCGAGTGGCTCACGGGCGCCAGGCACGACCTGAGGGCGGTGGCGGAGGTCGCCCACGACCACGGCGCCTACCTCGTCGTCGACGGCATCCAGGCCGCCGGAGCGGTCAGGGTCGACGTGAAGAGGGACGACGTTGACTTCTACGCCTGCGGGAGCTACAAGTGGCTCCTCGGCTGCTCGGGGGCGGGGTTCCTTTACGTGAAGAGGAGCCTGATCACAGAGCTGACGCCGACACAGTGGGGGTACAGGGCGGTGGAGGAGCACGACCCTGAGGAGCCGAAGCTGAAGGAGACGGCGAAGAAGTTCGAGCTCGGCGAGCC
>CAZVMI010000067.1:0-4095 GCA_964628365.1 uncultured Candidatus Bathyarchaeia archaeon | reverse complement strand
GGCGTGAGGGTCTCCCCGGACTTCTACAACACCGAGGAGGAGGTGGACAGGCTCCTCGGGCTGCTCGCCGAGGAGGCTAAACGCCTTTAACCGACCCCAGAGGAACAGTGATCACAATCATGGCGAGAGCGGCTGAGATCAAGGGCTCGTCCTGGGCTGTTTGCATCGGGGGCTTCAGTTGCGCGGCGGGCGACGTTAACAGGCTCATCTCCAGCCTCGACGGCGTCGTGCCTGATCGGATGTTCCAGCTCTTCGATGCCGACATGGTCGCCGGCTGGGAGCATCTCTACATGGCCGCGGTGAACGCGGTGAAGGCATACGAGACGGGGGCTGCTGTCTCGAAGAGCCTCCCCGTAGAGGTCCTCCTCTACGCCTCGTGCAGCGACCAGATAAAGAAGGCGATACTCACCATGGGGGTGACGGCCTCTACGGGGAAGCTGGCCCTCGTCGTCATGGCGCCCTCCAAAGTTTCGGCGGAGGAGGCTTACAGGCGGGCGGCTCGGCTGCTGGGCGTTGAGGACGATGGCGTCCTCGACGTGGCGGATGAGAAATTTGAGAGGCTGAAGAGCGCATACGGTATAGGCGACGGGGCCATCGAGGCGGTCGGAGGAGACAGGCTGAAGGCGTTAACCAGCCTTATCGTCGAGAGGGGCGCCCTCTCTCTGCTCCGCAGATAGGCTGAACCGCGTCTTCTGGACGTTCATTATCTGGCTCGGCCTGACGACGGAGACCCCTGTGATCTTCCCCATCGTCTCTATCAGCACCACCCAGTCGGGGCTCTCCAGGTCCACCCTCTGCTCGAAGTTGGAGGCGACCGCGTCGACTACCTCGTGGCTGCTTAGCCCTATGCGCCTCTTCTCGAAGGTCACCCTGAAGGAGTCGCTGGGCTTCATAACGGAGGCGAGTTCCTTCGTGGCCTCGACGAGCTTCTCCGTGGAGGTCTCGACTATCCTCTGGACAGGGATAATCCGGTAGAGAGTGCCGTAGCTCTTAGGGTTGTTCCTGAGTTCCGCGGAGAGCCTCTCGGCGATTGCATCCGGGCTCATGTTCGTCCTGCCGACCACGATCCCGCGTATGAAGCTCCTGTCGACTGTAGGCGCCTCGTCCCCTGTCGCCTTGAGGAGCATCCATAGCTCGCTGCATGCCCTGCTCTCGTTGATCTTGTCGGTGGTCGCGATGAGGTTGAAGCCCTTGATCATCTCGGTCGCCTTTTCCGTGTTGCGTTAGCGGTCGCGGGTTGAAAAGCGTATCCCCGGGGGCTGGGAAGGCTAATATCCCCGCGTGCATCCATCGGTCTAAGGGCTCAGGGTTGAAGGTCGGCGCACGCTGCGGCTACTGTATCCTCCACAGGGGCTACAGGATGATACAGAGGTCGACTGATGACGAGTCGGTGCGCGTCGAGGCGATGGCGGGGCTGCTCCAGTTCCTCGGGAAGAATTACCGCCCAGACGCCGTGCCCTCCTACATCGGAGCTGAGCGCTGCAGGGTCATCAGGAGGCTGACTGGCTGCGTCGACCCCTACGAGGGGATGAAGCGCGAGGCGGACATGAAGGCGCTCCAGCTCCTCCCCAGGATGGAGGACTACGTGGACTCCTTCCCGCCCGCCGAGCGGTTCAGGGCGGCCTGCAGGGTCGCCTGCATCGGCAACGTCATAGAGTACGACGTTCCGGACCACAACGACGACATCGAGGAGGCGTTGAAGGGGCTCGACGAGGGCTTCTACATCGACGACACGGACGAGCTGAAGGCGCTACTGGGCAGGGGAATGGAGGTGCTCCTGATCACGGACAACGCTGGCGAGATCGCCTTCGACAGGCTGGTGGTCAGGGAGCTGAGGAGGCTTGGCTGCAGGGTGACCGTGTCCGTGAAGGATGGACCGGCCCTGAACGACGCCCTTATGGGGGACGCCGAGGCGGTGGGCATGATCGGCGAGGCCGACGAGGTCATCACCACTGGCTCAGACGGCCTGGGCGTCCGCCTAGAGGAGTGCTCGGACGAGTTCAAGGCGAATTTCTTCGGCGTCGACGCGATAATCGCCAAGGGGATGGCGAACTGGGAGACGCTGACCGAGGTGCCGGCGCCCTGCCCTCTGATGTACATTACGAGGACGAAGTGTGAACCGGTTGCCTGGACGGTCGGGGCGCCGCTGAACGTCTCGGTAGCCAAACTCGTGCCGAGGGGCTGGCGCCTCTAAAGTCCTAAAACTTCCTTTATCTGGTCTACGGTGACAGGCCCCTTCCTGAGTATCCAGACCTCGTCCGAGCTTAGATCTATGACCGTCGAGGACTGGCTCAGCGGGGAGGGGCCGTCGTCCAGGACCATGTCGACCTTCTTGGTGAACTGGTTCAACGCCTCCTGGGCGGTCCTTGGCGGCTCCTGGCCCGACTTGTTCGCGCTGGTGCTTACGATGATCCCGCCGCAGAGCTTCGCCAGCTTCGAGGCGACCGGGTGCGGGCTCACTCTGACGCCGAGGGTCTTGGCGCCGTGGGTCACCCACATCGGGTACTTGACCCTGCTCGGCAGCACCAGCATCAGGGGGCCGGGCCAGAACCGCTCCGCGAGCCTCTCGGCGGGGGGGTTGAACTCGACGACCTTCCTCGCCGCATCCATGTCGGCGCAGATCAGGGGCAGCGGCTTGTCTGCACGCTCCTTGAGCTCGCAGATCCTCTTGGAGGCGTCGGGGTCGGCAGGGTCGCAGCCGAGGCCGTAGACGGTTTCGGTGGGGTAGATGACGACGCCGCCGGCGATTATCCTTGCCGCCGCCCTCCTGATCGCCTCATCGGTCGCAGGTTGGATGCTCATGCCGTATTTCGCTTCTCATCGAGGCGATTTAAGGGTGGCGAACCGTGGGGTTAGATCACGAGGAGTTTGACGTACTCGTTCTCCTCGCTCCGCTGGAGCTCGGCGGCTAGCTCCCTGATCCTCTCCGCCTCGCCGTCTAGGATGAAGAGCTCCATGCACTTCCCCTCCTTGAACCTGTTGTGGAGCTGGGTGTGGATGACGTCGAGGTACCTATGCTTTATCTTCGTCACCAGGTGCTCCGCGTCGTGGGGGTGGATCGCCAACAGGAGGCCGTTCACGTTCCCCGTCAGCCTCTGCTTCTCCCTCGCGTCTGTGAGGAGGAGCCGGATCCCCGCCCTAATGATCTCGGAGCGGCCAGAGTAGCCGAGGTCAGTTTGGACCCTGTCGAGTTCCTCGAGCAGGGTGTCGTTCAGTGATAAGCTCACGATGGGCAATTCAGGTCACCTTAATAATATGCTTATAAGCAACTGTGGAACAGTTATTAAATTTTCTTATAATGTTTATTAATTTCCGTTCTCTTGAGTCATTCATAGGGTAGTGGTTTCTGGGACATGTACAAGAGGATCATACCAGCCGTGGCCATCATGGCCCTCGTAGCCTTGGCTGGCGTGGCCTTCGCCAGGATGCCCAGCCCGGTAGAGAGAGACCATGGAAGGCTGCTGGTCGTCGCCTCATTCTACCCCCTCGCGTACATGGTGGAACGGATGGGGGGGGAGCGCGTCACAGTCATGTGCCTTATCCAGCCGGGGAACGAGGTACACAACTGGCAGCCCTCGACGAAGCAGCTGGTGGCCGCCAGCGACGCTGACGTGATCGTCTACAATGGCGCCGGACTGGACGGCTGGATGCAGGAAGTAATCCTGCCCGCCATTGACACGCGGGGCAAGGCGATCGTGGACACCACAGACGGCGTCGATCTGCTCAGAAGCGTGGACTCATCCGAGGTAAAGGAGCACGGCCTCTACGACCCCCACACCTGGGTGAGCCCCTACGTGGCCAGCCAGCAGGCCGAGAACATATTCGATGCCCTGGCCGATAAGGACCCCGCCGGCAGGAACTACTACGCCGCCAAATGGGCGACTCTCAAGGCGGAGCTTGAGGACCTCGACTCCTCATACCGGGAGCAACTCTCGACCAGGACCAGGAACGACGTCTTCGTCACGCATGACGCCTTCGGCTACCTCGCGGCGAGGTACGGCTTCACTCAGCACGGCGTCCTCGGCCTCTCCGCAGACCAGCAGCCCAGCACCCAGACAATCATTGAGATCGTTGGCGAGATGGAGAGCACCGGCG
>CAZVMI010000066.1:0-7449 GCA_964628365.1 uncultured Candidatus Bathyarchaeia archaeon | reverse complement strand
GCCTCGACCTCGACGGGGTGCCCTTCCAAAGGTCTTCACACCTATAGGGTTATGATCCTCACAAGGTCGGAGGCGCCCTGGGCCTTGTCGACGAGGGTCTCGAGCTTGCTCGCTATCTCCCTGAGGATGAGTATCGTCGGGAGGTCCGAGTGGCTCGATATTATGTCGAGGTCGACCTTGGCGTAGAGGGCGTCGAGGCTCTTCTCTATGCCGTCGACGTCCCCCGCGTAACTGATGGCCCTCTCGGAGTTGAAGCCGAGGCTCATGACGCCGTCCTTCAGCTTGAGGAGGGAGTCGAAGGCGAGGTCGGCCATCTTGGCGACGCCCTCCGCGTCTTCCTTCTGCACCTTGATATTCCTGGTCTTCATCTCGACGAGGAGGAAGCTCAGGGACTCCATCCCGTCCATCATGTCACCGAAGAGGCCCATCAGCCTGAAGAAGTCGTCCCTCGTGACCAGGATGCCACCGACGTCGTTCAGCTCCCCTATCAGGGTGCCCCTTACCCTGGCCGCCTCCTCCATTATCCTGTGGAGGTCATCGAGGACGCCTGGGGGGGCACCACCCTCCTTTGAGAGGGAGTCGAAGAGGACGAGCGCCTTCCTGAACGACTCGACAACGAGCCTCACGTTGTCCTGGCAGAGCATCAGGAGGTTCCGCATCGTCCTGTCTTCGCTCTCGATAGGGAAAACCATGCAAAGCACCTGATCGCCGAGGCCGCTACTAAGTATAATTGAAACGCTCTTTTAAAAGTATGATATTTCTCAAGGAGAGCAGCATAAGCATAGTATATACTTCTCAAGGTGGCGGTTAACTACTGGATTTAGCTAAATTCGATGGCTGCCACTGAGTTCGAGAGGTAAAAAGAGCGGGGGCCTCAGCTCAGCCTCGTTTCTTCTGCTTGTCGGAGAGCCACCACTCGAGGTAGTCCTGGTGCCTCTGCTGCTTCTTCTCCTCGTCGGTCTCCCTCGTCACGTACCGCTCCTCGAGGGCCTTGGATAGCTCAGCCTCGTTGTAGGTGACGCCGCAGCTCTGGCAGCTGTAATGCTTCAGCTTCGGGTCGAACTTGAGCTTGCCGCCGCACTCCGGACAGTATGGGGGCATCAACGGTCACCTATCTATCCCACTCACGCCCTATTGAATATGTTTCTTTGGGCTTCATTGTCCGCCTCGTAGACGGAGAGCCCCGTCTTAAACCTTTACTGCCAGAAGCTAGAGTGGAGCACCAGACGGGCAGGTTCTGCCCTTCCCCATTTTTTGGAAGTTTCATCGTCGTCGTTCAGCGGTCGCCATACTGTCGCATGGTTTAGTTGGGTCAGCCTTTTTAGGCCCGGAGCCGTCTCTCCAACCCATGCTGGTCAGGGTGAGGCTCTTGGGTCTGCTCAGGGACGCGGCTGGCGTCAGTGAAGCCTCCGTGAGCCTGGGAGATGGCTCGAGCTTAGGTGGCGTCCTCGACGGTCTCGTGAAGATGTTTCCGGGGCTCAGGGACGTACTGGATGACCTTGCAGCGGTGAATCCCCCGCATGGCATCTTAGTCCTTCTAGATGGCGTCGAGGCCGGCAACCTCGGTGGGCTCGGCACACCGGTCCGTGACGGCTCCGAGGTCGTCCTCGTCCCCGTGACCCACGGTGGCTGAGACCACATTTATAGGCTGGCTGGCGGATTCACGGTTGACCCATTGGAGCCGCCAATCTGCACCAAGTGCCGAGCCAAGCCTTCAATCTACCACAGGGCATACTCAGGGGAGCGGCTCTGCCAAGACTGCTTCAGGGAGTCGCTCAAGGAACGCGTGAAGAGGACCATAAACAGGTTCCACATGTTCGAGCACGGGAGCAGGATAGCCGTCGGAGTCAGCGGCGGCAAGGACAGCCTCGGCCTGCTTAGGCTGCTCGCCGAGATAGAGGGGGAGACACATGGCTCAGAGGTCGTGGCGGTCACCGTCGACGAGGGGATAAGGGGGTACCGAGATGAGGCGCTGCGGCTCGTCGAGGAGGCCTGCTCCGGGCTCGGCGTCGAGTCCGTCGTCCTTGGCTTCCGGGACCTCTTCGGCACCACGATGGATGAGATCGCCTCACGGGAACGCGAACTCTCGACGTGCAGCTACTGCGGCGTCCTGCGGCGGAGGGCGCTGAACGAGGCGGCTAAAAGCGTCGGCGCCGACAGGCTCGCCACAGCCCACACACTCGACGACATGGCACAGTCCGTGCTCCTCAACATCCTTCGCGGCGACGTCGGCGGAATGGCGACCATAGACCCGGGCGGCGGCAGCCTGGAGGGATTCGTCAGGAGGGTGAAGCCGTACTGCGAGGTGCCTGAGAGGGAGTCGGCCCTCTACGCGTACCTCTCCGGATTCGAGTTCCAGAGCCTCCCATGCCCCTACGCGGAGGAGGCGATGAGGAACGACATACGTGGTTTCCTCAACAGGATGGAGGCGAAACGCCCAGGAACAATGTTCGTCACGTTCAACACGGGCCTCAAGATGATACCTACCCTCAGTAAAGGCGAGGCCATGGGTCACTGCAGGCTCTGCGGAGAACCGACGCCGGGCGACACCTGCAGAGTCTGCCAGCTCCTGGGAAGATAGACACAGGATATTTTTTTTCTCGTTATCCTGTGTAGCATAGGATAAGCCATAGATTCTAAAGCCGAGACCAGAGAATAATGAAACAAACAGGTGATCCGGACTGACAGATATCCTGATCAAAAACGGATTCATCTCTACCATGGATAAGAAGAGGCGCGTCTACCCGAATGGCAGCGTCTACATCGACGACGGTCGCATCGTCGAGGTCGGGAAGAGGGTGAGGGCACCGAGGAGCCCCGAATACGTCATCGATGCCAGCCACAAGGTCGTGATGCCTGGCTTCGTCAACGCCCACACCCACCTCCAGCAGTACTTCCGAGGCGTCTACGAGCTGATGGGCGACTTCTTCGAGACGAACCTGCCGCTGGAGGGGTACCGTCGCCCCGAGCAGATGGAGACACTTGGCCTGGCCTCCTGCGCCGAGCTCATCTACGGCGGCTGCACCACGAGCATGTTGATCTACACTTACCCAGACGGCTGGGCGAAGGCGGTGAACAAGGCAGGGAACCGATGTATAATCGCCGGGGACATAGAGCACGTCGATCTGGAGAAGCTCCGTACAGGCGTCTTCGAGTACCTCCCCGAGAAACGGGACGCCGCCATGAAGAGGGCTAAGGACCTCTACTTCGACTGGCATGGCAAGGCGGACGGCAGGATAACGACCATCATGTGCCCGAAGGCCCCAGACATGGCTGAGCCGGACGTCTACCTGATGTGCAAGGAGTTCGCCGACGAGCACGGCCTTAGGATGACGACTCACCTGAGCCAGAGCATGAGGGAGTTCAGGCAGGTGATGAAGCTGCACGGGAAGACGCCGCCCCAGCACCTCCACGACCTCGGCGTCATGGACGATAAGCTCTCAGGGGCTCACCTGACCTACGCGACTGAGAAGGATATCCAGCTCGTCGTCAAGACCGGCATGGCCATACTACATTGCCACGCAGTCGAGAACCCCCTAATGATGTGGGTCGACCGCGGCATCCCCGTCGGCTTCGGCACAGACGACTACTTCCACAACATGAACGACCTACTCCGCGAGATCAGGGAAGGCCAGATGACGAGGGCACGCCTCGTCGGGGGCGCAGACGGGATGCTCGCAGACAACCGTAGAACCGCACGCCCAACCTTCTACGACCTCCTCGAGCGGGCGACCCGTGGAGGAGCCGAGGCCTTAGGCATAGACAAGGATGTAGGAAGCATCGAGCCTGGCAAGAAGGCCGACGTGATCACCGTTGATATGCTCAACCCCTACCTCACACCCACAAGGGAGCCACTCACAAGCATCTTCCTCTACGCCACACCGGCAGACATAGACAACGTCATCTGCGACGGCAGGCTCCTGAAAAAAGACGGAAAGCTCACGACCATCGACATGGGGAAGGCGCTGACCTTGGCTCAGGTGACTTGCGACGAGATAATCGACCGCTTCTTCCGAGAACACCCTGACCAGAGACTGCGCTGGAAAAAAGCAGTGCCTTACTAACCCTTCTCTGCAGACCTAGGCCTCGGGTCTCTCAGGGTTCTTTATGAAGAGGATGCAGATGATCAGGCCGACAGTGAGGAGCACGCTCTGGATATACCACGGGTAGACTGGGTTATAGTTGTAGATGTAGCCGCTGATCACGGAGCCTATGGTCATGGGGATGAAGAGGAGGAAGCCGCTCGCGTAGCCGACGCCTGTTATCCCGAAGCTGACGCCCTGGCCCACGCCGGACATCACCCTCCCCCTCATGCTCCGCGGGATGGCGTCCGCGAGGAAAACCGAGGAGGATATCCACAGGAAAGAGCTCGCCACCATCAGGATGACCCAGATCGCCACGACCTGATAGAAGTCCTGCGCCAGCGTGAACAGGAACATCGGCGGGATGGAGAGGACGAATGCCGTGATCATGCACTTCCTGACCCCTATCCTGTCTACGAGGCCGCCCACGACGAGGCTGGACAAGGTGTTCACCAGACCTCCGATTAGGAGGACTACGCCCCATGAGTAGGCGGATATGCCTATGATGTTCTGCGCGTAGATGATCCAGAATGGCATCACGAGGCTGCCGATGCAGGAGAGCAGTACCGCCATCCCGGCGTACCCAGGCATGTTCGAGACAACCCACCTAAGCGAGGTGAAGACGTTCTTGTAGCCCTCGAATAGTATCTTGGGCACGTTCTTGCCTATCTTCTCCCCGTTGGTGATGGTCTCCCTCAGGTACCTTAACCTGATGAAGGCGACCACAGCGCCTATGCAGAAGGAAAGGGTGTAGCTCATACGCATGGCCGGCTGAAGAGTGTAGACCGCGATCAGGTACCCGCCTACATAGGGGGTTATGATGCGGACGGCGTTTGGTATCGAGACGGTAACGGCGTAGATCCTGCCCCTAGCGCCGACGGGGATCGAGTCGGCCATTATCGCGTTCATGGCCGGCATGTAGAAGAGCACCACCTGCTGGTAGGCGTAGGCGAAGGCGAGCCATTCCCAGCTGTTGGCGAGGGCGAAGATGACAAAGCTGCTAATGTAAAGGACGGTGGCCATGCCGACGAGCCTCGCCCTCCCGGCCTTGTCGGCGATGTATCCACCGATCGGGTAGAGCACGCAGGCCGCCATCGTCCCGATGGCGTTAACGAAGCCCACCGTCGTCGCGGTCCCGCCCAATGAGAGGATATACAGCGAGAGGTACGGCCAGGCGAGGGAGTCAGACATGCTCCAGAGGACCCTGCTCACTGTGAGGACGAGGACGTTTCCCTTCATGATCGACCTTAAGCTCAGCTGCGCCCTCAAAACCTCACGGTCCCTGGAATTTCATTAAAACCCAGGCGCGGACCATTTAAACGTTCTCATAAGAAAGCTCCAGCTGAATATAATGAAGGCGCCGGACACGCGTCCCTCTTCAGCCCTTTCTTTGAAATACAATCCTGCCGTTGACAATGGTCGTGAGCACATTGATGTCCTTTATCTCCTCAAGAGGGATGCTGAGGACGTCTCGGTCGATGACGATCATGTCCGCGAGCTTCCCCGGCTCTATGCTCCCCTTCAGTTGCTCCTCCTTCGCCAAGTAGGCGCCATTCCAGGTGTAGATCCTTAAGGCGTCCATCACACTTATCGCCTCCTCGGGCCCGATGACCTGGCCACTGCTCGACCTCCGGGTGACTGCGGTGTAGATCTGAACGAAGGGGCTATAGAAAGTGACTGGGCAGTCGTTGTTGCCTCCGGCAATGATGCCCATATCCTTCATCGTCTTATGCGGATGGAGCCACCTGCTTCTCTCTGGGCCGAAGTTCTCGGCGTACTGGTCGCCTATCCCGTACATGTAGCCGATACTCGAAGATGGCGTGACGCCGAGCTTCTTTATCCTTCCCAACTGCTTCGGCGTGCAGCAGCTGTTATGCTCCAGCCTGTGGCGCATGTCTTGGACTGGCTTAGCCTTCTGAGCCTTCTCGATGCAGTCGAGGGCGATGTCTATTCCGCGGTCGCCTATGCTGTGGACGCTGCACCTGATGCCCGCCTCATGGGCCTTCATGACGATCTTCTCCATCTCCTCCTTGGGCGTCGTCATGAGGCCGAGACCCTTTGGGCCCCTGTGCTGGGGCGCGTAGACGGCGGCTGTGCCCCCAGCCCCCGAACCGTCACCCATGATCTTCAGCGACATAACCCTGAGCCACTCGTCGCCGAAGCCGCTCTCAACGCCGAGGGCGGCCATGGATTCGAGTGCGTCGTCTGCGCCCGGGCGACCCGTGTGAAGGCTCACCATGAGGCTCACCCTCACCTTCCTGTACCCTTCCTCGTGGAGCCGCTGGTAGGCCCTTATTCCCAGCGTCTGGCCGCTGGCGTCGTGCGTCGATGTTATGCCCCACTCGCAGTACTGGTCGAAGAGCCTTCTGAGGCCCTCCTTAGTCTCCTCCAAGCTGTACGGCGGTACCTTGTCTGTGACGAGGTGGCTGGCCGTCTCGTAAAGGAGGCCGGTAGCCTCCCCATCCACACGCCTATCGATCTTGCCGCCAGCCGGGTCCGCGGTCCCACGGGCGACCCCAGCAAGTTCGAGGGCCCGGCTGTTCACGACGCACTGGTGGCCTGTGTCTGAGACCAAGATGACGGGGTTCTCCGGCGCCGCCTCGTCCAGCTCCCAGCGTGTTATCTGACGATGTTCCGCCAGCTTGGAGTCGTTGTAATTGGCGCCCCTAACCCACTTGCCAGGTCCGATTCTCTTGGCCCTCTCCGAGACCGCTGCTTGTAAGTCCCTGATCCCCTTTATGTGTGGGGCTCTGCAGTCGATCTCGAGGAGCCTCGTAGCTCCGTGGCCCGGGTGCGTGTGGGAGTCTATTATGCCGGGGAGGACCATCTTCCCGGCGATGTCGAGCACCTCCGTGCCTTCTCCTATCAGCCCCTCGACCTCGGCTGTGGAACCCACAGCAACGATCCTGCCGCCCTTGACGGCGACCGCCTCCATGATGGAGCTCTCGGCGTCGACAGTCACCACCTTGCCGTTGATCAGGACAAAGTCGGCCTTGAGCAGGTCATCATCACCCATCGAAATCACAAAAATTAGAAACGTCCCATGACATAAAAGAGGCACGCCCAGAGGGAGAGGATGAAGCAGGATAAGCCCTGCGAGAAACCTAAGCATCATTCAAATACATTTCGATACAAAAGGGTCTAAAAAAATACATATCGCTACGGGAAAATACGCCTGTTAAGCCGTTTCACGGCTCCCCCCGCGAAAAGGAACAAAAATAACTCCTCAAAAAGTAGGGAGGGGGGTCCTAGAAAGCTTTGATAAGCCCGGCTCCAAACAATTACTCGATCATAGATGGCCAAGGACCCAATCTGTGGCATGACCGTCGACGAGAAGACGGCGAAGTGGACAAGCGACTACAACGGC
>CAZVMI010000065.1:0-7611 GCA_964628365.1 uncultured Candidatus Bathyarchaeia archaeon | reverse complement strand
GAAGCTATCAGCCCCGCCGCCCCGCCGACGAGTATCGGGAGAAGCCACCAGGAGAAGCCTATTTTCTTCAGCGCCAGCCCAACCCTTATTAGCCGAGTTTTATGATGCCTACTTAATTTGGGGATGATTTAAAGGTTGAGCGGCTCCCAGAGGCGGCCCGGCTGGCTCTACGCCATCATCCCGTTCGCCGCCATAGGAAGCACGGTGGGGAGCTTCGTCAAGCTCTACATCCTCGACCTCGGCGGCAGCGTGCTAGACGTCGGGCTCGCCTCCTCCGCCTTCAACCTCGCCCTCATCCCCGCAGCCTTCATCAGCGGCAGGCTCGCGGACTACCTCGGGAGGAGACGCATCCTCCTCATAGCGAGCGCCGGCGCCCAGCTCGCCTCCATCGCCCTGATGAGCGTGACTAGGAGCCTGCCAGCCGTCATCGGCCTGTTTGCGGTCTACAGCTTCACCAGCACATTCTCGCCGACGGTCTTCAGCCTACTGATGATGGAGACGATGCCGAAGGAGAGGTGGGGCGACGGCAGCGCGACGAGCTTCCGCTACCACATCTACGGCTCCATCATAGGACTCGTCCTCGGCGTCGGGGTTCTGACAGTGCTGCCGCTGACCGCGATGGCGCTTCTCCCCATCGCCTTCTCAGGCCTCATGCTGGCGATAAGCGTCCTCATCGTCAGGGACCCACAGATGACCCTGGAGCGGCGGAACGTCGCCTTCAACGCCGAGGCCCTGATAACCAGGCTCGTGCAGCTCCCCGTCATCCTCATCAGGGTGCCCAAGGCAGGCGACTTCAAGAGCCTCCTCAAGGAGGCGAGGAACGCCATGACGAGGGACATACCCATCATCATGGTGACGAGCGCCCTCTTCTACCTCGCCGCCAACCTCTTCTTCACCAGCTACACGCCGTTCCTCAAGGCGAACAACCTGAGCTACCTCGAGATCGTGGGGCTCGACCTCTTCATCACCGTCATCAACGCCCTCGCCTCGATGCCCAGGTTCAGCCGCCTGAGCAAGAAGGGCGACCCTGGGACGATCATAGAGTTCCTGAGCCTCAGGGCTATAGCCTTCCTCCTCGGCGCCGTCGCCAGCCTGTACTTCACGGGGCACCCCGTGTTCTACGTGACGCTTCTCCTCTATCTCCTGATTGGGATGGCGTACACGAACTTCGCAATCGGGGTGAACACCATGCTGTACAGGTTCCTGCCGGAGGGGAGGCAGGGAGGCACGCTGGGCGTCTACAGCGCCCTGAACAGCGTCGCCATGTTCGCCGGCTCCCTCGTCTCCGGGAGCCTCTCGTTCTACTACGGCTACGCGGTTACTTTCCTCCTCGCGAGCGTCTCACTGTTTGGGGCTGCAAGCCTCTTCGAGTGGCACTTCAAGCCTAGGAGGCGGTACGAGGAGGAGCCCTTCTGAGGGGCTACTCCTCGAGGAGCCTCCTCATACTGAGGTACTCCTCCTCGGTTATCTCGCCATTCACGAGCCTCATCTGCAGCTTCACGAGCGGGTCCTCGGCGTCGGCCTGGGGATGCGGGGCCTCCTCCCCCCGCGCCTCGCCCCGTTTCCTGAACCTCATCTTCGCCGGCTTGCTGAACTCCCAGGTCATCCTCCCCATGAGCCCTTTCCCACGCTTGACGGAGATGGGGTCTAGGACGATGCCGTTCATCGTCGCCTCGAAGGAGTCCACGAAGGGCTGGACGGCGTCCCTGGGGACCTGGGCGAGGGAGATGCTCTCCTCGTCGTCCCCCTCGAACTCGACTGTGCCGAAGGCGACCCTCCCCGTCTCGGCTCTGAGAGCCTTCAGCCTGATGTACGGGATGTCCTTCATGTAATAGCGGCCGAACATCTCGTCAGAGAAGTAGAGGACCCTCCTATCCGTGAGGACGATGTACTGGGGGTGGAGGCTGAGGCCGAAGTTGCTCACCGACACCACGATGGACTCGTCCGAGGAGAGGTTCTCGTAGACGCCCTTGGGGAGTTCCTGGCTCATCGGCAACGGTTGAGAATTACCGCGCATGGAATTTAAGCTTAAACCGTCCCTTCGTCACACGAAGGAGTCGGCGAGGAGCGCCATGTCCTCGTCGCTGAGCCTCCAGCCGACGGCTCCGGCGTTCTCGAGGATGTGGAGGGGGTTCGAGGACTTGGGGATGGCGACGACGCCCTCCTGGCTGATGACCCAGTTGAGGGCGACCTGTGCTGGGGTCTTCCCGTACTTCTCCGCCATCTCGCCCAGCACCCTGTGCTCCCTGCCTATTAGGCTGCCCCGGCCGAGGGGCTTGTAGGCGACGAGGAGGGAGTCCCTCGACCTCAGGTAGGGGAGAAGCTCCATCCCAGGCTTCTGGTCCATGAGGCTGTACTCCACCTGGTCCGCGACGAGCCTGTGCTCCCTGAGGTAGCCCTGCGCCTCCCTCACCAGCTGAGGCGAGAAGTTGCTGATTCCTATGAAGCGCGTCAGCCCCTCGTCAGCGCACTTCTCGAGGGCGCTCATCGTCTCGCTGAGCGGCACCTCGGGGTTGGGCCAGTGGATGAGGTAGAGGTCGACGTGGTCGACGCCGAGGCGGCGGAGGCTCCCCTCCATGGACTTCAGCAGGGCGTCGTACTCAAGGTGGTTCCTCCAGACCTTCGTGGTGATGAAGACGTCCTTGCGCCTGTACGGCTCTATCGCCTCGCCGACGAGCTCCTCGCAGTGGCCGGCGCCGTAGTACTCCGCGGTGTCGACGTGGGTCATGCCTAGGTCGAGGGCGACCCTGATTGCCTGGACCTCCTCATCGTCGCGGCTCCTGTCCTCGACCTGTCTCCCGCCCATCCCCCATGTGCCTACGCCGAGGACCGGGATGCTGACGCCGTCGCCTATCACCCTGTACTCCATCAAGGAAAACACACCCATAGGGGAGTTCGGCGGGCGGGAAGAAAAGGGTTAGGCGACTAGCCCCTTCATGAACTCGACATAGCCGCCGGGCGGTATAGTCGGCTTGAAGCCACCGATGATCTCCTTGGCGAGCTTCGCCTCGTCGCAGAGGAGGTCGACGCAGGTCAGCGCCATGACCTTGGCCGGCAGGACGTAGGCTACCTCCTTGTCCACGATCTTGAAGGTCCGCCCGTGGCCGGTCCCCGTGACCCCTCCCATGCCGATGCTGGTGGTTGGCATAATGCAGCTGACGTCGCCGAGGTCCGTGGAGCCCGTGCTGTGCTCCTTCTCCTTGATCTGCTCCTCGCCGACGAGGGCGACGGCGTTCGCCTCGAGAACCTTGTCCAGGGCGGCGTCCTTGATGTAGGGCATGTAGCCTGGGAGGTCGTTGATCTCGACCTGGGCTCCTACCGCCATAGCTCCGGCGCGGAGGGCGCGGTTCACCTTCTCGTTCGCCTCCTTAATGGCTTCCACCGTCTTGCCCCTGACGTAGCTCTCCATCCTGACGTCGGCTGGGACGTTGTTCACGATCTCGCCGCCCTTCGTGATGATGGGATGGACCCTGATGGTGTCCTCCTCCCTGAAGGTCTCCCTCTGGGCGTGGATGCCCATGAGGCCGAGCATCGCGGCGTTCAGCGCGTTTATCCCCTTGTGGGGCGCCCCGCCAGCGTGAGCCTCCAGCCCGACGTAGCGCACCATTTTGCCCACAAAGCCGTTGTTGCTGCCTCCGACACTGAACTTACCCTTAATCTCCGAGTCCGTGTGGCTACCGATGCACAGGTCGACGTCGGCCAGCGCCCCGAGGCGGATGAACTCCTGCTTGCCGCCGAAGAACTCGAGCAGCCCCTTCTCCCTGAGGCTGTTCCTGTAGTCGATCTCCAGGTACTCCTCGGCTGGGACCGTAACCATGGCGACGTTCCCGTCGAGCTCCTTGATGACCTCGGCGAGGCCGAAGCCTGCGCCTAGCATCGCAGCCATCTGGGCGTTGTGGCCGCATGCGTGGACGGCTCCCGTTATCGGGTCGCAATCCGGGTGATCAGGACATCTGACGGTGTCAAGCTCCCCGATTATCCCGACGGTCGGCCCGCCGCCCTTCCTCTTCAGGTAGGCTTTGCTACCCGTTATAGCGATCTTGTTCTTGTAGCTCCAGCCCATCTCCTCGTACTTCCTCTCGACGAGCTCGGCGGTCTTGAACTCCTTGAAGCCGAGCTCCGGGCTCCTCCAGATCGCCTCGCCCACGCCGATGATCTCGTCTGCCCTGGCGTCGATGGCGTTCAGGACCCTCCTCTTCAGCTCCTCCTTGGCTGTCATGGTTGATATTCTATTGGCAAGCGGATTTAACACTGCTCAGATCCCAGAATGATTATTATCCGGCTTTGATCATTCTCTCGTAGCTGTCGGTGGTCGATGTTTGAAGCTCTTGGAGTACGAGGCAAAGGAGGTGTTCAGGCGATACGGCATCCCCATCGCCCAGGGAGTCGTGGTAACGGGTCCTGAGGCCGCCAAGGAGTTCGCTGAAAGGCTGGGGAGGCCTGTCGTCGTCAAGGCGCAGGTAGCCGTCGGCGGCAGGGGCAAGGCCGGCGGCATAAAGCCCGCCGAGACCCCGGCGGAGGCCTTCGACGTCGCCCGCATGATACTGGGCATGACGATCAAGGGGCTAGAGGTCAAGAAGGTCCTCGTCGAGGAGAAGATCGCCATCAGGCACGAGGTGTACGTCGGCGTCACCGTCGACAGGAGGAGCCGCCGCTACGTCGTCCTCGCCTCCTCGGCGGGAGGCATGGAGATTGAGGAGGTCGCGGCGAAGACCCCGGAGAGGATCGTCCGCCACGACGTCGACCCCATCGACGGCTTCAGGACCTACCATGCGCTGGAGGTCGCCAGGAGCCTGGGCTACACGGGGAAGAAGCTGACCCAGCTCGCCGCCGTGATCCTGAGGCTGACCGAAGTGGCCCACGGGATGGACGCCGAGCTGACGGAGATCAATCCCCTCGTGGAGCTTGAGGACGGCTTCGTCGCCGCAGACGCCCGGCTCAACGTCGACAACAACGCCCTCTACAGGCACAGGGAGCTGGAGGCCAAGTTCTTGGAGAGCTTCCAGGGCGAGCTCACGCCGAGGGAGATGGAGGCCAGGGCTCAGGACCTCACGTACGTGGAGCTCGACGGCGACATAGGCATCATCGGGAACGGCGCAGGCCTCACCATGGCGACGCTGGACACTGTCATGCTCAACGGCGGGAAGGCGGGCAACTTCCTGGACCTCGGCGGGGGAGCCTCCCCGGACCGGATCGAGAAGGCGGTCGAGTTCGTCCTGAGTGACAAGAGGATCAAGGCCCTCTTCGTCAACGTCCTCGGCGGCATCACCCGCTGCGACGACACCGCGAAGGGCATAGTTGCTGCCCGCGAGAAGACCGGTGTCAGGAAGCCTGTCGTAGTAAGGATGATGGGCACCAACGAGGAGGAGGGGCGGCGCATACTGAAGGAGGCGGGCATAGACACCCTCGACACCATGGAGGAGGCGGCCAGGCAGGTCGTCAGGCTCGCGGGAGGCGCATAGGATGGTTAAACTCATAGACAAGAACACCCGGGCCATCGTCCAGGGCATAACGGGCACCCAGGGCAGGTTCCACACGCGGCTCATGCTCGACTACGGCACCAAGGTAGTCGCAGGCGTCACGCCGGGGAGGGGAGGGCAGGAGGTGGAGGGAGTACCGGTCTACGACACCGTCGCCGAGGCGATGCGGAGCCACGAGGTCGACGCCTCAATCATCTACGTGCCCGCGCCGGCCGCACTCGACGCGGCGCTCGAAGCCGTAGAGGCGGAGCTCAACCCCGTGGTCGTCATCACGGAGGGCATCCCGGTCCGCGACTCAATCGAGCTCGTCGCTAAGGCGAGGCAGAAGGACATAACGGTCGTAGGCCCGAACACGCCGGGGCTCATCAAGGCGGGAGAGTCGAAGCTCGGCATAATGCCTGCTCAGGTCTTCAAGAAGGGAAGGATAGGAGTCATCAGCCGTAGCGGCACCCTCTTCTACGAGATCGCCGCCCACGTCACCCGCGCAGGCCTGGGGGAGTCGAGCTGCGTCGGCCTCGGCGGAGACCCGGTCGTCGGCCTCGACTACATCGAGATGCTCGAATGGTTCGAGGGGGACAGGCAGACGAAGGGCGTCACCCTGATAGGCGAGATCGGCGGGGACGCCGAGGAGCGGGCAGCCCAGTTCATCGCCGACGGGGGCTTCACGAAGCCGGTCGCCGCCTACATCGCGGGGCGCGCCGCCGTACCCGGAAAACGGATGGGTCACGCGGGCGCCATCATCATGGGCTCGTCTGGCACCGCCGAGAGCAAGATGAACGCCCTCAGGAGGGCGGGCGTCCGAGTCGGGGAGCAGCCCGGAGATGTCGCGGGGCACCTCAGAGAGATGCTCTAGGCCTTCATCAGCTCCAGCAGCTTCTCCAGCATCCTGTATGTGAGGCCCCAGACGATGTCGTCGCCGAGCTTGAAGACTGGGCCCTCATAGTTTTTCACGGTCGCCACGGTGTGGCTCGCCTCCAGCTCCTTCAGGTGGACCCAGTGATAGTAGACGAGCTCGGGGTTGAGCCTGATCTCGGGGCGTCCCTCGTAGAGGTAGATGATGGGGAGGACGCTCTTCTCGGGCCTCATGCTCGAGAATAGGACCGGTAGGGCTCCGAGGTAGGTGAGGTAGGCGAGGTCGATGCCGGTCTCCTCCTGGACCTCCCTCGCGACGGTGTCCCTGAGGGTCCTATCGCCGGGCGTCTTCTTCCCGCCGGGAAAGGCCATGTCGCCTGACCAGGGGTCCGAGGGGATCGCCGCCCTCCTCACGATGAGGGTCTCGTAGTCGTCGACCTCCTCCCTGATGAGGATGGCTACGGCTGCCCAAGCGTCCATCTCCTCGGCTCGCCTGAGCCTCCTCCGTAGCCTCTCCAGCGGGTCCAGGGTCATCCCTTGACTTGAGACCGTTTTACACCTTAAAATATCCTAGCCCGGAAATGTCGCCGAAAAGACGGAAACTAAGAAAAGTGAATTCACAGGTCCTGCTTCTCGCCGATGTCGCCGGGCTTCCAGCCGACGACGCCTCCGAGGGCGTTCTTGACCCCCGCCCTGACGTAGGAGATGTCGCTCTCCAGGGCGCAGAAGAGGAAGCCCCGCCTGATGGCGTCGTTGATGTTGGTCGGGTCGTTCGTCGTGAAGCAGTGCATCCCAGGCGCGACACCGTGGTCTCTGCCAGCCTGGACGATCCTGTCCAAGGTGTCCGTGAATCTGGGATTCGTGTACTGCCTGTGGATGCCCATGTCAAGGCTCAGGTCGGACGGGCCGACGAAGCAGGCGTCGATGCCGTCGACGCTGAATATGGCATCTATATTCTCGACTCCCTTAACGGTCTCTATCATGGGGATGACGAGGGTCTCCTCGTTCGCGGTCCTGAAGTAGTCTGGGTCACGGAAGGCTGCAAGCCTCGGCCCCGCGCCCCGCTCACCCATGGGCGGATACTTCATCAGCCGAACGGCTTCCTTCGCCATCTCCTCGGTCTCGACCCTCGGGATGACGAGGCCCATTGCGCCCGCGTCGAGGACCTTCTTCGCCCAGATCAGGTCGTTCCAAGGGATGCGTGCAAGGGGCATGCACCTGTCACGGGCGTAGAGCATCCCCTGGACCATGAAGTGGTAGGTCTCGGGCCCGAAGGGGC
>CAZVMI010000064.1:0-7655 GCA_964628365.1 uncultured Candidatus Bathyarchaeia archaeon | reverse complement strand
CAGGCGTCCTCAAGGGAGACGAGAAGACGGGGAAGGGCGGCTACCACTGGATCTACAGTCCCTCCATGAATGAGGCCGAGTTTAAACAATACACGCCAGGACCATCTTGGAGAACCTGATGAGGGACTTCCCCGAGGAGACGAGAAAAGCAGTAGCTTTCATCCGTTGAGACCTTAGCCTCGACAGGGTGGAGCAGAGAAGCCAGCTTCTTCGACCGAGCATATATCGGTAACGTATTTAAGCAGTGGAAGTTGCCGATATATCGGTTAGATTTATAAATAGAGGTCTTTACAGATATATCGGTAAAATCATTGAGTGGCCCTCAGAAACGAGGAAAAATCAAGGAGAGGATCCTGAGAGTGCTCCTCAACAACCCCGAGGGCACACTGACAAAATATCGAGTCGCAAAGCTGACCGAAAGCGGCTTCCCATGGGTGCACGAGTACCTGAAACAGCTGGAGCACGACCACCTGATAGAGGGAACCCGGGTGCTCGACTACCGACGGCTGATAGAGACATGGGTCTCGATCCGCCGCCCCATCAAAACAATCGACTACACGGTGCAGGAACCCAAGAAACTACTAAGAGAAATAGGCCTAGACTACGCCTTGACAACCTACAGAGCCGAAGCAATCACACAGGGCTACCTGTTCCCCTCACGGACAGACATATACATCAAACTCGGCGAAGAGGATACATGGGGCAAGGCACTCACAGGGAGAGGCCTGAAGGGTAAGGGTAACCTTAGGCTACTCATGGACGAGGAACACGTCTTCTACGCCTCGAGACCTGTGAACGGAATCAGGGTCGTCTCCCAGCCGCAGCTGATCGTGGACCTCCTCATAGAAGGAGGCGTATGTGTCGAGGCGGCGGAGATGCTCCTCGAAAAGGCGGTGAAAGAAGCTGTACCCCTCAGGTGAAGTCGATCTCTCCCGCAGATATCTAAAAGAGCTATTTAGAGGCGAAGCGGAGCCCTGCCTCCTGGGTGGCTGGGCTGTTTTCCTCACCGTGAACGAGAGCTACAGAGCCGCAACCGGGAGGGACTACATCGGGTCGATGGATGTCGACGTAGGCTTCCGCGTGGATACAACTTGGAGCGGAGGAGAGCTAAGGGCATCGGTGTTCGGCTCGTTCCTAAGGAGGATGCGGGACATGGGCTTCCAGTCCCAGTCCTTCAGGCTCTACAGGGACTTCGACCACGAGTCGCTGAGACCCCTATCCCCCGAGGAAGCCGACGCGAAGTCGGCCTTCGACATAGTGAAGCTGTATGTGGACCCAGTGGTGGACCGTATCCACCCTCTCATGTCCGAGATCTTCGGCTTCACACCCATTGACGAGCCCCTACTCGAGACCGCCTTCAGCGGAGACCTATTCAAGACACATTCAATCGGCGGGATCGAAGTAAAGGTTGTAGCGCCGCACCTCTTGCTGGCCACCAAGCTGAACTCAGCCATGATCCGGCTTCACAGCCACAAGAGGTTGAAGGACATCGCCGACATCTACGCTCTGATCTGGCACTCTGGGCTTAGCTTAGAGGAGATGCGTGATCTCCTTCAAAACGTCTACCCCGATGAGAAGACGGAGGCGGTGATCGGTGGTGTCAAGGAGGAGGAGATTCGGGAGGTGAGTAGCGTGCTCGGGGTAGAGCCAATCGAGATACGTAGAGTGCTGAGGGCCTTCTCCAAGCCCTGATCAGAGGCGCGCGCAGCTAAATATATACAACTTATTTTCTAAAAAAGGTTTCAAGCCCTGTTTGACTCCTAGCCTTACCATCTGTGAACTCGACACTCCTCCCAAGAAGCGCATTCAGACCAAGCGCAAAGTAAACCCCACCATTCCTCAGAAGCAGAATAGGCCCCTTAACTCCAACCACCTCCCCCGTCACATCAACACCATCTTCAACCCTGAGAGAAATGGGCCTCTGCTTTAGAGCCGGAATATTATAGTGTGAAAGTAGAATCCACGGATCCTCATGGAAGCGTTGATCCGGAGAAGCGACAGCGTGGACCTTCTCCCTAGTATCCTCAAGTAATCGTAAAGCCAGCTTCGTTTTGTCCTCTTTGCCGAGGGCTGAGACCTTGGCTCCGACTCGCACGGACTCGGATACGCCTAGACGCGTGTGGATGACGTGTTCCAGTCGTCTTACCTCCGATCCATTACCGGTGAGGACACGCATAGCAACGTCAGCACCCTGCTCAACCCACCGCGTCACGAACCTACCACCCTGAGTGACCCCGACCTTCACCCCGCCGCCGAACGCTGCGAGGTAGACGTACGCCTGCGAGTTCTCACACGCCTCCCGGACAGGATTGGAAGCCGTACAGGTTTCACCTGAACAACGTAGGCATGGTGTAGCTGCGTCTCTGGCTGCGCATGAAGGGCACCTTGGGCCTTCTTTGGCGCGTGAGGAGGTCGGACAAGGTGTGAGCCGTTTCCATTCGTTTGGGCTGGTTTGACCGGTCAGCTGATGGTAGCCGATGCAGCGGCGCCCCGGCTGGACGCTGAAGTTGAGCTTTGAGCCTGGCGTGAGGTGGAGGCTTGTGTAGCCGTGATCATAAAGTAGAAGGTTGCAGGTGTAGAGCCCGTTTACCTCCCTCCACTCGAAGGCGGAGACGACGCGTGGGCTCATGATGGTTGGTTCACCTGTCGACGTATAGATACGTTTAGTAGGATAAAGGTAGATAAATGGCTCAATGAAGGCAGCGCCTCAAGGGCGTTCACGCGCGTGAACTTCCCTACAAATTTGATGGCTTCCCTCTTTTTCAAAATGTGATCCCGGTTCGCGGGCACTATCCCTCAATGAGATTGAATGTAAGCTTCCCTGTATGAATCAAGTATCTTTTCAGCGTCTTCGTCGGTGTGTGCTAGGCATGTAAATGAAAAGTGCCCAGGTAGTTTGAAGACCCCTCTGTTTATCAAATCTAAATCGTTTCTCGATAACCTATCCCTATCCGCCTTCAGGAATTCTCTCAAGTTCCTGTACGGTTTATCTATGAAATGTGCTTCCCAGACTGAGAACTTGCCGACCACTTGAACGGGGATTTTAATATCTTCTACTATGTCCTTCAATCCCTTTCTAATTTTATCTCCGATGTGATTGATATGATTGTATATTTCGTCTTCGTGTTCATCCAGATATTCCATCGTCGCAAGCCCAACCGACGCTGTGAATGGGTTTCCACAAAATGTGCCGCTCTGGTAAACTCGCTCTTTCGCGCTTTTACCATGGAGGGGAGACACTAGCTCCATGATGTCTTCTCTGCCCCCGTAAGCACCTACGGGAGCTCCCCCTCCTATGACCTTCCCGAGTAGAGTTATATCCGGTCTAACTCCGAGGTAGCTTTGCGCGCAACCCATGTTGCCCCAGCGGAACCCCACCATCACCTCATCAAATATCAGTGGGATGTCGTTGTCAGCGGTAACCTCTCTTACCGCTTTGATGTATTCTTTCTCCGGCTCGACGAATCCGAGTCCGGTGCCGGATATGGGCTCCATCAACACGCATGCGAGCTCATCCGAGTGTTTTTCGATTAATTTTACTGTGGTCTCAACATCGTTCCAAGGTATTATCACGAAATCGTCCATGGTGTGGCCCAATCCCATTGAGTGAGGGACCGGTACTGGTTCATTGGGTGAGCCGCCATACTCTGAAGTGCTGGCCAGAGACCAATCAGAGGTTCCGTGGTAGGAGCCTTCAGGCTTACACACCTTGTTTCTCCCTGTGTATCCCCTGGCCAGCCTCACCGCATAGGTGACGGCTTCTGAGCCGGAGTTTACGAAGCGAATCTTTTCGATCGATGGAACGTGTTTAACTATTACCTTTGCCCATCTGAGCAGTGTATCAGGCGGCGCACCATACTGTATGCCCTTCTCTTTAGCCTCCTCGAGTGCTTCGAGGATCCTCGGGTGACCGTGTCCGAGGATCATGGGCCCATAGCCGCAGTGAGTGTCGATGTACTCGAGTCCGTCAAAATCCCATAATCTTGCCCCTTTAGCCCCAACGAAGTATAGAGGAAATGGCTTTTTGTATTGGCCGTATGCCGATACTCCTCCTGGAAGATACTTGGAGGTGTCTAGCCAAATCTGATAGGATTTTGGATGTAATTGCTTGTATCTCTCCTCTGGATCATAGGCCGACATACATTCACCTACAGACGCAGGATGTTTGGGCTCGACTTTTGCCTAAGGTCTTTCGCCTCTCCTCAATCTTTCTTCGATTTTTTCTATGATTTTGGGTAATTGAGATATTTCTTCAATGACGTAGTGGGCTCCGCCTTTTCGGTGCTTATCGTTCGCCTCTTCAATCAGGGCGCTCAGTTTTGTCGTGGTAGTTCGTTTAATTTCATCCTCGGTGAGTCCTACAAGGGTCCCTGTTTTTGAGATGCCGACAGCCCAGGTTCCAGCGTTGAGTCCCTCTTCTACGCCAACGACTGTATCATCCACCTTCACGACGGCTGCGGGTGGAAACACGTTTGTCCTCATCATGTTTCTCATGACCATCCAGGGGCTCGGCCTGCCGGCTGGTACGTCGTCTGAACAGAACGTCGCGTCCGGTTTGTATCCCTGTTTTATTGCCTCTTCGAGATTGATCTCTGCGGCTTCTTTGAAGTATCCAGTCGTGGACCCTATTTTGATGCCTCTTTCTCGGAGCCATTTCACAGTTTCAAGTGTGCCGGGAATTAATTTGGAATAACTGCGGATAACCTCCAGCTGCAAAGGTTTGAACAGGTTTTCAAACATGTCGCCGACATCATCATCTGTCCACTCGCGACCATGTTTTTCCTTCCATTTGGCGGATACATCAGGGTACCATTCAAAGATGCTTTTTATGTGATCTCTCTTGTACCTTCCCATGGGTCCTCTTGCTTGCTCCATAGAGATGTCGATGCCTTTTTTTCTGAAGACTTCAATAAACACTACTGCAGGTGCGTAACATCCATAATCTAATGTTACACCCGCCCAGTCGAGAACTACCAACCTTATTGGACCATTATATCTCCTATTGTATTCAAAATATCGTGCTACTTCCATTTCTAAAACCTCACTTATGAGTATTTAATTTGGGTCGATTTAACATTTTACAAAATATTATATGGTGACTTTATTGACGCGGTATAAGCATTGGTTTAGTGCAGCAGCCCGCCGTCCTCAACGTATTTTTTGCCATCGATATAGACAGTTGGCTTGAAGGAGACGGTGTCGATGTGCAGCTTCGCGATCGTGCCTACACTGCCGCGCGCGCAGCGCAGCTTTTTTCGGATTTTCTTATTGTGTCCCTGAACTCTTCCTCAAGTTTGTCAGGGTTTTTAAGAGCCTCAGCCTTTCTCACCTCGATCGCGGCGATGGCTTCTGCACGCTCTAATATCGTCTTACATCTCTCGGCCGTCGCGATGTCGATCATCCTGCCGTCGAGTTCAACCGACGCTGTGCCTCTGGATACCCCTTCCTCGAATGCCTTCAGGGCTCTTCTCATGTATGAGACCTCCTCCTCTGGAATGGAGAAACCTTTGTTCAGGTGGATGATTGGCGCGGGGTGGATGACCCCTGCTCCCTTGAAGCCCAGCTTCCTAGAGTTGACGGCGGCTTCGTAGATCTTCTCAGGCTCGCCCCAGCTGAAGGGCTCGACGCCGATGAGCCCCATGGGCTGGATGCCGGCGGCGTAGGCGTCCATCAGGACCTTTGAGTACGCGTACCACAGCTCCTTGCCCTCGTTTGTCGTGCGGACGCCCATCTCGCGGGTTAGGTCCTCGGCCCCAACACTTATGGTGACTATCCTCGGGCTCGAGCACGCGATCTCGTACGCCTTTATCACGCCTAGGGCGCTCTCGACGGTGACGGAGATCTGGATGCTCCTAGGGGGTATGCCTCTGCGCCTCTCGAGTTCGGCTATCACCTCCTCCCTCACCTTGACCTCCTCCGCCGACTCGACCTTAGGGAGGGAGACACAGGTGAGGCCGGGCCAGATCGACGCCTCCAGGTCCTTCACAGCCTGGCTGATGGGGCGGTTGATCCTTACCGAAACGTCTGAGCCGCCCTTACCGACGAGGGGGATGGAGTCCTTGATGAGCGCTCGGGCAGATTCCTTTTCGGCCTCGGGGACCGAGTCCTCGAGGTCCATGACGTAGCAGTCGGCCCCCCTCGTGTATGCCTTCTGGGCGAACCTGGGGACGTTGACGGGGAACGTCATGGAGGACCTCCTGACGAACCTCCTCATGTCAGTGTAGTGCGCCGCGCTCATGCCTTCCTCGCTGCATAGGTTGGCGTGTTGAGGATTTAATGGCTTTTAGGCTCAGCGGATCGCCTGGCCGAAGGCCACCTTCTCATGCATCAGCTGTGCTGCCTCATCGTCTCTGTAGCCGATCAGCTTCAGGATTTCCGCTGTGTGTTGGCCCAAAAGCGGTGGAAGGGTTTCGACGGACACCGGCGTCTCCGAGAACTGGATGCCGGTCGCGACGGATCTGTAGGTGAAGCCTAACGGGTGAGGCTTCTCTATTATAACCCCTCTCTCGGTCACGTTGGGGTCTCTGATGACCTCATCATCCGTCCTCACGGGCGAGCAGGGGATCTTCTCGCTTAGCAGCAGGGATACCTCGTCTCTTGTCCTTAACTTGAACCAGTCGGTTAGCTTCGTGGACGATTGCTTCAGCTCGTCAGGCTGAACACCCACGACGTCGGCTAGGATCTTCAGGTCCTTCTCGGCTGTGGCCCTGACGACGACGAACCCGTCCTTCGCCTCGTACACTCCATGTATAGAGGATGATGGCCGTCGAGACCTCTCCTCCGCGGTGATCCCTGCCAGCAGGCACTGTGTGAAGGCCAACCCTGCGACCGTCATGAGGGAGTCGGTCTGGGCGACGTCGATCCTCTGACCTCTCCCCGTGGCGTTCCTATGGTTGAGGGCGGCGAGGATGCCGAGGGCGAGGAAGGTCCCGGGGATGGAGTCTCCAGGGCTACCGGCGAGGCAGCTGGGAGTAAGGGAGGCCTTGCTGCCGAGGCCGCGGGGCTCACGGCTGTTAAGCCACATCCAGCCACTCGCCGCCTGACTCACAATATCGTAGGAGGGCCTAGAGGCGTACGGACCGGTCTGGCCGAAGCCGGAGATGGAGGCATATATGATACCCGGGTTCTCCCTGGATAACGCGTCGTATCCTATGCCGAGCCTGTCCATCACGCCGGGCCTGAAGTTCTCCACGACGACGTCGGAGATCCTGGTGAGCCTCTTCAGCGCCTCCACGCCCTTCTCCTTCTTGAGGTCGAGCGCGATGCTCTTCTTGTTCCTGTTAGGGAACATGAAGTAACTGCTCTGCCCCTCCAGCTTGGCGTAGCCGGCGCTCACCCTAGACTCGTCCCCCCACGGTGGCTCGACCTTGATGACCTCAGCGCCCATGTCGGCTAACAGCATCGTGCAGAAAGGCCCAGCTAGATGCTGCGAGAGATCTAGGACCCTCAAGTTGGACAGCGCCTTCGCCAACCCATCACCTAAAGAAGGCTACACCGTGTTTTCCTTAAAAGGTACTGGCTCTTCGCGTATCAGGTGTGAAACGTTCAAACTCCCTTCAACGAAGAAGAGGTTGACCAGTTATCTATTTCTAAACACCCTAGCGCGCCGATCAGCCACACCCTGATGCAAGCGGTGTCGGTCTCGATGTCGATGT
>CAZVMI010000063.1:0-7753 GCA_964628365.1 uncultured Candidatus Bathyarchaeia archaeon | reverse complement strand
CAGCGCGAGATGGCGTGGAGCCGCGTCATGGCCCTAGAGAAGGCGCTGCAGGGGCTCGCGCAGGAGCTGGACGACGCAGACGCGGAGCTGTATCAAGCAGAAGAGGAGATGCAGAGGTTCAGCAAGGCGGTCGTGGACTCCGAGGAGAGCCTCGCGAAGCTCCGAGGCGACTACTCCCAGCTCATAGAGCTGAGGATAGAGCAAGAACGGGCGCTGGGAGTCTGCGAGTACTCCATAAGCGTCGCAAAGGATAGGCTCGTCAGCCTTGACAGGATGCTCAACTCGTCCGGCCAGCAGCGCCGCCGCTTCGAGCTCACCGCGAAGACGCTCAAGGAGCGCCTCAGGGCGGGGCCGACGACCCTTGACGACTACTTCAAGCTCCTCAACGAGATGGAGAAGGCTCAGTCAGAGACCTACGACGCTTGGGATGAGGAGTTCGAGGGGCAGAAGGAGGAGACTGAGGCCCGCCTATCGAGCCTGATCAAGCAGCTGTCGGAGGCGGAGAAGGCGGTCTCGAAGGTCACTAACGAGATGGAGACTCTCAGGGTCAATGTAGACAACGTCAACGACCGGTATGTCGAGGGGCGGATACAGCTTGCCCTCCTCCGCGACCGTAGGGGCAGGCTGAAGCGGAGGATAGAGGAGCTGAAGGCGGATGTCGACAGGACCAACGGCGAGCGCAGAGACGCTGAGGCTGAGGCCCTCATCAGGGGACCTAGGGTCGAGACTGGGCGTACCGCTGACGACATACTCAACGAGATAAGGAAGACGAGCGGCATCCTCATGGGGATGGCCGAGGTCCCGGAGAACGCCGATGAGATGTACGACAGCTACGGCAGGACCTACAAGGAGATACAGGGGAAGGTAGAACAGGTCCGCGAGAGCCGCCGCCAGGTGATGATCGAGATCGAGGAGCGGACGAGGAAGTGGAGTGAGGTCATCCACAACCTCCTAGACGAGGTGAACGCCCGCTACCAGAGCCTCCTCAGCAAACTCCAGGCGAACGGCGAGGTCAGGCTCCTCAACTCAAGCGACATCGAGGAGGCAGGCCTGGAGATCTTCGTCGGATTCAATGGGGCACAGCTTAGTAAGCTCGACCCGTACACTCACAGCGGCGGCGAACGGAGTACGAGCATCATGGCTTTCCTCCTCGCCCTGCAGCAGAACGTCCTCAGTCCGTTCAGGGCGGTGGACGAGTTCGACCTACACATGGACCCTAAGAACAAGGAGATAGTCTCGGAGTTCATCGTCAACACCATGGAGGGGACCACAGACCAGTACATGGCTATAACCCCGAGCCAGGTCACATTCAAAGGCAAGGACATCCACATAGTTATGGTGCACAAGACGGAGGACCTCTCGACGGTCCGGCTCGTGGAGGAGGAGAAGCGTTGAGCAGGACTCAGGCCCAGGAGGAGCTCCAGAGCATCATAGGCCTCTGCCGCTCGGTCACCGCCGGCAGCGTCGAGCCATTCGCCGTCGACATAGACTACATCCTCGGGGTCATCAGGAAGCACTACCCCGAGATCAAGTCGCTCCAGGAGTTCTGCACAGACGCGGAGGCGATCAGCGAACTCTCAGGCGTCCTCAAGCGGCAGGACGAGTGGATCCAGCATCAGAGCACGACGCTCTATAAGGACCCGTTCCTCCTCAGCCAGCAACTGATGAAGATGGAGATCGGCGCCATCGCCGAGTCGTTCCTCAAGTCATGGCACCCTGTCCTCGAGATGGAGCAGCTGAGCGCCAAGACCCTAGCTGGAAGCCTCGTCTACTGGACCGACCTCCTTCCCATGAGCATGAGGTGGAGGCCGATGGATGTTACAGAGGTCGAGGCCGGCACCGCCACCATGGACGAGGCAAGGGAGCTCGGCATCATCCCTGAGGAGGGCTTCGCCGAGATACTGGAGGCCTCATGGCGCGAACTCTGCGAGAAGGCAGGTGTGGGCGGAAGGATCGGCTACTGGGACTGGATAGGCGCCGACACCTACCAAGAGACCGTGATCCGCAGCTACCTCGCCTGCTTCATGGTCGGCTACGGATACGCCGAGATAGTCACTGACCGGTTCGGCGAGAACGCCGAGCTCGTCCACAACCCCGAGCCCAGGGCGGAGCCGGGGCGCGAGAAGATATCGATTCCGACTCTCGTAGACTACGAGGAGTGGAGCAGATGGCGCCGAGGGTGAAGGGCGGCGAGGCGGCCTACGCGAGGAAGGCTAGGGACGCCGTACACCTCCTCTTCTTCCAGCACCACAGGCTCCCGGGCGTCAGGGGATGGGAGCTCCGCCAGGAGCTCGGCCCCGAGTGGCAGTCCGTCCTAGAGGTACTCGACAAGCAGCTCCAGCCCCTCGACCTGCAGGTGACACGCGTCTTCGACGACCCCACCATAATAGAGCCAAACCAGGGCCAGCTCGCAGACGCCAGATACTATATCACCCTCCGCGGCTCGATGGACCAGAAAACCGCCAAAACCATCGGCTGGCGCGTGGACGACATCGCCGGCTTGGCGGTGGCCATCGCCTACATCATCAGCAAGCAGGGGAAGGCGCCCCGCGTCGACGTCGAGAAGGTTCTGCAGGAGAAGCTCCCAGGCTGGAGGGTGAAGATGAGTTTAGACCGTTACATCCAGCAGGGTTACCTCGGCGAGGACGAGCGCGGTACCCTATATATGGACTGGAGGAGCCGGGCTGAGGTAGACCAGAAGCAGCTCGTAGACCTTATTATGAGCTTCGGCAAGAAGGCCGAGGCAAAGGAACAGACTGAGGAACCTGGGGAGCAGGGCCCTCGTACACGACAAACTCCACAGCCTGAATCCAGTGAGTAAACCGGCGCAATCGGGGAGGAAGCTGGAGTTGGTGTAGACAGGGTCGTGCTCCATGAAGTGGCTCACGAAGCGCCTAGTGATGTGGGAAGGCTGGATGAAGTCTGCACCGAAGCCGCCCGCTTCCTCTGCGCCCTTCTCATCGGCACGACGGGGATGACGACTCTGATCAGTTTCTCGTCTCCTTGGACGAAGTAATCCTCAAGTGAATCCCTGTCCGCTTCCACGGCCCCGTAGTCGGCATGCTTAAGTATCATCTCGGCGACGCCGAGCGTTTCTCTGCCGACCCCCTCCGAGACGGCTATCCTCTGTGAGGACCTCCAGACCGAATCAGCCTCGAAGATGTTGAGCCCCGGCGGGAAGACGTTCAGGTCTATGAGCTCATCCTCGCCGGTCACCCAGATGTAGAGGTCCGAGCCCTGGGTCGAGTAGTACCTACCCAATCACGCACCCTCCTATAATCCCAAACCCAAGCGACGACAGCCCCGTCAAGATCGGTAATGTCATGAGGACCATGCAGGTCGTCATCAGCACATACCTAACTGGGAAGGGATGAACGACGGCCTTGACGAAGTCCCCGAACCCGAAGCGCGGGAGACTGCTCCTCAGCCTGACCCAGTCCACGATCCCCCTCAGCTTCAAACTCAGCACCCTGTCCGTGATGCTCCCGGTCTTCAGTGTCCTCACCCATGTCCCCTCCTCCGGCTCGAGAAGCCCTTTCAACGCCGCGTACGCCTGGAACGGCGCGATGATGTAGCTGAGGGCGACGAAGCTGAGGACGCCCGAGCAGTCGACCCTCAGGTCGCCCTCGAGGAAGATGCCGGCGAGGCCCATCAGTGGCACGGCGAGGAAGTTGCTCAGCATCAGGCTCCAGCCGAAAGCGGGGCTCCAGAAGGCGGGGTACCTGTGGCTGACCTCGGCGACGAGCCAGCAGAGGGTGCCCACGAGGAGGAATAGGGGCTGGAGGTAGTACGGTGAGAAGTAGAGGAACTCAAGCTTCTCTCTGGTCGTCAGCTTAGCGGAGCCCAGCACCTTCCGGAAGTACCTTTTCACGGCGTATGTGTGGCCCTCAGCCCACCTCATCCTCTGCTTTGTGAGGGCGTGGATGGTGGTCGGTATCTCGGCAGGCGCCTGGATGAGAGGCGTGTAGACGACCCTGTAACCCTCGAGGTAGAGCCTGAGGGTGAGCTCCCAGTCCTCGGTGATGCTCGTCCCCCAGCCGAGCCGCCTCAGAGCGTCGGCGCGGAGCATGAAGACGCTACCACTAATCATCTTCATGCCGCCATACCGCTCCGCGGCGACGCGCTCCACCATGTAGCTGCCGCTGAACTCCGCCCTGACGCCCCGGGTGACCCAATTCTCGCTTTTATTCAGGTGGTGTAGCTGGTATCCTTGGACGGCGGCGACCGGTTTACCTCCACGTTCTCCGCCTGCATCATAGTCGGGAAGGAAATCGGAGCCAGCGTATGAGGGGTCGTGCTCCCTGAAGTGGCTCACGAAGCGCCTCAGTATATCCTGGGGCGGGATGAAGTCGGCGTCGAAGACGACTACGAACTCCGCCCTCGGGTCCATGTACATTGCGGCGCTGCTGAGGGCGCCCCCCTTGAAACCCGACCTGTACCGCCTGTGGACGAACTTCACGACGGGCGTTGACTTCCTCCACCCCGCCTCCTTTAAGACGCCTATCGTCTCGTCCCTCGAGTCGTCGACGACTATGACCTCGTAGTTCCCGTAGTCGAGGCTGAGGCACGCCTTGATCACCCTCCTCGCGACGTTCACCTCGTTGTAGAAGGGGAGGTGGATGGAGACGAAGGGCTCGTCCCGCCCGCCGTCACCAGTGGAGGCACGAGGATCGCTCTCAGCGACTTTCTCTCTTCCGAGGGCGCCGAGGGCCAAGATCGTCGAGGCATAGTACTTGATGGCGTAGAGAAAGAAGAGGCAGCCGAAGACAAGCGCGAGGTAAGACGCGGTCAGACCGATGAATGCCCCCAATCGTACCCCCCAGGACCCCATTATCTTTCAATAAAAGGTGAAAGTACGGGGATCATAACTTTCGCTTTATAGGTATAAAAGGTTAACTAGGGTGAGAGAGTCCGGTCAGGCATCGGAAATTTTCGCGGGTTTTAGGCTATAGGCGTCCGACTTTCCACTCAACGACGTCCTTTCAAGATTGCCTGCAGCCGATGTATTTTTCAACTGGTTGATGCCTTTGGTTAGGGCGTAAGCGTCGGAGACCATAGAGCACGTGGTGCAGATACTGGGATGTCAGCTGACGAGCGAAGGCTAGACGAGCTCGAGTCCAAGGCGAAGGAGCTGCAGAGCAAGAGGAGCGCCCTTATCGAGCAGGTCAACAAGTGGCGGGACGAGCGTGACCGCATAAACGACTCCGTTAGGAAGTTTAGGGAGGAGGCGGGGAAGCACCGCGACGAGCGAGATAGGATCAACGCCAGGGTAGCCGAGGTGAAGGCGAACCTCCAGCCCCTCTACGAGGAGCTGGATGAGAAGCGGAGGAGGCTCGCCGGCGTCGAGGAGAGGCTCGACGAGGAGTACAAGCAGGTTCCGGTGAGGCGTAGGGTCGAACGGGACCTCAACAGCGTCGAGTGGAGCATCATGACGACGCCGACCCGCGAGATGCTCGACAGGGAGGACGAGCTCGTGAGCCGCGCCCAGGAGCTGAGGGAGAGGCTCAGCGAGTTCAAGCAGCTCCCACGCAGGGAGGAGGCGACCCTAGAGCTCACAGCCGACGCCAAGGCTACCGAGATGGAGATCAGAGCGATCAGGGACGAGATGAACAAGCTGAGGGAGGGCGGGCAGGAGCACCACGAGACTATGCTCCTCCTTCACAGGAAGGCAGATGAAGAGCACGAGAGGGCCGACCAGGCCCACGCCAGGTTCGTTGAGGCCGTCACCGAGGCGAGGAAGGCCGGGGAGGAGCTGGATGCGGTCATGGTCCAGATACATGAGCTGAGGGGAGGCTACTCTGCCGCAGAGAGGCGTGTGGGCGAGAGGCGCAAGGCGGACGTCAGGGCCCGCATGGAGGAGCTCCAACAGGAGGCGCTTAGGAAGATGGCCGCGGGCGAGAAGCTCAACTTCGACGACCTCCAGTTCATCTACGGCGGGGGCGACGAGGAAGACGACGAGGACGCCGACGATGAAGAGAGCCCCGAGAAAGACGAAGCCAAGTAGACTACCCCACCTTTTAAACTTCAACGGCCCGATCCCTTAACGGGTCACATACTTGGTCGAGAAGCGCTGCTGGGACATCGTAGTCGACTCAATGCGGAGGGAGGGCGTGAGGCACGTCTTCGGCCTGCCCGGCCACCCGGCCGCACTGTACGACTCCCTATACGACACGGACATCAAGCCTGTACTCGTGCGCCACGAGGCGTCGGGCGCCTTCATGGCTATGGCCTACGCCAAGTTGAGGAGGAGGCCAGGCGTTTGCTTCGCCAGCCCGGGGCCTGGGGTCTCTAACCTCATCCCCGGCGTCTTGGAGGCCTACTCTGGCTGCGTCCCAATGGTCGCCCTCGGCGGATCGGCGGCGCTGGCCCACGAGGGGGAGGGAGCTTTCCAGGAGGCGCCCCAGATGGAGATGCTGAGGCCGATAACCAAGTGGGGGTTCAGGCTTCCCTCAGCCGACAGGGCCGCCTGGGCGGTCAGGAGAGGCTTCACCCTCGCCGTCAACGGGAAGCCCGGGCCCGTCTACATCGAGGTCCCGTTTGACGTCGGCCAGTCGATGGCTGAGCTTGGGAATTATAGGCCCTCGCTGCCCTTCACCAGGGTGAGGCCTGACGCCGAGGCGGTTAGGGAGGCTGCGGCCCTGCTCCTCTCGAGGAGGAGGCCGGTGATGGTCGCCGGCGGCGGTGCCCTCTACTCCAACGCTTCGCGCGAGGTCGCCTCCCTGGCTGAGCTTCTAGGGATACCGGTCATGACGACGCCGAGCGGCAGGGGGATCATCCCGGAAGATCACCCGCTCTCGGTCGGGCAGGTCGGCCTCTACAGGACAAGGGTGGGCCGCGATGTCTACCAGGACGCCGACCTATTGATCTCCCTCGGCTCGAGGAACGAGGAGTTCCAGACAGCCGCCTGGCGCTACTACCCCGAGGGTGCGAGCCTGATCCAGGTCGACATCGACCCCTCTGAGCTCGGCAGGAACTGGTTGCCTGACGTCGCAGTCGTCGCGGATGTCAAGCTGTTCCTCGTGGACCTCCTAGATGCTCTGTCTTCCATGGTCGTGAGGAAGCCATTCGCCGAGATGCCACGGGTGAAGGGAGTTCTCGAGGCGAAGGAGGCTTTCCTCGGCGAGGTAGAGGAGGAGTGCAGGGCCTCGTCGAAGCCTCTGAAGACGAGGAGAATCGTTCATGAGGCAGAGAGGGTCTTCGGTCCGGGCACGGTGCTTGTGAACGAGAATGGCTCGCAGGACCTCTGGAGCTACTACTGGCCCTACTACAGGGTCCTGAGCCTTGACGGCTGCATCGCACCGGCGGAGCAGACCTGCATGGGCTTCGCAGTCGCGGGCTGCATCGGCGCGAAGCTCGCCGCTCCTGACAGGAACATCATCTGCACGACCGGAGACGGCGCCTTCCAGATGTTCATGAAGGAGGTGCCTACCGCAGTACAGTACAACGCCCCCGTCACCTGGATAGTGCTGAACAACTTCAGCTTAGGCTGGATTAAGCTCCACGAAAGGGCGAACGACGAGCGGTACATCGCCGTCGACTTCGATGCTCAGCCGGACTTCGCGGCCGTCGCGGAGGCGTCCGGCTGCTGGGGCGTCAGGGTGACCAAGCCCGAGGGGATCAGGCCGGCGCTTGAGATGGCTCTCAGGCAGAACAGGGAAGGCGTCCCCGCGGTCCTGGACTTCGTCGTCGACCCATGGGACTTCCCCGACGGCTTCAAGGAGTTCCAGCCAGAGTGCTTCAGGACCTGACGGCC
>CAZVMI010000062.1:1768-7960 GCA_964628365.1 uncultured Candidatus Bathyarchaeia archaeon | reverse complement strand
AAAATAATCTTAGACCTGATACGGGATGAAAAGGCCCAAAAAGGATAAGTTAATTGAGTTAGCATCACGACAGGCGCAAATATTCTTTTCAACGTATGTATTTAGTTCGTGTTTATCAATAACTTAGAAACAGGCTTAAAACGTGAAAAGGAGACCTTTTTGGGCTTGGATTACGCGTTCGATGAGGATAGGGGAAGCTCCAGGATTCAAGCTTATTTCGCTGAAAGAGCACCAAATATGGGAGAATCAATTTCATGAGCTAAATACATACCTAAATACGTACAACCTTAATACAATTAGTACTCAGGATAGTAATCGGATTCAGGGAGGAATCTTCTTGAAAGGATTCGCAGGCAAATATCTCCGGGTTGATCTCACCGAAGGAAAACTAGGGGACCAGGTCTTCGACGAAGCAACACAGAGGAAATACCTTGGAGGGGTGGGGATGGGCTCAAAGATACTGTACGAGGAGGTCCCACCCGACTCAGACTGGTCGGACCCGGCGAACAGGGTGATCATAGCGAGCGGCCCCCTCGGCGGGACCGCCGTAGGCGGGTCGGGGACCATAACCATAGTTACCAAGGGCGCACTGACCGGGGGTGCGACATCAGTCCAGGCCAACGGCCTGTTCGGGGCGTACATGAGGTTCTCGGGCTACGACGGCATAATAATCCAGGGCACCTCCCCGGAGTGGAGGTACCTAGTGTTGAGGGAGGGCTCCGCTGAGCTCATCGACGCAGCCCCCTTCATGGGTCTCGACACGTACGACGTCGCTGACGCGCTTCGTCGTGCACACGGGGTTAAGGGTCATGAGGCGAGCGTTCTCTCGATTGGGCCCGCGGGCGAAAACTTGGTGAGGTGGGCAGGCGCCTTCGTGGATCACGGCCACTCGGCCTCACACAATGGAACCGGGGCTGTCCTCGGCTCGAAACGCGTCAAGGCCGTAATCGCCTTCCGAAAGGGGGAGGTAGAGGTGGCGGAGCCTGATAGGCTCAGGGATGTCTCGCAGAGGATGTACAAGGAGGTGGAGTGGTTCAATGGGACCATAGGAGGGGTCGAGACGAGCTACAAGTCAGGGTCCGGCTCCCTCCCCATAATGAACTATACCACCAACATATGGAATATACCCCAGGAGGAGCTGGACGCCTTCGGTGCCGAGGCGATACGGACAAAATATCAGGTGGGAAGGGCCCCGTGCTGGGGCTGCAGGCTCCTGCACAGCACCATGATGAAGATTCCCGACGGTCCATACGCAGGCGTCGTGGAGGAACCAGAATACGAGCAGATGGCCGCGTGGGGGCCCGTGGTCGGGAACAAGGACGTGGAGGCAGCCATGATGCTCTCGGGCCTAACTGATAGGCTTGGCTTTGAGAACAACGAGGCGGGGTGGCTGACGGGCTGGCTCATGGAATGCTACGAGAAAGGCCTGATCACGGAGGAGGACACCGGCGGGCTGCAGCTGAACTGGGGCAACGTGGACGCCATAAAAGAGCTGCTTGAGATGGTCGCGCACCGTCGGGGATTCGGCGACCTCCTGGCTGAGGGCGTGAAACTCGCCTCAGAGAAGATGGGTGGCATGGCCACGGACTTGGCCATATACACGCTGAAGGGCAACTCCCCCAGGGGGCATGATCACAGGACGAGGTGGGCGGAGATGTTCGACACCTGCGTCTCCAGCACAGGCACGATAGAGACACATATGAGCGCCATGAGCCCAGGAGCCCAGGGACCCAGCGACCCCGTCAAGGTCTCCACGGAGGTAGCCACGACCAAGGGCCTGATGGAGTTCGAGGACAGCGTCGGCACATGCCGCTTCAACACTAGGATGAACGCATCGCTCATCGCCGAAGCCGTCTCCTCGGCCACGGGCTGGGACTTCACGGCTGAGGAGGGAAAGAGAGTTGGGCTAAGGGCGGTCAACCTCATGAAAGCCTTCAACCTGAGGGCAGGAATAGGCAAGGAACTCGACAGGCCGTCGAAACGCTATGGCTCGACGCCCCTGGACGGCCCGACGGCAGGGACCAGCATCGTGCCCCACTGGGACGCGATGCTCGCCAACTATTACAGGCTGATGGGCTGGGACCCCGACACCGGCGTCCCATCGAAGGAGACGCTGAAGGAACTAGGCCTGGACTCCGTGATCCCCCATCTCCGTTGAACTAAGCCGGCTAACATAGGAGGACCTGATTCAGGGTGGATGTCGAGGTCAAGTACTACGCAGCGGCCCGGGAGGCGACCGGTAAGAGGAGCGAAGTCATCATCTTACTAACAGGTTCCACCGTGAAGGAGCTCATCCATGCTCTGGCGGAGCGGTATGGGAAACCCCTTTCAGTCTATATGCTCGGCGAGGGCGGTGAGCCCACGGACTATCTCACCTACTTCGTGGGCGGAGTCAATGTTCACAGCCTGAGAGGTTTCGACACGGAGCTGAAAAACGGAGACATGGTCGTGATCGCCCCACCCATAGTGGGGGGTTGAGCCCACGCGCGGCGAAGGCGGCGGGCCTCCTCTCGAGCATTTCGAGGTCAATCTTCTGTCACTTGAGACGGCTGAGGGCGTGGAGCCTCCCTATAATCTCACTCGCGCGCATCAGAAGAGACTTAGTTCTTGAAGTTTCACTGTTTCAGGTTTACCTGTTCTATCCCACCCCATCATTCCATAATAGATTGA
Source organism: uncultured Candidatus Bathyarchaeia archaeon (assembly GCA_964628365.1). Lineage (GTDB taxonomy): Archaea > Thermoproteota > Bathyarchaeia > TCS64 > TCS64 > UBA8941. Next base: position 5,290 of record CAZVMI010000062.1, on the reverse strand, counting down.
TATGGCTTCATTCAAATCTCTCTCTGATATCCTCGCCCCTTTTCTCGGCCCAAATTCTAGAGGTTCATAGAACCTCATGGGGAGCTGATCGTCTTCTTTGGTGAATCCTTCCCTTAGGTTGAACTCCCTCGCCAAACTGATCGACCTATCCGAAGCCATCATGAGTTCAAGGAGGCTAGTGTTCCAACCAGTTACTGCATTGACGATGTCAACTAAATGATTAATTTTGAATACTCCAGCGCCGTGAGGTGCAATAACGAACTTACAGACACACAGACAGTCAAGTAGATTCCACCACAGCTGAAGATACTTGAACAGCCTCACCTTATCTGGTCCTAGGCTTAACCTATCCACCGGCTCGATTATGCCCAGTGGTTTTATGTTCTCTACATTTGCTTGGAAGACTGGGTCGTGTGCGGCCTGCATGTGATCAGCGCCTGACGGTGAGAGCGTGTATTGTAGTGCTAGACCCGTCTTACCCCTAGGCTCATGCATGGGGACCTCCTTCCCCTTCACATGCATAGCATATTTTTCTGAGCCTTTCCCTATGCGTTGAGAAGCCCTCATAACACCCTCAGCTAAGATGTCACCTAAGCCTTCCCTCTTAGCTATCATGTCAACCAATTTCACCATCGCTTCGGTATTGCCGAATCTTAGATCGATATGGCTGGTCTCGTCCTTTGTTAGTACACCATTCTCGAAACACTCCATGGCAAAAGCAATCGTACATCCGGCGCTGATAGTGTCCATTCCGTATGCGTTGCAAAGTTGGTTGGCGTATGATATCGCGTTTAGGTCACTAACCTCGCACAGAGAGCCAAATGCAGCGATGGTCTCGTACTCCGGGCCGCCATAATTTGGATCCGTCTCATAGGGTGGCTTGCCTTTCACTACGCGTTTGCATCTAATCGAGCACGCGTAGCAACCCTCCGTTCCGATCAGGATGGTGTCCTTCATTTTTTCGCCGGAGATATCCTCAGCGTGGTCAAATGATCCTTTCGAGAAGTTTCTTGTAGGTAGAATACCATCCGCATTCATGGCGAGCAACCCGTCTGAGGTCCCAAGCCTGCTCCTAGCCAAGGCTCCAGGGTGTTTAAGCCAGTTTTCGCTGTGCCACTTTGCGAGTTCCTTTATTTTTTCCGGGTCCTTAAACTCGAGTTTATTATGCCCGCGTACGGCGATGGCCTTCAAATTCTTCGAGCCCATGACGGCTCCGAGGCCGCTTCTTCCGTTGGCATATTTCAAATCATTCATTATACACGCGTATCTTACGAGTTTCTCTCCGGCGGGGCCGATTTGTGCGACCCTTACTAACGGGTCCTTCAATTCTTCACGGATAGCTTTTTGTGTGTCCTTAGTTAATTGCCCCCACAATCCTGAGGCGTCCCGTATCTCCGCTTCACCATCATGTACCCATAAGTAGACTGGTTTTGGTGAAGCGCCTTTAATCGCGACAGCATCGAAGCCAGCGAACTTTAGTTCCGCCCCCCAGAAACCACCGGCTTCGGCCTCGCCGAAACCGTTCGTAAGGGGTGATTTGGCGACTACACTGTGCCTACAAAACCCAGTGAGAGGAACGCCAGTGGTGACACCTGTAGCAAATACGAGGATATTTTCTGGCGAAAGGGGATCAATGTTTGGGCTCATCTCCCTTGTTAGATAATATAACCCGAAGTTACGGCCGCCTAGATATTTCCTGTAAAATTTCTCATCAAGAACCTCTACGTCGATTTTTTGGGAATTTAAATCAACTTTTAAGATTTTACCATTGAATCCAAACATTTGATGATAAATAAAGGTACATGCCAATTAATATTTTGTTTTAACCGTGCGTTCCTATGTTGACATGGTAAAGCCCTCTTCGCCAAGTAGAGGCGCGAGCGCTCATACACGAGTGCTACATCCTGACGCGGGAGGTCGCACGTGCGAATGGGCCCCTCTGATTTGGCTCGGCTGGTAGCTGTTTTATCCCACGCCGTGTCCCTCTTCTTTGGTCTCATTGATAGCGGATATGCACGCTCACGTCTTCGCTAGGGAGGCACTAGCGGGGATCGGCAATCGGTATAAGAAGTATGCGCCGCAGCTCAGCGTCGAGGGTGGGAAGAGCTTCATAGTCACCGGGGGGAGATCGAGTGGGCCCATGGAGCCCATGAGGGAATTCTACGACACCCCCGAGCGGCTAAAGCTGATGGATGAGATGGGGGTAGACGTTCAGATCCTCTCGGTTACGCCTGGGAACTTCTGCTACGAAGCGCCACCCGAAGCGGGTCTGGCGATCGCTATGGCACAGAACGACGCGATTGCCAGCATGGTCGAGGGGCACCCTGATCGCTTCGTAGGGTGTGCGACGGTGCCGCTCCAGGAACCGAAGGCTGTGGTTGGGGAGCTGAACCGCGCCGTGAAGGACTTGGGCTTCACGAGCGTGGAGATCGGGACGAATGTGGCGGGGAGGAACCTCGACTCGCCGGAGTTGATGCCGTTCTACGCTGAGGCGGAGAGGCTGGAGACGCCTATCGTTGTGCACCCGGTCAACAATGCGGGGGCGGAGAGGATGAGGAGGTATTACCTGGGCAACATAGTGGGAAACCCCATGGAGACGACGCTCGCCATCGGGAGCGTCGTCTTCGGCGGCGTGCTCGAGAAGTTCAAGAAGCTCATTTTCTGCTGGTGTCACGGCGGAGGATTCTGGCCGTACCAGATCGGGAGGTTCGACCATGGCTATGAGGTGAGGCCTGAGCCCAAGGCGAATATCAAGGTGCTGCCGAGCTGCTATGTCAGCAGGATGTATTATGATACTATCACACACTCGGAGGTGGCCTTAGAGTACCTCGTTTCCTCGATGGGGGTGGGGAACGTCCTCTTCGGTACCGATTTCCCATGGGATATGGGGGACTACGACGCGATCCCCGTGATCAGGGGCATGAAGGGTGTCGAGGCCAGGTATAAATCTAGAATACTCGGCGAGACAAGCGCCAAGCTCTTTAAGATTAAGAAGTGAACGTGACCCGCCACTAGTACCGTTATTAGGCGGCCCGCGCGCGCTTTTACGGGCAACTAAAACAGTTTACCCAATATGCGTTTTGTAAATACTCAACTCAGAAAGGCATCTGAGCGCGCCGTGCGCGCGGGTCAAACGCATCAGCATCATGATAAACGGATTGAAGTAGTCCTCAACGACGAGGTACAACTAGTGAAGATACTTTACGGCGCGCGTGGTTCAGGCTCATTCGTCGCTTCATGAGGATGATTTAAAGAGAAAAGCCGAGTTTATTCGAATGCTTTATCTTAATCTGAGCGCGCTCACGGATTAATACTCATCTCCACGCTCTCACCCCAGACAAGGGGGACGTAGCGCATCCCTGTATCCTGAGGCGTCATATGGCTGAGCCAGAGGTCGCCGTCCCGCTCCTGTCCGAGGGCGTTACTGAACATGGCGTAGTCGAGGATCTCCCTGCCGTGGCCGAGCTCGTGGAGATGGAGGGGAATCATGACGCGGCTCTGCGGGGCGAGCTCGTAGTAGTC
>CAZVMI010000062.1:0-1668 GCA_964628365.1 uncultured Candidatus Bathyarchaeia archaeon | reverse complement strand
AAGTCGTCGAAGCCGAGAAGCAGGTCCCTGCGGCTCTCCGGGCTGCTCCCCGGCGGGGTCTTCACTATCCGTTCATCTAAGGCGTCGGCTGGGCTCTTAATCAGCTGCTCGGGCAGGAACGGCATCTTCAGCCAGATGACGACGCCGAGTGCAGCGATCAGGGCTACCGAGACGAGGATCAGATGATATCTATTTAATCCCATGACGGCGGCACTTCGATATGTTCCTATTTTCTGGTGCGCCTCATGAACCTGCCTATGCGTTCCGAGGCCATTCAATTTCTGCGGGTGCATGAAAGAAGTTAAGGCATCGCGCGCGCCCTCTCAAGCTTAGCAGATGGAAAATTAGACCCTTCGATTGAGTTTCAGAAGATAAATACTCTGAGGTAGATAGCTTGAACCATGGGGTTCCAACCGAGATCTAAGACGCCTAGAGGCTTTAGTAGACCTAAGAGGGCTAAGTCGAAAACCAGGTCAAAAAAGCCGCGACTGATCGAAACCTATTCAGAGAAGCGGAGCGTTCCATCCCAGGAGGAAGTCGTCAGCCGAACCCTCAACAGTTTACGCAGCCTCGGCGACCAGATATTCGCTTCGGCTCCATTCAGTGAACACTTCGATCGATGGCTCATGAACCTGCAAACCGTTCTAACCGATCTTGAATCGAGTCAAGTGGTCACCTTGGACGACCAGTTCAGAGAGGAACGTTCGCGGATATTCTCGAACATTGAATCTGCCCTGAATGATAAACGGCTCAGAGAAGCATCGCGGGTAGAAGCAGTTCGAAGCCTTTTCAGATCAAAAAACATGCTCCTAGAGAATGAGCAAGAACACGTCGCTGAGATGAATGAGTTCACGGACCGGAAAGAACACACAATCAAACCTTTTATGGATAGGGTTGAGGTGCTTCAGGGAGAGTTAGACGGCATACTTCATACGCGGGCCGGTTTCCTCAGAGGCATCTCAAGGAAGACCAAAGCCCAGAGGGAGGGAGAGGCAACCCTGAGGTTAACCTCAGCGAAGAAGGAGCTTGAGGAGTCGGAAAGATCTTTCGCTGCCGAGGAAGTGAGTCTTGGAGAGGATTACGAGCGCAGGAAGCTAGAGATTCTTAACCAGATCGCGAATAATAAGAGAGAGATCGAGAGGCTTGAAACCGCTTCACAGATAGATGACTCGGCAGAAGTTCGTCGTGTTGCGTGCGAAGACCTCGCCGATGCCGTTAACGCCCTTCTGAAGAGAACGGGGCCGGTCTCTGAAGATGCAGGATCCCCGTCATGACTCATGTTCTCCAAACAAAAGAGATACGGTGTTACTCAGCTCAAATTAGTTAGCACATCGAGCGCGCAGCTTAGATGACGAGGGAAAAGGTTTTGGGAACGATTAAATTCACGTCTCTATTCATTTAAAATGAACGCGATTGATGGTTGCTGCCCAGGACAAACCAAAGACGAGGAAACCGAAGAGATATATGGAGAAGATAATTCTCAAGAAGAGGCTCTTAAAGTCCCGTACGAGTCAGTGGAATCATAGTAAAAGGTAAATCCTCCTTCAGCCGGGTAGTCCATGCGGCGTCATGCGCGCGCGAGCCCCGCGAGTTCCACAGTGAAAGACTCATCTACATCGACATCGAGACCGACACCGCTTGCATCAGGGTGTGGCTGATCGGCGCGCT
>CAZVMI010000061.1:0-8026 GCA_964628365.1 uncultured Candidatus Bathyarchaeia archaeon | reverse complement strand
GCCGGGAAAGGCTTCATAACCGTAACAGACGGATCAAGGGTCGATGTTCGAGGAGCTGGACGCGGCGGAGAGGAGGGGCCTCAAGGGCGCCCTGCTCGTCTGCCTCGTCATCTTCTTCGCCGACGCCAGCCACAGCATGCCCATACCCATCTTCCCCTCGTTCGCTCAGGGGCTCGGCGCCTCACTACCAATGATAGGCGTCTTCGCCGCAGCGTCGAGCCTCGCCATGATCTTCCTCTCGGTGCCCATAGGCAGCCTCTCAGACAGGATCGGCAGGAGGGGGGTGATGATGATGGGCTACGCCCTCATGGTCGTCGTCCCCATCATGTACACCTTCTCCACGGCGGCCGAGCACCTCCTCCCAGCCAGGCTCCTCCTCGGCGTCGCGATGGGCTCCACCTTCTCCATAGGCTTCGTCTACGTCTCGGAGCTGGCGCCGGCGAGCAGGAGGAACCTCGCGCAGGGGGTATACATGACGACCATGGGGCTCGGCTTCACGGCGGGGCCCCTCTTGGGCGGCCTCACCTCAAGCGCCTGGGGGTACTATGTCGCCTTCTACGTGAGCGGTGGCCTAGCGGCCGTCGGCCTGGTCCTCCTCTTGTTCGTCCCCGGTGGGGCGAGGGGTGGACCCAGCCACGCGGAAGGCTCCAGAAGGTCGGGGCTCAGGGAGGTCCTCTCGGACACGAGGATACTCGCCGCCGGGGTCTCCAACTTCGTCAACTCCCTCATGTTCTCGTCCCTCTCCACCTTCTTCCCCCTCCTCGGCGGATTCATGGGGCTGAACGAGGCGGAGGTCGGCCTCGGCTTCACCGTCCGTGGCCTATCCTCGACGGTGATAAGGTTCCCGACCGGCGCCTACGCAAGGCGGGTGGGCGTCCTCAGGCTGATGGCGCTCGGCCTCGCCCTCTCGGCCTCGATGCTCCTCCTCGTCACATTCACGGACCAGCTCCTCCTAGTCTGCCTCCTCCTCGGCGTCCAGGGCTTAGCCTACGGCGTCTACTTGACCTCCGGGAACATCTACGTCACCCAGGAGGCGCCGCCGGACCGCAGGGGCGCCGCGATAGGCACCTTCTCGACCTTCGGCAACGTGAGCGGCGTCCTCAGCCCCCTGCTATTAGGAGTCGTGGCCGAGGGCTGGGGGCTAAGGGCCGTCTTCCAGCTATCCGCCGTCCTCTCAATGGCGGGCGTATGCCTCGTGCTGCTCCTCGTGAAGAAGGGCGAGAAAGGCGCCGGGGCCGTCAGCCAGACAGGTACCTGAGGACGTCGAAGGCCCTGGACGCCTCCTCCTCCCTCACGATGAGGCTCACGTCGTTCTCCGTGAAGAAGGCGTCGACCGGGTGGACGCCGTTCTGGCTCAGTGTATCCATGACCAGCGCCTTGCTCTCTGGCCTCGCCTCCGCGCCCTGGGGGAGCCTGACGTGGAGCTCCGCGTAGTCGCCGCTGACGTCGACTTGGTAGCCTGCGAGCTCCTCCCTCACCTTCTCGGCGTGGGGCGAGTTGGTTATCACCTTGATGCCGTTGGAGAACTGGTGGATGCTGAACCTGTAGGAGTCGAAGTCGCCCGTGGAGACGATCTTGTTGATGATCTCCCCGTGTCTTGAGGGTGATGCGACGACGGTGATCTCGGAGATGCCCGTGACGAGGTTGAGCCTGCTCCCCTTAAGGGGGCTCGCAGTCTCCTCCTCCATCAGCCCCTCCAGTGTGTTGCTCAGCCTCATGATGGCTGTGACGATGGTGTTGGGGTCGACGTCAGCGCCCGAGATGGACTCCACCTCTTCCCTGATGTACCTGGCGACGGCGCTGTAGTTGATCACCCTCATCCTCATGCCGCGGTACAGGTAGGGGTTGCGGGTGATGATGACGCGCACCGCCTCCTGGACCGTCGACCTTCCCGACATACCGTTGAGAGCAGGGAGAACCGGGTGATATAAAATTTATGACTTTCTGAAGGATATCTGGCGCACTGAAAAGTTGCCCCGGGTAGCGCCTCTTCGATCCTTTGAGCCTCGCCGATTCAGGGCGAAGAGGGGTAGATCAAGCCAGACATCTGTCAAATTTATGACAATTTGTGATAATATTTATAAAGAAGCTATGCCTTCACCTTCTTCGGTGAAAAATATGACTTGGAGAAGGAGGAGAAGCTTCTTCGACAGGATGTTCGACGACTCATGGGGCATGGACGAGTGGGCCGAGAAGATGTTCGAGAACCTCCGGAACATCGACCCCTCTGAGCTCCCCGAGAACACGTACTACTACGGTTTCCAGCTGACCCAGGGGGCAGACGGAAAACCCGTGATCAGGGAGTTCGGCAACGTCAAGCCGTTCGAGAGGGGTCAGCTCACAGTCGGAGCCAGGGAGCCCCTCGTCGACGTCTCGGTGGACGAGAAGGAGGGCACCGTCAAGATCGTCGCCGAGATGCCCGGCGCCGACAAGGAGAGCATGGATGTCAACGCGACAGAGGACCACGTGAGCATAACCTCCAACCACGACGGCAAGCCGTACAAGGCGGAGGTGCCGCTCTCGGTCAAGATAGACCCCGAGACCGCGGAGGCCTCATACAACAACGGCATCCTGGAGCTCGTCATCAGGCAGAAGGCGCCGGAGAAGAAGGGCACCAGCGTCAAGGTGAAGTAGAACCCCATTTTTTCATTCAAAATTTCAGGTCATGGAGGATAGGACATGGATAAAATCACTCTAAGAGTAGCCGAGGCTCCGCCGAACATGGTGGGCAGAGGCATAGCCGTCGTCGACCCTGAGCTCGTCAAGAGGCTCGGATGGAGGGCCGGCGAGGTAATCGAGATCGCGGGCAAAAAGAAAGGGTACGCCCTCCTCTGGCCCGGCCAGATGGAGGACTACAACCGCGGCCTCATCAGGATCGACAGCATAATCCGCAACGACGCCGGTGCGGGCATCGACGACAAGGCCACCATAAGGAAGATAGAGGCGAGGCAGGCAGAGAAGCTGACCCTCTACCCAACCGAGCCACTCCGCATCCAGGGCGGCGAGGGCTACCTCGCCGAGGCGCTAGAGGGCAGGGTCGTCTCGAAGGGTTCGACAATCCCCCTGAACATCATGGGGAGGAGGGTCGACCTCGTCGTCACCGCGACGACTCCACCGGCCGACGCAGTAATAATCGGCAGGGACACTGAGATCGTCTTCAACGAGAAGGGACCGAAGCCCGCCATGGGCGGCATCCCCAAAGTGAGCTACGAGGACATAGGTGGCCTCGGCAAGGAGATCAGCAAGGTCCGCGAGATGATTGAACTTCCCCTCAAGCACCCAGAGATATTCGAGCGACTCGGCGTCGAGGCCCCCAAGGGCGTCCTGCTCCACGGTCCACCCGGAACCGGCAAGACGCTCCTAGCCAAGGCCGTAGCCAACGAGACAAGCGCCAACTTCTACAGCATAGGCGGACCCGAGATCATGAGCAAGTTCTACGGCGAGTCAGAGGAACGCCTCCGAGAGGTCTTCAAGGAGGCTCAGGAGAACGCCCCCAGCATCATCTTCATAGACGAGATCGACTCCATCGCGCCGAAGCGTGAGGAAGTCTCAGGCGAGGTCGAGAAGCGGGTAGTCAGCCAGCTACTCAACATCATGGACGGCCTCGAGGCACGGGGCAAGGTCGTCGTCATAGGCGCCACCAACCGCCCCAACGCCCTAGACCCCGCGCTCCGCCGCCCCGGCAGGTTCGACAGGGAGATAGAGATAGGGCTGCCCGACAGGAGGGGGCGGCTCGAGATACTCCAGATACACACCCGTGGGATGCCCCTCTCGAAGGACGTGAAGCTCGACGAGATAGCGGACAGGACCCACGGCTTCGTCGGCGCAGACCTTGGAGCCGTATGCAAGGAGGCCGCGATGGGCGCGCTCAGGAAGGTGCTGCCCGAGATCGACCTCACGGAGACGAGTATACCTGCGTCGATACTGAACAAGATCAACGTGACGATGCCGGACTTCGAGGACGCCCTCAGGGAGGTTCACCCGAGCACCCTCCGCGAGGTGCTTGTCGAGGTCCCCAACGTCAGATGGGACCAGGTCGGCGGCCTCGAGGAAGCTAAGAATGAGCTCAGGCAGGCCGTCGAGTGGCCGCTCAAGTACCGAGAGGTCTTCGACTACGCAGACGCCGAGCCGCCGAAGGGCGTCCTCCTATATGGCCCTTCGGGCACGGGGAAGACGCTCCTCGCTAAGGCGGTCGCCACGGAGAGCGGCGTTAACTTCATCAGCGTCAAGGGGCCTGAGCTCCTCAGCAAGTGGGTCGGCGAGTCCGAGAAGGGCGTCCGAGAGGTCTTCAGGAAGGCCCGCCAGGCGGCGCCATGCGTCGTGTTCCTGGACGAGGTCGACTCCATCGCCCCGTCCCGTGGGAGCAGCCTGGGCGACTCGGGCGTCACAGAGAGAATGGTGAGCCAGATACTCACCGAGTTAGACGGCTTGGAGAGCCTGAAGGACGTCGTCGTCCTCGGAGCCACGAACCGCGCCGACATGGTCGACCCCGCCCTCCTCCGGCCCGGAAGGTTCGACAGAATGCTCTACATCCCGCTGCCAGACCTTGAAGCCAGGAAGATCATCTTCAGGATACACACGAGGGGCAAGCCCCTGGCCGAAGAGGTCAACCTAGACAAACTCGCCGAGGAGACCGAGACCTACACTGGTGCAGAGATCGCGGCCGTCTGCGGCGCCGCCTCCATGATCGCCATAAACGAGCACCTCGGCAAGTACCCCGACCCCGAGGAGGCGAAGAAGCACAGGGAGGAGCTCAGGATAGGGCTCCGCCACTTCGAGGCAGCCTTCCAGAAGGTGAAGCCTCTGAGCCTCCAGCAGGCGATGCTGAACAGGCCGGTCGCCGAGAAGGTGAACGCGCAGACCGGCATCAGCATAGCCTAGGCCCCAAGACCCGTTTTTCTCCCCCTTTTGGTCACCGCTGAATAACATGGATAGATTAATTAGACGTTTCCCTTCTTCATGAAGACGGGTGCTGCGTTATGCCTATCCGTCAGCCCATAGTCTGCATGCTCGGCCACGTCGACACAGGGAAGACGAGCCTCCTCGACAAGATCAGGGGCACCGCGGTCCAGCTCAGGGAGGCCGGCGGCATGACGCAGCAGATAGGAGCCAGCTTCTTCCCGTTCGACACCCTCGTAGCCATCACCCAGCAGCTCGGCAAAGAGCTCAAGGTCGACATAAAGATACCGGGGCTGCTTGTGGTCGACACACCCGGCCACGAGGCATTCGCAAACCTCAGGAGGCGAGGCGGCTCCGTCGCCGACATAGCCATCCTCGTCGTCGACGTCATGCACGGCTTCGAGAACCAGACATACGAGTCGATCAACATCCTCAAGTCCAAGAAGACGCCGTTCATCGTCGCGGCGAACAAGATCGACCGCATAGAAGGCTGGAGGCCAAAGGAAAACACCCTCTTCCTCCAGTCCTACGCGACCCAGCAAGAGCTCGTCAAGGAGGACCTCGACAACAGGCTCTACGGCATGATGGGGAACCTGAGCAGGCTGGGCTTCAGCTCCGAACGTTTCGACAGGGTCCGAGACTTCACGAAGAATATAGCGATAGTCCCCGTTAGCGCCAAGACGGGCGAGGGGATAGGTGAGCTGCTCGCGGTACTCATAGGCCTCACCCAGCAGTACATGCAGGACAAGCTAACCGTGACGGAGGGGCCGGCCCTCGGCACGGTCCTAGAGGTCAGGGAGGAGGTCGGCCTCGGCACCACCCTCAACGCCATAATCTACGACGGCGTCCTGAGGGCCGAGGACACCATCGTCATAGGCGGCAAGGAGGGGCCAATGTCCACGAAGATCAGGGCGATACTCATGCCCCAGCCCCTCGACGAGATAAGGGATCCGAGGAAACGCTTCAACGCGATAACTGTGGTCCCGGCAGCAGCTGGCATCAAGATAGCCGCCCCCGAGATAGAGGACGCCATCCCCGGTGCCCCCCTCATAGCCGTCGGAGGCGAGATGACCCTGGAGAGGGCGATGGCTGAGGTCGGAGCCGAGATGGAGAGGGTGAAGGTCCAGACCGACAAGACCGGCATCATAGTCAAGACCGACACCTTGGGCAGCCTCGAGGCGCTGGTGGAGAGCCTACGCGTCAGGGACATCCCCATCAGGCTGGCCGACATAGGAGATGTCAGCCACAGGGACGTGATGGAGGCGGTCAGCGTCAAGTACGAGGAGCCCCTCTACGGCGCCATCCTAGCCTTCAACGTCAAGATCCTCCCAGACGCCGAGGCGGAGGCCCAGAGCCAGAGGGTCAAGATCTTCTGGAACGACATCATCTACAACCTGATGGACGAGTACGTCAAGTGGATGGAGGACGAGCGCGAGGCGAAGGCGAGGAAGGAGTTCGAGACACTGACCCAGCCCGGGAAGATCCAGATCCTCGACGGCTTCATCTTCCGCAGGGCGAAGCCGGCCATCTTCGGAGTCCGCGTCGAGGCTGGCATGATAACGCCCAACGTCTCCATGATCGGCCGTGCGGGGGAGAACCTCGGCCGGATAGTCCAGATCCAGGACTCAGGTGCAGCCGTCGGGAAGGCAGATGAGGGGAAGGAGGTCGCCGTCTCAATGCCACAGCCCATCGTAGGTAGACATATAAAAGAGAAAGATGTGCTATACGTAGACGTTCCCGAGAAAAACGTCAGGACCCTGAGACAGAAGTTCCAGGGGAGGCTGACGGAGAACGCCCTAAAGGCGTTGGAGGAACTGGTCGAGATCAAGCGTAAGAAGGACCCGCTCTGGGCGATATAGGTGAAGAGGAGTGCCGCTGCTGATCGTCTCGGACCCCAAGACGGGGAAGAGCCAGAAGGTTGAGCTAGAGGACGCCAGGATGTCCCCGCTTCTGGGCAAGCGGATCGGCGAAGTCGTAGAGGGATCCGTCGCCGGGCTGCAGGGCAAGTTGCTTAAGATCACCGGCGGGACCGACAAGGACGGGGTACCCATGCGCCCCGACGTCCACGGCAGCGCCAAAGCCTTCATCATCCTCAGCGGCGGCGTGGGGTACAAGGCGGCGAACAAAGGCGAACGGAAGAGGAAGCTCGTGAGGGGTAACACCGTCAGCGCCGAGTCCAAGTTCCTCAACCTAATGGTGGTCGAGGAGACCAAGAGCCTGAAGAAGGCAGAGAAGGTCGTGAAGGTTAAGAAGGCCAAGAGGCTTGCGAGGGCGAAGGAGGCCTCCGAAGCCGAGAAGCCCTCCGAGGCAGAGAAAGCTAAGAAACCCAAGAAGACCGGAAAGGCGGATAAGGCCGTGAAGGCAGAGAAGCCGAAGAAGGCTGCTAAGAAATCACCAAAGACCAAGACCACCAAGGAAGAAAAGGCGAAGTAGTCGCCGCCTCGGGCAGTTGAGCCCGTAAACCTGTTTCTTCCACAGCTTCTAGTCTAAAGTTGCATCGTTCTTCGCCAAATTTCACGACAAAGATTTATTATTATGTTTCTGATTAACTAGTTCAATCCTCCCGTTTGGGTATGGAGCAAAGTGAAAATGTCAGTGCTTGAGAAAGGTTTGATTACAGGTTTCTCATGTTATTTTCATGTGACAGATTCTCCTATGGCCTGTTATTTTGGGCGAGTAGATCATAGAATGGGGAGCGGTGGTCACAGATGAAACTCTTATCGACAGGCGTGAAGGGACTCGACGACATGCTCGGCGGAGGAATCCCCGAGGGCAAGATAATCCTGGTCTGCGGCGGGACGGGGACGGGGAAGACCATCTTCTCGATCCAAGTCCTCCTCCAGGCCATGAGCCGGGGGGAGGCATGCGTCTTCACCACGCTCGAGGAGCCTATGCCGAGCATAAGGCAGAACCTCCTCGCCCTGGGCTGGAACCTCTCAGACTGGGAGAGGAAGGGGCTCCTGAAGGCCCTCGACCTCAGGATGCTTCCGACCTCGAGCTTCGCTAGAGACAGGGAGACCGGGGAATCCCAGCTCTCCACCTCAGAGATCCTCGCAGCCATAAACGAGACCAGGGCCAAGGTGGTCGCCATCGACCCGCTGACGAGCCTCGTCATACAGGAGGCCCG
>CAZVMI010000060.1:4102-8089 GCA_964628365.1 uncultured Candidatus Bathyarchaeia archaeon | reverse complement strand
TCATGGCCGCCGTGCACATCGGAATCTCGTTCCTGCCCAGGGCGCATACGCTCCACGTCCAGCTGCTCGGTATCTGGTCGAGGCTGTAGATGAGGGCCTTCGGCGTGGGGAGGAAGCCGGTCCTGCCGACCATGACGAACTGGATGTGTAGTGGCTCCGGGATGATCTTCTTCTCGGCGAGCTGCTTGCAGGTGTTGATCATCCCGGTGTCGTAGACCTCGTGCTCTGGCTTGACACCCGCCTCCACCATGTAGCGACACCAGCGCTCTATCATCGGGACGGTGTTCAGGAAGACGTCCCCCGTGGGGTGCTCCGCCCACCTGTTCATAGTCCCCATGTTCAGCGACATCATCTCCTCCCCGAGGAGGCACTTCTCCTTGACGAGCCTGTCCCAGACCTCGGGTGGGTTACCGACCCTGCCTCCGCCGGTGGTGACGTTGATGACGACGTCGACCCGCTCCCTGATCCCGTCGATATACTCCTTCAGCACGGGGTTCGGGTCTCCCGAGTAGGCCTCTCCTGTCTCCGGGTTCTTTGCGTGGAGGTGGACTATCGAGGCGCCTGCCTCGACGCTCCTGACGACCTCCTCGACGACCTCGTCGACGGTGCTGGGCACGTAGGGGGTGTCCTTCCTCGAGACGTACTCTCCGCCTGTGACGGCCGCCGTTATTATCAGCTTGTCCAAGGCTAACCCTTCCTCAGCCCCAGCATGCGCCTCGCCTCGTCAGGTTTAGCGACCTCGATGTTCAACGCCTCCGCCGTCTTCACAACCCGTTCGACGAGCTCGGCGTTGCTCTTCGCCAGCTCGCCGTATTTGAGGAAGATGTTGTCCTCGAAGCCTACTCTGACGTGGCCTCCGAGGGTCATGGCGACTGCCCCAATCGGGAGCTGGTTCCTGCCCAGGGCGCAGACGCTCCAGGTCCAGCCGGGCTGGAGCTGGTCGAGGCAGTAGATGAGGGTCTTGGGAGTCGCGGAGAAGCCGGTGGAGCCGATCATGACGAACTGGACGTGCAGCGGCTCCTTGAGCACCCCCTTCTGAACCAGAATCTTCGCCGTGTTGATCATGCCCGTGTCGTAGAACTCCAGCTCGGGCTTCATCCCCGCCTCGTTCATGTAGCCGACCCAGCGCTCTATTGTGGGGACCTCGTTCATGAAGACCCCCTGATACGGGCGTGTCCAGTGGTTGACGCTCCCCATGTTCAGCGACATCATCTCCTGCCCGAGGTAGCAGCGCTCCCTGACCATCTCGTCGAGCTTCTCGGCCGTCGCCCTCCTGCCGCCGCCGGTCGTGACGTTCGTTATTATGTCGCACCTGTCCTTGATGAGCCTCAGATACTCCTTCAGCACAGGATTCGGGTCAGCCGCCGGCTTCCCGGTCACGGGGTCCTTCGCGTGGAGGTGTACCAGCGAGGCCCCCGCCTCCCAGCACCTGTACGTCTCCTCCGCTATCTCCTCGGCCGTGCATGGCACGTACGGCGTCATCTCCCTGCTCACAGGCTCTCCGCCGGTGACCGCCGCCGTGATGATGAGCTTCTCCATGAACATCCCTATAGGATTGGTTTGAAGCGATTTTAACGGTTGCGAGCGGCGGAGCACATTTTTATCCCCTGCACCCGATATGAAATGAGCATGCCCGGCATCAAGGTCGTAAGCTTCGACATGGAGGGGACCCTCGTCGACCACACATTCAGCAACCTGATCTGGGAGGCGGATATGCCACGCCTCTACGCCGAGGAGCACGGCGTCGGCCTCGACGAGGCTAAGAAGACAGTCCTCTCAGAGTACATGACGGTGGGGGACCAGAGGGCCGAGTGGTATGATGTCGGATACTGGTTCAGCAGGCTGGGCTTACCCGGAGACTGGAGGGATCTCCTGAGGATGCGGGGAAACACATGCACTCCCTACGCCGAAGCCAACGGGGTCTTGAGACGCCTGGGGAGGCGGTACGTACTCGTCGTAACCTCCAACACCATAAGGGAGTTCCTTGAGGTGCAGCTACGTTGCCTCGACACCCCGTTCGCCCGGGTCTTCTCCGCGCCATCCGACTTCAACGATGTTAAAAAGTCGCCCGAGTTCTACTCCAAGGTCTGCGGGGAGCTCGGCGTTGAACCCGCTGAGGTCGCCCACGTGGGCGATCACCCGGTCTACGACTACGAGGCTGCGAGGGCTCTCGGGATGAGGGCTTACCACCTGGATCGGTCAGGGAAAGCGATTGGGGCTGACGTTGTGCGTGACCTCGTCGAGTTCGAGGTCAGGCTAGGTGACGCCTGAGGCTTTCTCGTACTCGTATACGAGGCGCGACGTAACCGTCCATGCCTCAAGGGGTTCGCTGTAGATGCTTACAGCCTCGTCTGCCTGGGACAGCGTCTCGGGCTGCATGGGGCCGTGAGGGTAGGCCCCTATGAAGACGAGTGGGCTCTCCTCCGCCGCCAGCCTAACGCACAAGTCGTCGAGCCTAGCCTGCGCCCCGTGGCTCGTCAGCGCCACCGTCCTCGACGGCTTTATCCGCGCCTTGATCTCCCCGAGGCTCGCCGCATGCACGCTCATCAGGGGGTTCTCGGGCGCGGGCGGGACCTGCCCGTCGACGAGGAGCCTCTCCATCAGGCTGTTGAACCTGAGGCAGTCCCTCGGCACCCTCACGTCCCGCGCCACCTCGATGGCGACACCGGCTTGGGTGTGAGCCCAGACCGTCAGGCCGCCCTTCCTGTTGAGGGGCGAGCCGAGGGCCTCGAGGATGCAGAAGTGGATTATGTCAGGCCTCCCCTTCTTCTCGGCCATGGGCAGCCGGAGCATTGCTCTGTGGTGAAGGCTCCTGTCTAGGAGGGTCTCCTCAGGCCTCTTCCCTTGTCTCCTTGCGTTCTTCACCACAGAGGGATGGCCGACGATGCTCCCCGGCACAAGCTCAAGGGCCGTCTCGACGAACAGGATGGTCAGCATTCGACGATTTCATTAGGATGGCTCAGGATATAACCGTATTTCGACAGCTGTGGGAAAAATACAATAGCAGCGTCGCCAACATCCTCGTTGGTGGTTAATTCTGGCGGAGGAGTTCACTCTGGCGCCTATGCGGAGGCTGATAAAGAAGTTCGGCGACTACAGGATAAGCGGCGAAGCCGCCGAGGAGATGAGGCGAGCCGTCGGCGAGTACAGCCTGACCCTCGCCGAGGTCGCCACGGAGAACGCCAAGAGGGATAACAGAAGAACCATACTAGAAAGAGATATCAGGGCGGCGCTGCTTAAGGATAGGAAAGCCGGGGAAACGTGATGGCGGAGGACTTGGCAGAGCCGAGGGGATTCACGGGCCGGATCTTCGGTGGTTACGCCGACTACGTGAGGGGACTCACGCCCCTCTTCACCCTGTGCGGCTTCCTCTTCATCTTCTCCCTCTCCATGGGCTACGCCCTCGGAGGCAGCCTGCCCATAAGCGGGCTGGACGAGATCACCGGCGCCTTCCCCGACCTCAGCCAGTGGGGCATCGCCGGCATCTTCGCCTTCATAGTGGCGAACAACGTCGGGAAGGGCCTCCTCTTCATGCTCCTCGGCGTCCTCGCCGGCATACCCTCCCTCTTCTTCATCGTCTTCAACGGCTTCGTCATCGGCTGGGTCGCATACGACCTCGCCGCCCAGACGAGCCTAGCTATAGCGGTCGCCGGCCTCGCACCCCATGGCATCATCGAGGTGCCCGTGTTTATCCTGAGCATGGCGATGGGGATGGGGATAGGCTACCAGATGGTCAACAAGGTCAGGGGGCACGGCGAGCCCGTCAGGGAAATAAGGCTCGCCCTCGGTCTCTTCATGAGGAGGATCCTCATCCTGTTCATCGTCGCGGCTCTGGTAGAGATCACAATCACTCCCATCATGATGCTTCTAGCCGGCTACAGTTGATCTACAACCTTTTCTTCCGCAGCATACGTTATACAAATTATGATCTCCAGGGGAGAGGTACGGTTCAACTGCTGCGAGAGCACCCTCATGAGGATCGATGAG
>CAZVMI010000060.1:0-4002 GCA_964628365.1 uncultured Candidatus Bathyarchaeia archaeon | reverse complement strand
CAGGGGAGAGGTACGGTTCAACTGCTGCGAGAGCACCCTCATGAGGATCGATGAGGCACACAGGCTGCCGGGCTTCGATGTTAACGTGATGAGGATCGCTTCAAACTTCGGAGGAGGCGTAGCCGGATGGGGCGGTGTCTGCGGTGCCGTCAGCGGCGCCTCAATGGCGCTGGGCCTTGTGTATGGCACCTCCGGCGACGAGGCGGAGAAGGAGTTCTCTGAAAAGAGGAAGAGGATGAGGACGCTGACCCAGGAGCTGATGAAAGCCTTCGAGGAGGATTGGGGCCAGGTCAACTGTTATGACCTCCTTGGGTGTAATACGAGGACTCCTGAGGGGAAGGCGAAATACGACGAGATGAAGGCGAAGGGCCTCCTCCACTGCGACGAATATGTCAAATGGGCTGAGAGGAAGGCATTGGAACTGATGAGTATTAAGCAATGAGCCTGTAGCATTCTTTCTTTGGAGGCGCATCGTGTGAGGGGCGTTCTTTTTGACCTCGAGGGGACCCTGGTTGAGTCAGCCTATCAGCAGAGTCCCGAGACTATCGACGAGCTCAGGGCTATGACGAGGCAGGAGCTCCTCACCTTGGGCGTGCCCCAAGAGATCATCTCGGGCATTGTGAGGTCATACGCCCTCAGGAACGCCGCCTATGAGTGGGCTGAGGCGAACCTCGAGCCTGGTGCTGTCATCAAGCTCAGGGAGGCCGTGGAGGCGTTCATGAGGCCTTACGACCTCGGCTCGGCGTCGAGGACGGTGCTTTATCCCGACACCGTCAACGCCCTGACAACCCTCAGGGCAGCCGGTGTCGAGATGGGGGTCGTCACGAACACCTCATCGGAGGCCGCCCACAGGGTCCTCTCATCACTGGGTATTGAAGGGTTCTTTCGCGTGGTCTCGTCGAGGAGCGACGTCCCGAGGCTCAAACCTGATCCCGCGATGATCCGCCACGCCGCCTCGGGCATGATCTCCGAGGTAGGCTGGCTCGTGGGCGACTCGGTATTCGACGCTGAGGCTGCCACGAACGCAGGTATAAGATCCATCATCGTGGCGAGGGATGGCCTACCGCCGGGCTTCCCACATGACCACTGGGCGGAGACCCTCGACGGCGCCGTTAGGATGATACTGGACGCGTCGCCTTGAACTCTTATTGAATACCAGTTCCTGAATGTGGTTCGACTCAGAAAAGTATTTATTCAGCAACTAATTCCGAATAAGGACCGGGACGGTAAAATCTCCAGCAGGTGGTTCCAAGTTACCACCTTGAGAGGGTTGTCGCGTAACCTTGCCGTCCCGGTTTCTCCGCTTCGTCGTAGTACGAAAGCACATCTGGACTTAACAGGCTCGAATGCTGCGCCACGGGCTCCGGACCGCTTACGTTTTGGCCTATAGCCTCAGCCTTGTCTCCGCGAAGTAGGGGGCGACCCTGTCCCTGAACTGCCTCATCTCCGCCTCGCTGTAAGGCTTTACGTCCTTAAAGTCAGGGCAGAGGGTCTTCCCGGGCCTGAACTGCTGGAGAACGTACCGCTTCGATCCGGCGAGGGTCATGGCTATCTCCTCCAGGTCGTCGCCGTCCAGCAAGCCGGGCACTACCGTCGTCCTGAACTCGTGGTCGACGCCGCTCCTCCTGATGAGCTTTATCGTCTCCTTGAGCCCCTCGGGCTTCACCCTGTAGCGGACGGTCTCCTCGTACCTGCCCAGGGGCACCTTCACGTCGAGGGCGATGTAGTTGACCAGCCCCTTCTCCATGACATACGCGAGTGCTTTGGGCCGGGAACCGTTGGTGTCGAGCTTCACGAGGGACCCTATGGACTTCAGCCTGCCGAGGAACTTGGGCAGCTCCCGGTGTATCGTGGGCTCGCCGCCGGTGACGCAGACGCCGTCGAGGAACCCCAGCCTGGGGTGGAGGAACTCGATGATCTTGTCCTCAGGCATCTTCGGCATCGCCGGGTAGTCGAGGACTATATCCTCGTTGTAGCAGTATGGGCACCTGAAGTTGCAGCCCGCCGTGAATATCGTGGCGCAGAGCTTCCCTGGGTAGTCGATGAGGCTGAGCCTCTGCAGCCCCACTATGGGGAGGTCGCCTGCTACGCGGCGCTTACTACGGCGTATGCTCTGCGTTGCCTGTACTCCTCCTGCTTACCCTTGTGCCAGTTCTGCACCGGCCTATAATAGCCCACCACCCTGCTGTAGACCTCGGCGTCCTTACCGCAGGTGGGGCACTTGAAGTGCTCGCCGCTGATGTATCCGTGGTCGATGCAGACGCTGAAGGTAGGCGTTATCGTGAAGTAGGGTATCGGGAACTTCTCGGCTATCCTCTTGACGAGGAGCCTGCACCCTTCCGGGTCTGGGAGGCTCTCGCCGAGGAAGACGTGGAAGACCGTGCCCCCGTTGTACATGGTCTGGAGCTTCTTCTGGTGCTCGAGGGCGTCCCAGAGGTCGTCGGTGTAGTTGACGGGCAGATGCGTCGAGTTTGTGTAGTAGGGAACCTCCTCGCCCGCGGTGACTATGTTGGGGTACCTCTCCTTGTCGAGCCTCGCCAGCCTGTAGCTTGCGCCCTCGGCGGGCGTCGCCTCGAGGTTGTAGAGGTGGCCGGTCTCCTCTTGGAACTCCTCGATCCGCTTCTGCATGTACTCGAGGGTCTTGTAGGCTACGGCCTTCCCCTGCTGGGTCTCAATCCCCTTCCCGATGAGGTTGAGGAGCGCCTCGTGCATCCCTATGAGGCCTATCGTCTGGAAGTGCCACCTGAGGGTGCCGAGGTAGCGCTTTGTGAAGGGGAGCAGCCCGTTCTCTATGTTCTCCTCGACGACGGCCCTCTTCGCCTCGAGGCTATCCTTGGCGAGCTCCATCAGGCAGCCGAGGCGCTCCATGAAGGCGTCCTCGTCCCCCTTAGACGTGTACCCAAGGCGGGGCATATTGATCGTCACCACGCCCACGCTCCCTGTCTTGTCTGCGTAGCCGAATGTCCCGCCGACCCTCCTCTGGAGCTGCCTGAGGTCGAGCTGGAGCCTGCAGCACATCGCCCTCACCTCGGTCGGGTCGAGGTCGCTGTGGATGAAGTTCTGGAAGTAGGGTGTCCCGTACTTGCTCGTCATCGTGAAGATCGAGTCCGCGACCGGGCTGTCCCAGTCGAAGTCCTCCGTGACGTTGTATGTCGGAATGGGGAAGGTGAAGACGCGTCCACGCATGTCGCCTGCCGTCATGACCTCGCAGAAGGCAGAGTTGATCATGTCCACCTCACGCTGGTAGTCGGCGTAGGTGTCTCCGAGCTCCCTGCCGGCGAAGATGGCGTTCCTGGCGGCGAGGTCCTTCGGAGGCTTAAGGTCGAAGGTGATGTTCGTGAACGGCGTCTGGCCGCCCCAGCGGCTCGCTATGTTGAGGTTGTAGATGAACTGCTGGATCTCCTGCTTCACCAGCTTGAAGTCCAGGCCTTCCTCTCTGACGTAGGGGGCGAGGTAGGTGTCGAGGCTGTTGAAGCTCTGAGCTCCGGCCCACTCGTTCTGCATCGTCCCCATGAAGTTGGCGAGCTGGAGGAGCGCCGTTGAGAGGTGCCTCGGGGGAGAGGACTCGGTCCTGGCGGGGACGCCGTTGAACCCAAGGGTCAGCACGTCCTCTATGCTCCAGCCTGCGCAGTAGCCGATTATCCCCATGCTCAGGTTGTGTATGTGGAAGTCCCCGCTGACATGGGCCCTGGCGACCTCCGGGCTGTACACCTTCCCGAGGGTGTACTGCTCCATCACCTCGCCGGCGGTCTGGAGGAAGACGCTGCTGAAGCTGTAGCCTAGGTTGCTGTTCTCCCTGCTCTTCCAGGTAGACCTACCCAGGTACCCCTCGACGAGCTTGACCGGGTCGATGCCACCGCCCGAAGTTTCCGCCATACCAATCAAGAAGGCTTTAACCACCGCCATTTATATGTCTTGTAAAAGTAGCCCCCTCGATCCACCTCTTCGCGCGCGTGACAGCCGCCGAGAAGCGTCTGGCGAGGCCGACCGACGAGCAGATGG
>CAZVMI010000059.1:4843-8127 GCA_964628365.1 uncultured Candidatus Bathyarchaeia archaeon | reverse complement strand
AGGACGAGGCTGACCTTGCTCTTGGTGAAGCCGCTCCGGTCGACGAGCTCCCCCTGGAACATGGTTCCGTTGTTCTCTATGATGAGCTGATAGAGGGCCTTCTCGTCCGGGTCGGTAAGCCCCTGGAGGGTCCGCTGCCATTGTTCTGGGCCGGGGGCTGACGGGGTTGGCGGCTGTGTGGGCTTCAACGCGATCGAGGTGAGGAGGTGGTGGAGGCTGACACCCATGATGAACGCCGAGGCGGCGATGACGGCGATGTCCGCAGGGGTGTATATGATAGGAATCTGCTGGGTCTGTATGCTTTGGCCGTCGATTGTTATCTGTAGCGTGGTCGGCTGGATGGCTTTGACGATGAGTAGGAACGTCGAGGCTGCGAGCCCCAGCATCGCAAGGACATCACCGGCCTTCAACGCCTGCAACTCTCTCTGATGATATTATTTTGTAGAGCTTAGAACGTTTGGGGTGTACTTTGGCTCGCCTACCGTGCCCGCTGTCACGTCTATCTCCACCCAGTAACCTGAGCCGTCGGGGTAGAGGATGGTAACCACCACGATCGGCTTCACCCGCTCCATGAAGAGCGTTGACTCGCGGCCACCAGGACCGATGACGGTTATCTTTATGGGGTAGCCCTCTCCCCCGCTTGTCTGATTCTCTCCTGCGACTTTGAGCCGCATCTTTGTTGCGGCTAGGATCTTGCACTCCCTGCCTTCGATGAGGGCCTTCACCCTCTGGTCCCTGACGGCGATGTCGATAGCTTGGCCCTCGATATCAAGCTGGTCTCCAACGGTGGATGTCAGATTGTACTGGATTACTTTGCCGCCGAAGGCATAGGTGAATGCTACACCCGCCACGGTTCCCAGGGAAATAAGAGCCGCTGCGACGACGAGCTGTCTCCTCACCGGTTTAGACAGGTACATTTCCTCTCCCGCGTCCTAGGGCTTGAACCGGACAGGATTTGAGACTTGGTTTAAAACTAGTTTCAAAGCCGCCGCCGATATTCTTCTGTCATCTTTATCGGCTTTGAAAAGGTCTTATGTTGCGGTAAGTGATTCAACTGCTTCCTGGGGGTCGGACTCGATGTCGACGGTTTTCACTCCCTCAAGCTGCGCGGCTCCTATCAGCTGGCTGTCGGCGCTGAGGAACAGGTCGCACTGCGCCTCCTTGGCGCTGGATATCTGGAGGGCGTCGCTGATGTACATGTGGTGCTTTAGGATGTAGTCCCAGGAGGGGACGAGGACGTTGACGGTAATCGGTATTATCCTGAGCGTGTTCATCAGGCTCATCTTGGTCGACTCCGCGAGCATTCCCTCAATGGTCTCATCGCACTCCTCCTTCGTGATCTGTCCCCTGGTGAAGCGTTGGTCTACTACGCCGTGAGCTTCCCCGATGTTCCAGATGGAGAAGGCCAGGATCAGGTTGCCCCTCTCAGCTTCGGCGTACGCCCTGTCCATGACCGCCGATCCGCGTTCCTTCAGATACCGTTTAACGAGGCTGCTCGTGTCCAGATATACGATTTTGGCGACCATTCTTCATCTCCCTGAGGATCCCGACGGAGCTGTCCGGCATCGTTGGTCGTCTATCCTCGATCTCCCTGAGGGAGGGGTAGGGGTCCAGTTTGTATCCCCTCTTCTCGGCGAACCTCCTGATGGCGGTCACCGCGTCGTAGGACTCTATCGCCTCCTCGGCTACCTCGCTCAGGGTCTTCTCCCCCCCGTACAGGCTGGAGGTGGCTCGCTTGAAGTTCGTCCACTTCTCCTCGTCGATGTTCAATGTCGTCTTGACGTTGGTCATATGGTTTACCTTACGTAAGGCTTACCTTACGGATGCTAATGAATGTTTCTGGCTGCCAGAGATAGATGAAAATTGAATGGACTCCAGGCTACTTCTTTCGTATGACTATCTGGATCTCATCGCCTTCCTTGGTGAGGCTCAGGACCTCGTGTCCGAGGCGCTCGGCGAGGCGCTTCAGGTCCTCGTACGCGGCAGGGTCGTCCGCGGTGACCTCGAGGGTCTCGCCGGGCTCGAGCTCGTCGAGGGCCATCCTGGTGCGGAAGACTGGCTCGGGGCAGTACAGCCCTGTGCAGTCGAGCTGCTTATCCGTCTTCATTCCTCTTCCACGCTCCTCACCCTAGGCGGCTGGGTCATGGGGACTATCTCCTCCTTCAGGTACTGGAGGTACTGGCCCTGGTCGATGCTGTTGAATATGGTCACCGAGCCGTCGCGGACGAGGCCGACGGTGTGGCCGAACTTCTTCGATTTCATCAGCACGTACCATGGGTCGCCGATGGCGTCATACTCCTTGAAGAGCTTGGTGTCGACGACGTCCGGGCCGTAGAGGCTGAGCTTGTTGATGTTGGGGATGTTCATGTTCTCGAAGAAGATGACCTTGGTCGACTCCTTGTTCTCTAGGTGGAACTTCTTCAGGGTCTCGGGGAGGATTCTGGCCTCGACGATTACGCCCATCTCGCCGAAGACGATCTCGCTGAGCCTGTTCGCGGTCCGGTTGGCGACGTCTTTCTTGTCCACGATGGCTAGGTACGTCCGTCCCTGGTACTCGCTGAAGGCGAATAGGACCTCCTTGGTGGCCGCCGCGGGGATGACCTTGCCTCGATGGTAGTTGTAGACGACGTGGTCGTAGCTGTAGAGCCCTGTCAGGGTGCCCTCGACGAGGCTGAGGTTGGCGACCTCTGTGAGGAGGTTGAGCTTGAAATCGCCCTCGCTGTACTCCTCCTCGACCTTATAGCCCTCCATGGCTGTGCTGACGTCTAAGAGGGGCCTGTGCTCGGTGGAGACGAAGACCTTGCCGGCTGTTGGCATAATTTACACCTTACAGAACGACGGCGGAGCCTCATTTAAGGCTAATGCGTCGGCTCAAGGAGCGCGTTAATTATGAAGAGCATTGGATCATAGTTGTTCTAAGGCGGCGTCTGGAAACCTGTCACATTTCTGAATGACCGTAACTTGGCTTCGTTGTATGCGCTATCTCGAATTGTGTACGCGAAATATATCCGGAGATTATCTCTGTTTATAACCCTAATGACTTGAAATCATCTGATTATCCTTATTTCGCCTCATTTGATATTTGACGGCTTCTATAATAGCCATAAGGATTAAGGCTACTAACAGCACCATCGCCCAGTCAAAAAGTTGCAAGGGTACAGACTCCATAATATCGTTCATGAACGGGACGTAGAGAGCCAAGAGCTGCGTGGCAAAACCAAGGGCAACAGCTCCGAAGAGCGGCTTATTCGACGAGAAACCAAGTAATGAAAAAATTGGTAGGC
>CAZVMI010000059.1:0-4743 GCA_964628365.1 uncultured Candidatus Bathyarchaeia archaeon | reverse complement strand
GCTCCGAAGAGCGGCTTATTCGACGAGAAACCAAGTAATGAAAAAATTGGTAGGCGGAAACTGCGATAGGAAAATATGTAGACCAAATCCTGTACAGCTATCGTGGTAAATACGACCGTTCTAGCTAAAATTAAATTGCCCTGGACCTTCCAATAGTACTGGAATAAAATAAGAGACAAAACCGCGGAAGTAAGGCTTAAAACAACGATTAAAATTTTAGCATTATTTGCCAAAAAACCCTCTTTTATGCTTTTAGGCTTCTCGTTCATTATCCCCTTCTCACCTTTCTCAAAACCAAGAGCGATGTCCACAGGGCCATCGCAGATGAGGTGAATCCACAGTAGTTGAGCTATTGTTAAGGGCGAAGGCCACCCCAAGAGAATTCCACCAAAAATCGTTAATATCTCGGCAAAGGAGTCTGAGAGGCAATAGGCTACAACTTTCTTTATATTTTCAAATATTATTCTCCCTTCTTCGACTGCGTTCACCAGTGTTCCAAAATTGTTATCGAGCAGGATCAGGCTCGCCGTCTCCTTGGCTACATCCGTCGCGTTACCCACAGAGACCCCAATATTCGACTTCTTCAGCGCCGGCGCATCATTCACGCCGTCTCCGATCATGGCGACCACCTCACCCTTCGCCTGGAGCGCGTTCACAATCTTTAGCTTCTGACTCGGGACCACACGGTGGAAGACCGTTATCCCCTTGATCCTCTCCGCGAGCTCCTGCTCAGACATCGCCTCGAGCTCCTTACCCTCGACCAACTGACCTGAGCCCGTGCTGAGGCCTATGACTTTAGCAACCTTCTCGGCTGTGCCGCGGTAGTCGCCTGTGATCATCTTGACGTCGATCCCGGCCCGGCGGCAGAGTGCTATGGCGTCCTTCACGCTCGACCGGACTGGGTCCTGTATGCCTACGAGACCTATCCAGTCGAAGCCGCTGAGATCCTTCGGCGACCCGCCCACACGGTAGATGACAGCAAGTGGCTTCAGCCCATCCTCCGCCCACTCTGAGACCTCAGCCTCGACTGAGGCCCGCTCCTTCGCCGAGAGCCTGCAGAAGCCCATGATGATCTCGGGGGCGCCCTTGATCAGCACCGTCTCGACGCCCTCTATCTCGTTCACCGTCAACATGTACTTCTTCTCGCTGCTGAAGGGCACCTCGTAGAGTCGGCTGCAGGCCTTGTTCATCTCCTCAGGGTTGTATCCGAGGGTCTTGATATGATTCCAGAGCGCCGCCTCGAGGCTGTCCGCCTGGTTGTTGCAGAGGGCGAGGACATGGGCCGCCTTCTCATTGTCCTTGAACTGGAATCGGACTACCTTCATCACACCCTCTGTGAGGGTCCCCGTCTTGTCGGTACAGATCGTCGTGACGGACCCTAGGGTCTCGACGGCGAGCAGCTTCTTGACGAGCCCCTGCCTCCTGAGTATGCCACGCATGCCGAGCACCAGGATCATCGTGACTGCTATCAACAATCCCTCAGGAATCGCCGCGATGGCTAGAACTATACTCGTCTTAACCATTTCCAACGCATCTAAGCCCGAGATGACGCCCGTTACGAATATGCCGATGGTGATCGCCACAACCATGTAAGTTAGTGACTTGCTGAACTTCTCAAGACGGACTTGCAGCGGTGTTTGTTCCTCCTTCATCGTGGCGATGCTTCCGGCGATCTTGCCCAACTCGGTGTTCACGCCGGTGGAGACGACCTCCATCATGCCGCGGCCGGAGTAGGCCGTCGTCCCCATGAAGGCCTCGTCGCCCTGCTTCTTCGGGATCGGCTCACTCTCACCGGTCAGGATCGCCTCGTTCACCGTAAGAAAGACGGACTCTCGCACTTGGCCATCAGCGGGGATCTTAGAGCCGTCGTTGATGATTACAATATCACCGGGGACAAGTTCCTCGGTGTCCACCTCGCGACGGGCGCCGTCGCGGAAAACAGTCGCTTTTTCCCTCACCAGGCTCTTAAGAGCGCTAACGGCTTCTTCAGATTTGTACTCTTGGAAGAAGCCAATGACGCTGTCAAGCAGGATGACGGCTCCAATGATTATGGCGTCGTTGGTCTCGCCCATCAGAAGTGAGATGCCCCCCGCCACGCAGATTACGTAGATCAGCGGGTTCCTGAACTGGGAGACGTAGATCTCGAGCTTGGTCCGCCTCTTCTCCTCAGGTAGCTTGTTTGGGCCAACATGACTCCTACGCTCGGAGACTTCGGCCTCAGAGAGTCCGAGAACCGGCTCGGTACCGGAGTCCCGTGTACCACCCATGCTGGCGCATGTCCTCCGCGATGAATCCTATACTAATATACTACGCAGGACGAGCCACCCATGGTAAAATGGAACAAACGCACCCAGAGCCGCTGATCCGCGAAGGATCAGAGACCTTTTTAACTAGGAAAAGGAAAAAATATGCCGCTGACCGAGATGGGAACAGCTTCCCATCGGTCTTAAGAGAGTTTCGGTGGTATCTATGGCTAAGATAAAGCTAGACGACATAGACCTCAAGATAGTCAGGCTCCTGCTGCAGGACTCCACGGCGCCTGTGAGCACCATAGCCGGCTACCTCGGCCTCCACCCCAGCACCGTCTCGTACAGGGTGAGGAAGCTCAGGGAGAGCGGCGTCATAAAGAAGTTCACGGTCTCCGTCGACTGGAGGAAGCTCGGGAAGGAGGTGGAGGCTGCCCTCCTCATCACATGCTCGCCGAAGCACTTCGCCAGGGTCGCTGCGACCCTAGCCGAGATGGACGAGGTCGTCGAGCTTCACACCCTCACGGGCTTCTCAGACATCCTCGCCATGGTCACCCTGACGGACATGGCGGAGTACAAGAACTTCATAGAGAAGAGGCTCGGGGCCATCCCCGAGATAGACGGCTTCCGAGCCGGCATCGTACTCGAGGACTTTAAGGAAGAGTAATCCGATCCTCGGGGGAGTCACATCCACAGAATCGGGGAAAAGCCCGACCCACGTGACTGAGCCATGAGCCCCTTTCAGGGATAAACGTGAAAAAGGCTCAAAAGGATACCAGTAAGCGATAGGTGTCTGGGATATGTTCAAGACTAAGAACGCGGTCTTCCTCCTCGTCATCGTGCTCCTCGTGGGCGGCGTCGTCGGCTATGCCGCCTCGTACTTCTCCCTCAGGCCGGTCCTCTCCTCTCAGGAGTCGAGGATAGTGCAGCTAACCTACGCAGTCTCTATCTTGAACTCTACGGTAGACGACCTCCAGGCCTACGTCAGCCTCTCCAACTCCACAATCCAGATGATGAGCGAGACTATCGAGGGTCTCGAGGCACTGGCCACGGCGAAGCCGGGCTACGTCAGGAGCAACCTCTACTCCCTCAGCGTACAGTACCCCCAGGGGATGAACGTCACGGTCGCCGGCCTCATCCACTCCTCCGCCGACGAGAGGAGCGGCAGGATGACCGGCAGGGGGGCTGGCTACGAGACCTTCGAGGCGGCGTGGCTCATGGCCTCAGCCCAGCCCGACCTAGACGAGAGCCTAGATGCAGGCATCGGCCCCCTGATGCAGTACAATATCACGCTCGGGGACAAGGTCTACGCGACCGTCCAGGGACATCAGGCCCTCTACCAGACCTACAGGATAACGGGCCAGAGCGGCGCCTTCTACGGCGCCATGATCGTCTGGCACTGCGACAGGTCCCAACTCTTCATCATCTTCAGCCTGACCACTGGCAGCCAGTACACCGTTCTCATCATGAACGACTACCTCTCTGGCCTCTACTGCCACATCCCTTAAAGGATTGAGAGGATCCCAGAGGCAAAAAAAGGGAGTCTACTTGAGAACTTGCCCGAAGACTCTGAGGTGGTTGCCGCCGAGGATCTTGACGATGTCCTCGTCCTCGTAGCCGCGGCGGACCAGCTCCTGGGTGATGTTCGGCATCTTCGACACGTCCTCGAGCCCGACCGGAGGTGCGCCGATGCCGTCGAAGTCTGAGCCAAGCCCAACGTAGTCGGGTCCCACTATCCTGACGATGTGGTCTATGTGGTCGACGAGCTTCTCGACGGTCGCGCCCTCCTTCGCCACGAAGGCAGGGGCGAAGTTCATCCCCATCACGCCACCGTGGTCGGCGAGCGCCCTGATCATGTCGTCGGTGAGGTTCCTCTTGTGGTCGCAGACGAGCCTGCTGTTGCTGTGGCTCGCTATGAATGGCCCCTTCTTGACGTCGGCTATATCCCAGAAGCAGGTGTCGCTAATGTGGCTGACGTCGAGGACGACGCCGAGTCGGTCCAACTCCTCCATCGCCTTTACGCCAAGGTCCGGCAGCTTACTCTCAGAACGATCAGCCGCTATGCCGTCTGCGAAGGGCGTCCTCCAGTTCCAGGTGAAACTCAGCATCCTGACCCCTAGGCGGTAGAAGTTCCTAAGCACCCCTATATCCCCCATGAGGGGCTCAGCCCCCTCTATGGCTAGGAGCGCTGAGCACTTACCGGCCTTCTTCGCGGCTACGATCTCAGCGGTGGTCGTCACGGACACGATCAGCTCCCGGTTCGCCTCCATCTCCCCGTAGAAGATGTCGGTCATCTGGTTCGCTACGAGCAGGGCGTCCAGCTGCCACTCCCTCCGCCCGGTGTACATGGCGAAGGTCTGGCAGTCGACGCCGCCCTCCCTCATCCTGGGCAGGTCGATGTGGCCGTTCTCCGACCTCTCACCCAGTCTCCTCGCCGCCCTGCCGTAGGGCTGGGGCATGAACTGCATTAGTGTGTCGCAGTGTGTGTCCACCACCA
>CAZVMI010000058.1:0-8197 GCA_964628365.1 uncultured Candidatus Bathyarchaeia archaeon | reverse complement strand
CCCATCATGCTAGTGGCGTAGGCTAAGTAGAGGGCGTAGTAGGTAGCATGAGCCTTGTTGTTCTCGCGGTGATACTGTTCGTGAATACTGTGCTCCATGTAGGGGTTGGAGTAGACGACGATTATCGCCGAGAGGGCGGCCACGGTAAGGACTATGGGAAGACTGAGGCCGTCTACACTAAGGCCGAACCTTATCTCAGGCAACCAGTAAAAGTACTCCCCGAGAGGCCCATGTGATACCTCCGGTATCAAGCTCAGAAAGAAGAGGAAGCTCAGCATTAGGGGAACGAAGGCGACCCAACTTACCTTTTTTCCGATCTTCCTGCCGATAAGGTATACTATAGGCATGAATATTACAGGCGCCAATAGAGCTAACCAGATCTGACCGTACATAATCAACCACCCCACAACGTCAATCCCAATATTAGTAGGATCAGGAGGATTATCACATACAATACATTGTAGGAGAGTACCCCTGTCTGGACCTTCTTCACCTTATGGTATAAGGAAACGAAAAGGGATGGTACGCCCTCGTTGATGACACCGTC
This sequence comes from uncultured Candidatus Bathyarchaeia archaeon, assembly GCA_964628365.1. GTDB lineage: Archaea > Thermoproteota > Bathyarchaeia > TCS64 > TCS64 > UBA8941. Next base: position 7,650 of record CAZVMI010000058.1, on the reverse strand, counting down.
CATACCGCCAACCTCGATCACTCGGAAGAGACTGTCACCTATTGCCATTGACGCATTCGCGACAACGCTTCCAATCCTAGCAAACACCTTCTGTTCGACGTTCTCAAAGATAGCCTGATAAAGCGCACGGATTCCGTCGACGAACACAAGATAGTAGACTTCGTTCATGTACCATCTATTCCAGAGGAAAGTGTGTATCGGCTTCAGTATCTTAGACCCGCTAACGTACGCCCATGAATCTATCTTACGAGCCCAGTAGAAGACCCAAGCTATTACTCCACCGAGCAATATTATGGCTCCTGAGGTCCCAAAGGCTACCAGCTTTGTGGAGTTCTCCACGTGGACAATCTCTGTTGGGACGTTGAGGCTGTGGAGAGTGTCCTCCATCTGCCCCTCGATGAAGACCTCCGGGGACATCGCCGGGTTGGCCAGCCCCGCGAGGCCTAAAAGGCCGACACCAACCATTAAGATTACCAGCACGGCGATAGGCCCCCACATTATGCTCGGGGCCTCGTGGACGTGGTGGCCATGGTGCTCAAGGTCCTCGACGAACTTGCTCTTCTCGCCGTAGAAGGTCATCACGATGTATCTTATGCTGTAGACCAGAGTCATGAGGGCGGTTATCGCTGCGACGCCGTAGAGAACCATCGCCAGAGGAGTACCCGCTATGATCCCGGCTATGAAGACTGAATCTTTGCTCCAGAAGCCGCTGAGCGGCGGGATGCCGGCCAAGGATAAAGTCGCTAGCAGCATAAGTATCTTTGTGATTGGCATATGTTTTCCGAGACCACCCATGTTGCTCATGTAGATGGTTTCAACTGCATGAATAACTGAGCCGGCGCAGAGGAACAGAGCCGCCTTGAACAGGGCGTGGCTGACAAGGTGGAATATGCCCGCAGTTAGGCCCGCGACGAAGGCGCCCTCGCTCAGTCCCGCTAGGCCTAGTCCAAGCATCATGTATCCGATCTGGCTCACGGTTGAGTAGGCAAGCACCTTCTTCAGCTCCAGAGCGACCATTGCCTGGGAGGCTGCCAAGAAAGCCGTGAAAGCTCCTATGCAAGCGATGGCAATGAAGAAGACCTGAGCCTCATGCAGCCCCTCAAGCCAGTAGCCGATATAGAAGACAGGAGCCATCCTGGCCACGAGGTAGACTCCAGCTTTAACCATCGTCGCGGCGTGGATGAGGGCTGAGACGGATGTCGGGCCGGCCATCGCCTCAGGGAGCCACTCGTGAAACGGGAACTGGGCGGATTTGCCGATGGGGCCGCCGAGGAAAAGCAGCGCAGTCAATCCCAGTAGCCCAGGCGTCATGGATATCAGGTTTAGCCAGACAGGGGCCGACTTTATGAGCTCGACGAAGTTCAGGGTGCCTGCGTAGTTGAAGATTATAAATATCGATGCGAGGAGGAGTACGTCGCCTATGCCGGTCACGACGAAGGCCTTCATCCCGGCGTGGCTGGGCGGAAACATCTTCGTCGGCGGCGGGCCTCCGAGCCAACGCTCCTTCTCATCCCTGTAATAGAAGCCTATTAGGCCATAGCTGCATAACCCGACGCCCTCCCAACCGATCAGCAACTGGAGCAGGTTGTCAGAGAGGACGAGGAGAAGCATGTTACCGATGAAGAAGAGGAAAAAGAACCAGTAACGGGTCAGGTTGCGGTCGCCGTGCATGTACCCGACGGAATAGACCACTATGAGGAAGGAGATGAAGGCGACGACGTTCGCGATCAGGATGCTCAGCGGGTCCACTAGCACCCCCACGCTGAGGGGCTTCCCCCCGGGGAAGCTAATCCACGTCGTTATCTGGATGTCTCCCGGAGCGTGGCCTCCGAAGAGAGCCGGTAGCATCGAGCCAGCGGCGACCACAGCCGAGAAGGCAAATACAACCGCAGCATAGTCGCGTACCCTGTCCCCCAGCTTCGCGATGAGGGGCATGAGTAACGCGCCTACAATGGGAAGGATCCAACAAAGCCATGGGCCCCAGTACTGAACTATTGTTTCAAGAGGTCCTATCGAGCTGACGCCCCCAGTCAACGATGCCAGTAAGACGGTCTCATTCATGGTATAATCACCTTAATGTATCTGGGTAAATTATCAATGAGCGCCTTAGCAGCCTCCGTGGCGTAGCTGATCACTGGTTCGGGCCATAAACCAAAGAGAACCACAAGAGTGGCCATGGCTACCGTGACTCCCAACATCAGAGGCGGAGCCTCTTTGAGCCCCTTCAAGGACTCGATGGGCTCGGAGATCAGGGTCAACATCACCCTCAGGTAGTAACCCATACTGAGGGCGCTGTTTAGGATACCCACGATCGCCAGCCATGCCATACCTTCGCCGATGGCGGAATTGAAGAGGATGAACTTGCTGACGAAGCCATTCGTGGCGGGTACTCCGCCTAGACCCAAGAGGGTTATGAATAGGCAGAGAGAGGTGACGGGCATCAACCGCCCTATGCCTTTAAGGTTCTCTATATCCCTTGTCTTAGCCTCGTGGACTATGGAGCCAGCGGAGAGGAACGCCATCCCCTTGAGGAGAGAGTGATTGAAGACGTGGAGGAAGGTTCCCATAAGGCCGTAAGACGTTCCAGCGGAGACACCAATAAGCATGTATCCCATCTGGGCGATGCTTGAGTACGCCAGCATCCTCTTAATGTCCTGCTGGAGTAACGCGAGGATGTTGGCGAGGCACATCGTTAAGACGGCGAGGACGGCGATGGCCATCTGGAAGGTACTCGGCTCGAAGAGGATGTTGAGGACCCTCGTCAGCCCGTAGAGAGCGGTCTCGATCAGTATGCCCGAAAGCATGGCGCTGATGGGGCTGGGAGCCTCGGGATGGGCGTCAGGCAGCCAGGTGTGCATGGGCACTATCGCCGACTTCACGCCGAAGCCCACTATGAAGATGATGAGGGCGAGGCTGAGCCAGATGCTCAGAGGCTGGTGCTTGAGGACCATGGAGGCCTGGGCGAAGTTTACGGTCCCCGCCATGCCGTAGACGAGGGCTATGCCGAGGAGCAGGAGGGTCGAGCCTATGGCGCCCATCACCATGTACTTGAATCCTGCCTCGATCGGCCCCCAGTTCTCCTTCCTGAAGGCGACGAGGACGTAGCTCGTTATTCCCATCATCTCCCAGAAGACGAAGAAGGTGAAGAAGTCGCCGGCGAAGCTGACGCCTACGATGCTGGCGACGAGGGCCGAGAGGAGGGTGTAGTACTCAGTCAGCCGCGTGTCGTGCTCCATGTAGCTGTAGCTGTAGACGGTTGCGAAGAGGCCGAGGAGCGTAGCCGAGAACGCCATGTAGATGCTGAGCATGTCGATCTCCATGCAGGCGCCGAGGGGCGGGGCTCCGCCGAGTGTCACGATTAGTATCTTGTTCTGGGTCGCCTGTATCATGTTGTAGAGGTTGTAGACAGAGTAGACGGAGAAGGCGCTCATCACGATGGCCACGATCTCCCTGAGCTTTGCGATCTTCACCCTCTCACCGATGAGCCCGGCTATAACGACGATGAAGGGGCTGAACATGAATAGTAGCTCCCACGCCATTACCATCTCAGCCTCCTAAGCTTCCTGACGTTGGTCGTCTTGAACTGCTTGTAGGCGTTGACTATCAGGGCAAGCCCGACGGAGATGACGCATCCGCCGAGGACTATCGACATGAAGACGAGGGACTGGCCGAGGGGGTCGACGAACCCCATCGAAGAGTAACGTGAGGCGAAGAATACCATGACAAGGTTGCCCGCGTTCAGGATCATCTCGATGCCCAGGAGGATCCTGATCATGTTCTTCTGCGTCGCGCAGTAAAGCCCTATGGAGACGAGGACGAACGCGGTGCCGAGGAAGATGGCTTCGTCCGCCATCCTACTTCCTCTCCTCCCTGAGAAGAGCGAGGCAGCTGATGGCCGTGGCGAACAGGACGAGGGTCTGCATGAAGAGGTCGAGGCCCCTGTAGCTCCAGAGGAAGTTGCTCATCTTCCATCCGAGGTCCTCGGCGGGTCTGATGGGGGCGAGCTCAGGGCTCACATACCTCCCGTACGGGAAGGGGGCGCTCGAGACGACGTAGAGGAAGGAGAAGAGCAGGAGAACGCTCACCGCAAGCCCTGCTATGGTCGTCGTGTTGGACTCACTCATTCTCTTCCCCCCTCACGAACATGACCACTGAGACGAATAGGACCACCACGGCCCCGCCGTAGATGAGCATCTGGAAGAGGCCCACGTAAGGCGCGTAGAGCATCCAGTACAGGCCGCCTAGGCAGATGCACATGCCGCCGAGGCTCAGGGCAGCATACAAGAGGTTACGGAGTCCGGCCGCCGTCAGGGCGAAAGCGATGGTCGCTGCGAGAATCACGAACTGCAGTAATTCGGACGCCAACAGATTCACCGTCGATACTGATAGCTATCCTATCAGTACTAATACTATAAAAAAACTCGCTCTGAACCGATAACAGATACATCCCCTTAATACGATCAGTCTGCAGCGTGTTGAAAAAATTTAATTAAGGGTTCAAAAAGGGTGAAAACGACCTCGCGGGTTCCCGTGATGCAAATTCTTATCTGCTCTTAAGATTTATATCCCTGCATAAAACGAGTCTGTGAGGGACCACGGTTTGCTTGAGGGTCTATCCGGTTTTGCCATAATCTTGGTTCTTGCGGTTGTTGTTGCGATGGTGATCATGGCGGTAAGCAACGACCTGGCCCCGAAGGGCGCCGATTCGCCCGGCAAGCTGGCTCCCTACGCCTGCGGGGAGGACGTACAGCCCGCCAAGGTCAGATTGAACGTCGAGAACTTCTTCATCTACACGGTCTACTTCATGATCTTCGACGTACTCGGCTTCGTCATGGCGACGACGATCGCGAGGCCGACAAACGTCATGCTGCCCCTAGCCTACGCCGCCGCCTCGCTCATCTCGATAGTCATCCTGACGGCGAAGTGGAGGCTGTGAGATGGGTCTAGTCACCTGGGCTAGGACGAGGTCGCCGTGGCTGATACACTTCAACGCGGGCGCATGCAACGCCTGCGACATAGAGGTGGTCGCGGTTCTGACGCCGACGTACGACGTCGAGCGATTCGGGGCGCTGCTGAAGGGGACGCCGAGGCACGCCGATGTGATGGTCGTCACAGGCTCCGTGCCGAGGAAGAACGCGCCTAGGCTGAAGAGGATCTACGACCAGATGCCCGAGCCGAAGTTCGTGGTCGCCATAGGCTCATGCGCGATAAGTGGCGGCGTCTTCCAAGACTGCTACAACGTGATGGAGGGCGTCGACAAGATCATTCCAGTGAACGCCTACGTCGTCGGATGCCCGCCGAAGCCGGAGGCGATCCTCGACGGCGTGGTGAAGCTCCTGAAGAGTGCGGGGTACTGAGGTGGAGAGAGTGTCGACACTGGACGAGAACGTTAAGGTCGTCGAGAGGCTGACGGAGGCTATAGGGAAGGAGAACGTCATCGAGGCAAAGATTCCGAGGGCGAGGAGGGCCTTCATCCGCATCAATGTCGAGAAGCTGAGGGAGGCGGTCACCTACCTGAAGGAGAAGGAGGGGATAACCCACCTCAGCACGATAACGGGCCTAGACCTCGGCGAGGAGAGGGAGATAGTCTACCACTTCGGGGTGAAGAACCTCGCCCTCTCCGTGAAGGTGAGGGTGCCGGCGAGCGACCCTAAGGTCCCGAGCATCACCGATATAATCAACGGTGCCACCCTCTACGAGCGCGAGGTCCACGACCTCGTAGGCGTATACCCTGAAGGGCACCCGGACCCGAAGAGGCTCCTCCTCTCCGAGGATTGGCCGGAGGGAGTGCATCCGCTCCTCAAGACGTGGGACGTGAACTCCCTCAGGAAACGGGTAGACGGGAAGGAATGGTGAAGATGAGCGACAGAGAGTTCAGCATACCCATAGGGCCGCAGCACCCTGCGCTGAAGGAACCTGCCAGCTTCCTCTTCAAGGTCGACGGCGAGGTAGTCATCGACGTCGAGCCCCGCGTCGGATACAACCACAGGGGCATAGAGAAGGCGATGGAGGCCCGCACCTACATCCAGAACCTCTACATCACCGAGCGTGTCTGCGGGATCTGCAGCAACGCCCACCAGACCAACTATTGCCAGACCGTGGAGGAGGTCGCGGGCATCCAGGCGCCGCCGAGAGCGAACTACATCAGAGTCTTCATGAGCGAGCTGGAGCGCATCCACAGCCACCTTCTCTGGGTCGGCGTGGCCGCCCACGAGATAGGGTTCGACACCCTGTTCTACTACGTCTGGAGGGACCGCGAGGTCGTGATGGACCTCCTTGAGATGATCAGCGGGAACAGGGTCAACTACGCGATGAACACCATCGGCGGAGTCCGCAGGGACCTGAGCAAGGACAACTTCCCAAAGTACCACAAGATGCTCGACATCCTCGGCGAGAGGACCAAGTTCTACGCGAACATAGCCACCCACGAGAAGACGATCCTTGACAGGGCCGCCGGCGTAGGCTACCTGAGCAAGGCGGACATGAAGAGGCTCTGCGGGGTAGGCCCCAACGCCCGCGCAAGCGGAGTCGACTACGACGTTCGCAGGGACCTCCCGCATCTGGCCTACGACGAGGTACCCTTCAACGTCATCACTAACGAGGGCGGCGACGTCCTAGCCAACGTCCTCGTCAGGATCGGGGAGACTGTGGAGAGCGTGGGAATGTGCAAGTACGTCCTAGACCACCTCCCCGAGGGGCCGACGAGGGAGAAGTTCTCGCCAATGGCGAAGGTGCCGGAGGGTGAGGCCGTAGGCTACTTCGAGGCCCAGCGCGGCGAACTCATCCACTATTTCCAGTCGCGGGGCGACGTGAAGCCCTACAGGTATAAGATCAGGGCGCCAACACTAGCCAACATACCGAGCCTCGCCGAGAAGCTGAAGGGAGGCTACATAGCTGACATCCCCATAGTCCTCGCGGGAATCGACCCATGCTTCAGCTGCACCGACCGCATGGTCTTCGTCGATGAGGATAAGGAGAAGACCTGGGATATGGATGGCGAGCAGCTTAGGAGATACGGGATAGAGTGGTACAAATGATCCTAGAAGAGTTATCTAGCGTGGTCCAGGTGCTGGTGTTCCCTGGAGTTCTGTTCATCTTGGCCTACTCGCTCTTCTGCAACTGGGTGAGCAGGAAGTGGACGGCCAGACTCCAGAACAGGCAGGGGCCACTCCACACGGGCTGGCAGGGCATCCTCCAGCCGCTGGCTGACGTGATCAAGCTACTGGCGAAGGAGGATATCACGCCGGGAGGCGCCACCAAGCTGGTCTTCTCAGCTACGCCCCTCCTCATCTTCGCGATCCCCCTCGCGGCGCTCTTCCTGATACCGATCCAGTCGATCACGAACCTCTGGTCATACGCGCCGATAGCGAGCTTCGAGGGCGACCTCATCTTCGTCCTCTTCCTCTTAAGCATCGTTATACTCGCGATCTTCCTCGCCGGCTGGAGCTCCGCGAACGCGTTCGGGGCCGTCGGCGCAACGAGGGTCGCGTTCATGATGCTATCATACGAGATACCGTTGGCGCTCGCGGCGATAGGACCCGCGATAATGGCGCAGAGCCTCAGGATACTGAATATAGTCAACTGGGAGGTGGGCAGCTGGAACCACTTCCTGGCGGCCCCCAGCGTCTTGGGGATCGCCCTCGGAGGGGT
>CAZVMI010000057.1:0-8322 GCA_964628365.1 uncultured Candidatus Bathyarchaeia archaeon | reverse complement strand
AAGCACGGGCACCGGCGCCGTCATGGGCACCCTGATGAAGCCCTCCTGCTTAGTCCCGAAGGCGCTCCCCGGGCTCAGCAGCACGTTCTCAGCCTTCTCCAACCTCTCGACAAACTCCTGGCTCTTCAGCCCCGTCCTCCTCGCGTCGAACCAGGCGTAGAAGGCGCCCTCGAACATGTGGCAGGGGAAGCCGAGGTCGTCGACTGCCTTGCAGAAGTACCTCCTCCTCGCATCGTACTCCCTCCGCCTCTCGTCGACGTACTTGAAGTCGCCCCTCAGGCAGGCGGTGCCGGCGGCGTAGACGAAGGTCGCCGGCCTAGGGGCCGTCAGCCTGTTCACCGTCTGCGCCTGCTTCAGGTACCCATCCGGGACGATGACGTATCCGAGCCTCCAGCCCGTCATGCTGAAGGTCTTGCTGAAGCTCATCACGTTGATCGTCCTCTCCCTCAGGTTCCCAATGGTGCTAGGCGCCACGAACTTGTTATCGTCGTAGACGTAGTGGAGGTAGATCTCGTCGCTGAAGATCACCATGTCGTGGTCCTCGGCGAGGTCTCCGACAGCTTCTATCTCCTTCTTCGTGTAGACGCTCCCAGTCGGGTTGTTCGGGTTGCAGACGAGCACCGCCTTCGTCTTCTTCGTCACGTGCTCGGGCAGTCTATCGAGGTCCATGTGATACTTCTTCTCGCGGGGCAGCTCGGCGATGTTCATCTTGACCCCCATGTCCCTGAGCATCACGTAGTGGTTGCTGTAGCTCGGCTCCCAGAGGAGGATCTCGTCCCCCTCCTTGAGCACTGAGGCGAGGGCGATGTAGAGGGCTGCGCTGCTTCCCGCTACGGGTAGCACGTTATCCGACTTGTACTCCGTCCCTATCCACTTCTTGTAGTAGTCGACGACCGCCTCCCTGAACTGCTGGGGGATGGCGGCACCGCCGTAGTGAGTCCATTCCCCGCCCTTCCTTATCGCCTCGAGGGCGGCGTCGATCGCGTACCTCGGGGCCTCGACGTCGGGGTCGCCTGCGTTCAGCCTAATGTAGGGTTTCGAGGACAAACCTGAACACCTAGCTCCCTTTAAGGGGGAGCCGAGACTATTTAACCCTAACAGATAGTAGCCTGCACCCATTCTCGTGGGATCTCGGTTAAGCCTTCGGCATCCTGCCCCTCATGGTTAAGACGACCAGCCCGGGGACGAGTACTATCGCGCCGAGGAACGGGTTGAGCAGCATCAGGAAGACTCCGGAGACGATCAGCAGCAGACCTGAAATAAGCGCGACCATCCTGCTGGGCCGATAGACGACGAGCAGCTCCAGAAGGCCGCCGAGGACGATGACGGCAGAGACGTAGCCCATCAACTGGAAGAGGGGCGTGTCCTCGCCGCCGGTGCCGTCCCATCCCTTGACGCCGGCGCTGATGAAGAGGAGCACCCCCAACACGAGCGGGACTAATGCGATCAAGCTGAAGGCGATCCTTTGCGTCCTGTTGAAAACCGACAAAGCCAGATCAAGGTAGGGCTAACGCTTACTCGTTACAAATAAATTCCGAGGCAGGAAAAAAGGGTTAGAAGAGGAAGCCGTCCCTCAGCGGGTCCTCTGGGTCGACGACGACCTGGGTGAAGCCTGTGATGTATGCGGAGGCGAGCACCTCAGGCACGATGGCCCTGTATTTTCCTAGCTTGACCTCCTTGGCTATCTTTCCCCTCATCACTGTGCTTATCGTAGACTCGAACGCCACCTCCTGCCCGGGCTTCAGCTGCCCCTTCCCATACATAGCCGCCATCCGGGCGTTCGAGCATGTCCCGGCGGGGCTCCTGCAGCTCTGCTTCGGCCCGAAGACGTTCCAGTGCCTGCTCGTGTACTCCTTCTTGGTCGGCTTCGTGTAGAAGGTCACCAAGTCGAGGATGTTCAGCTCGGGATACTCGGGGTGGTCGACCTTGACCTGGTCGGCGATGTGGTTCCTGATCCTCCACCCAAGCGGTATCCACTCCCCCTTGTTCTCAAGCGTCGGCTTGAGACCTATGCTGTCGGCGTCTATGAAGGCATACCAGAGGCCGCCGTAGGCGATATCCGCCTCTACCTCACCAAGTTTCGGGACGTCGAACTTCATCGTCTTCCAGTAGAAGCTGGGGACCCCGAGCATCGCGATGCTCTTGGCGACGCCGTTCTCGACGTATACCTTCGTCTTGACGAGCCCGGCGACGGTGTCGAAGGTGATCTCGGTGACTGGCTCCTTCACCTCGACCATCCCGGTATTCACCAGCGCAGCGCTGCAGCTGTAGGTCGAGTCACCGCAGGCGCTGAAGTAGCCGTTCGTCCAGAGGTAGATGACGCCGATATCGGCCTCCGGGACCGTCGGCTCGGTGAGGACGGCGCCGAGCATCCCCTCGAAGCCTCTGGGCTCCTTCAGCATCGTGCCTAGGAGACCGTCGTAGTGCTCCTGGAAGTACTTCTGCTTCTCGGCCATCGTCTTCCCCCTGAGCTTGGGCACGCCGCCGACGAGTATCCTCGTAGACTCGCCCGAGCAGTGGGTGTCTATGCACGAGAGGTACCTCTTGAACTTCAAACCAACACACCTAAGGGAAGATACCTGAAACCCGTTTAAACCATTATCGCTGAGGTCCCAAAGCGCCTCGTGACCGAAGGAAAGGGAATAGAATACGTTTAAATGATCAAAGGTATAGCTTGACCCTTTCCTTCAGCCGCCTCTCGGCATCGTTTATAGGACGATCTCTGATAATCTACAACGTTGCACCGGAGACATCTCGGCGGCTATGAATGAAAATATGGCATGGGCAACTTTTTAGCTGGGGCAGCATTCTATGAATGAACCTCGTTGGTCTCATTTGAGCTGATCGTCTCCTTCTTCGTCTCAGGCCTGCTTGAGATCGTAGTCCCCCTCCTCATCGCTTTATTCCTCTGGAGGAGGCACAGCGCGAGCTGGAGGATATTCTTCATAGGCTGCACGATGTTCATAGTCTCCCTCATCAGGATACCGTTAAACACGGCGGTCATGGATTATTTCGGCGTCTTGCTGCCTACTGAGTATATATGGCTATTATTCTACGGCTTCCCGTCCCTAACCGCGGGGGTTTTCGAGGAGTCGGCTCGGTTCATCAGCTTCAAGCTCCTCATCAAGGAGCGGGAGGTGAAGGATGGACTGATGTATGGCGCCGGCCACGGTGGAATGGAGTCCATACTGCTCGTCGGCATCAACACGCTGTTTGTGAGCGTGGTCGCACTCCTCTACCCCGGGGTGCTGTCCTTCGAGCAGGTTCTCGCCCTCGAAAGCATACCGGCCTGGCTGCCCCTCGTCGGCCTCTTTGAGAGGATGGTCGCTATCGCCATCCAGCTCGGCCTCTCAGTCCTAGTCCTCCAATCTGTCTCGAAGAGAAAGCCCACATTGTTCGCCAGCGCCATCCTCATCCACTTCCTCGTGAACGTCATCGCCCAGTACACACTCCAGTACGGCATCTACGCCTCCGAGGGTGTGACAGCCCTCTTCGCCGTCGCCTTCGCCTATTACATCTACAGGGCGATGAGCGTCAAACCGGCTCAGGCAGCATCGCCGATTGAAGGCAACCCCACCGTGCCAATACAGTAGGAGAGGTCACAGGTGGAAGGGTTTCCCCTTCCTGAGGGTCTCGCCAGGGATCTTGCCCTCCCACTTCCTCATCCAGTCAAGCTCCTTCTCACGCTCCCTGAGATCGTCTGGCATTAGCTCAGGTATAGTCTCGACGTTGTTCCCTATCGGGTACCAGCGGCCGCACTCTGGGCAGACGAGGACCCCCTCCCTCACCTCGACCAGGTTCAGGTACCTGTAGAGGGCGTCGACCTCCCCCGGCAGCTTCTCGAGGAGCCCCCTTTGGTCCAGATCCTTGGATTTCTCAGCCCTGTCTAGGGCTTCCAGGGCCTTCTCATTCAAAACAGCCGAGTCATCGGAGCCTGTCTCGTCCTTTATAGTTTTGATTGAAGGCGGGCTGATGGTGCCATCGAGCATCTGCTTGGCGAGCTGCCTGTACTTCTGGCTGAGCGCCTCGTCGGGTTTCCCTGCCTCCGAGGCCATCCTCTTCAGGTCGGCCTCAGGTGTCTCGAGGGTGAAGAAGTAGGCGTCGAGTGGGTGGTGCTTGTCGATGGGGCAAGCGAGGATGTTTAGGAGCCAAGGCTTCAAAGGATATCGTAGAAATGAGGCGCCTAGGAGGTTAAAAGATTATCAGCGCCTCTTGAAGAGCTTGAACCTCTTCAGGTTGGGGAACCCCGTCTTGGCGAGCCGCACCCTCCTGGGGTCCTCCCTCAGCCACTCGTACATGTGCCAGAAGCTCTTCCCCCACTTCTCGGTTCGGTCTGGCCTAGGCTCGTAGCCGAGGTTCCTCAGCTCATCCGTGTATGCCAGCTCCATCAGCTCCTGCGCCCGTCCCTCGACCCTGACCCGCTCGACGCGGTCCTCGCCGTATCGCTCAATCAGGACCTTAGCGGCCTCGTTGAGGACGTCGCCCTGGCAGACCTTGATCTTCTCGTCAGGCTTCGGCTTCAGCCGCTCGACCAGCTTGACGGCTAACTTCGCGGCCTCGCCGAGGTAGAGTCTCTCTTCGAAGACCCCCTCCTTGAAGAGCCCCACGTCGATGAGGTCGTAGACGAAGGTATCGGTCTCCTGGCGGTAGGCGCCGATGATGGCCCCCCATAGGAGGTCGCCTGTGCCGGCGTCGTCGATGAGGATGGTCAAGCCTGCCCCTTTAGCTTAGCCACTATCTCCTGGGCCTTATTGAATCTTATCTGGCCCGACTCGGCGAGCTGCTTCACCGCCTCCTCGACCATGTCGCTCGTGGCGCCGGCCATGACGACGAGGTTCCTGGCGTGGAGCCTCATGTGGCCGTGCTGTATCCCCTCCTGAGTGAGGGCGCGGAGGGCGCCGAGGTTCTGGGCGAGGCCGACCGCGGTCATCGCCTCCCCGAGCTCCTGCGCCTTGGTGCAGCCGAGTATCTTGACGGCGAGCTGTGCCATAGGGTGGCTCCGGGTTGCGCCGCCGACGAGGCCGACCGCCATCGGCATCTCGAGGACGCCTACCAGGTCACCGTCCTCGTTCTTGCTCCACCTGCTCAGGGAGCGGTAGCGGCCCGTCCTCGCGGCGTATGAGTGGGCCCCCGCCTCGAGGGCGCGGTGGTCCTGGGCGAAGGCGAGGGCGACGGCTACGGTGCCGTTCATGATCCCCTTGTTGTGCGTCGCCGCCCTGTACGGGTCTGCGTCGGCGAAGGCCCAGGCCTGGACGATGCGGTCGACCTTGTCCTCGCCGCCGATGTCCTCCTTCTTGACGACGGCCTCGGCCCTGCATGTGCGTCTGTCCGCGAGGTTGGAGATGATCCTCAGCAGGGGCTTGGCCCCCGTGAGCTCTCCCAGCATCGGCGCGAGGGTCTCCGCCATCGTGTTGACGGCGTTCGCCCCCATGGCGTCCCTGCAGTCGACGAGCAGATGAACTACCAACATCGGGCCCGCGGAGGTCTCAAGCGGCCTAAGCTCCATGTCCTTTGCTCCGCCCCCGAACTTCACTAGGACGGGGTCGACCTCGTTCGCCATCTCGATTAGCTGCTGCTGCTTCTCCTTCAGCACCCTGACCGCCTTCTTCATGTCGGGGACGTCTGTGAGCTGTATCTGGCCGATCATCACGGGTGGCGTGCTTGTTACATTGATGCCTGGGCCGTTCCTCATGATTCGTGCCATGTTGCTCGCGGCTGCGACCACGCTCGGCTCCTCCCCCGCCATGGGGATGAATACGTCCCTGCCGTTGAGCTTGAAGTTGACCGCTACGCTGAACGGGTAGGCGATTGTGCCGACGACGTTCTCGGTCATGTGGTCAGCGGCTTCGAGGCTCAGGCCTCCGCCTGATTTCAGGAGCTTCTGCTCCTCCGGCGTCAGCCCCACCTGATCAGATATCGCCTTCACCCGCTCCTCGATGGGCATCTTGTAGAATCCTGATATCCTGCTCGATCTCTCAGAGGACATTTCTTGGTTCCTCTCAAACTATGCTAAGAAAGGATGAGGCGCTAGTATATCAAAAGTTCTTTTCTAGACGATTCTTGGTTCGATGGTTGTCGTATTTAGGAAAAGAAGGTTTTTGAGGGAGCGTTGAGGTTTTCAACCGAACACTCCGATGGAAACTAACGGGAACGGTGAGAAGGACACGGGCTGGTCGATGAGGAGGATCAGCCTATACCTTGGACCACTCCTGTTCCTGCTCTGCGTACTGATGCCCAACAACCCCGCCATGGACGAGGCGGCGAAGGCCGTCGGGCTCACCTTCACGGCGGGCCCAAGGTATGGCCTCGGGGTCCTCCTCTGGACGGCGACGTGGTGGATATTCGAGACGACACCCCTCGGCCTTGCCGCCCTGGTGCCGCCGATCCTGTTCAGCCTATCCGGCCTAATAACCTGGAAGGACTCCCTTGCCCCCTTCATGGACCCCCTCATCTGGGTCATCATAGTCGGCTTCGTCTACGCGAAGGCCTTCCAGGTCTGGGGGCTCGACAAGCGCGTCGCCCTCGGGCTGGCGAGCGTCAGCAAGACGCGTAACCCGATGCTCGCGGGCTTCTTCGTCGCGAGCCTCCCGGTCTTCCTCCTCACCATCACAGGGTCGATGACGGCGGCGACGAGCATCGTCCTCGGCTTCGTCATGGCTTTCCTCCTCAGGCAGGGGTTCAAGCAGGGGAGCAGATACGGCACGGCGACCTTCCTCGCCCTCGGCCAGGCGGCTACCGCCGGCAGCCTCCTCTTCCTCACGAGCACCACGACGAACCTCATCGGCAAGAAGGTTATCCTGGAGACCACCGGCGTGAACCTCTCATTCGTCGACTGGTTCTACGTCGGCACATTCCACGCCATCTTCGGACTGATAGTAACCTGGCTTATAGTCTACAGGGTTATAAGACCCGAGACGAAGCAGCTCCCCTTCGACCCTTCAACTCTGAAGAAGGAGCTCCAGCAGCTCGGGCCGGTGAGCAGGGGCGAGAAGGCGACAGTCGCCCTCCTGCTGCTCACGCTCCTTCTCTGGATGATCCCCGGCGTCTTCTCAAACATGGCTCTCGGTAATCCGAGCCTTGAGCCGCTCAGCGCGACGCTGAATAAGCTGCTGCCAGAGGCGGCGCCCGCTGCCCTCGCCATCTTCCTGTTTCCCCTCGTGAAGGTCGATGGACGCCCCCTACTGAAGTGGGACGAGTTTCTCTCAGAGTCGGTGAACTGGGATGTCGTCTTCCTCGTCGGCGGCGGCATAACCCTGGGGATAGGGCTGATGAAGAGCGGCTTCAGCTACTGGATAAGCATAATCTTCAGGGACTTCATAGGAAGCGCCCCGAATGAGTTCGTCATATTCGGCTTCTGCTCCCTCATAGGCTTCCTCCTCTCATACCCTGCATCTAACACCGGGGCCGCGTCGGTCGCCTGCCCGCTGGCGGCATCGATATCAGTAGCCGCCGGGATAAACCCGATCGGCCCCATCCTGGGAGCGGCGATAGCGACGACGATCCCGAGCACCCTTCCCAGCACTACGCCGGCGATGGCGATAGCCTACAGCACGGGCTTCGTGAAGATGAAGGACATGATAAAGGTCGGCGTAATAGCTGACGTCATCCGTTTCATCGTGCTGATCGTGGTCGGGCTGCCCCTGATCAAGTGGTTCATGGCGCTGAAGGGCATAGCCTGATACCATCAACCTCTAATCCTAAAGGTTTAATTCCTAACGGATATCGGTTAGATAAGTTCAGGGGCTGGCTTGATGGCTGAGCAGCGCGTCAAGACGATCTCCGTCGGCGGGACCTTCGACGTCATGCACAAGGGCCACTGGGTCCTCCTCGAGGAGGCTTTCAAGGTCGCAGACCGGGTCCTCATAGGCATAACGACCGACGATTTCGCCGCCTCCCTGAAGAAGCCGCACATCATCGACCCCTACGCGAAACGGCTTCAAGACGTTAAGGACTTCCTAGCTGAGAAGGGGCTCCTCGAGAGGGCGATCTTCGTTCCCCTCAACGACCCTTACGGACCGACCATCGATGACGGCGGGCTTGAGGCCATCATAGTCAGCGAGGAGACAGAGCCGAGGGCCGAGGAGATCAACCAGATAAGGGTCTCGAAGGGCAGGAGACCGTTGATGATGTTCGTAGTGAAGATGATACTCGCGGACGACGGTAAGCCAATCACCAGCACGCGTGTCAGGCGGCAGGAAGTCGACCGCTACGGCAGGCTCATAGGCTAGAGGGGATAGCCATGGACGGCTCAAGCCGGCTCAGGGATCGGGAAGACGATATGATCGCCTTCACAAAGAGGCTTGTCCAGACCCCGAGCCTCTC
>CAZVMI010000056.1:0-8371 GCA_964628365.1 uncultured Candidatus Bathyarchaeia archaeon | reverse complement strand
TCCAGCTCCTCGTCCACCACGACCTCCGGCGGCACCGTCAGCTGCCCGCCCCTCTGGAGCCTCGCGTAGAACTCCCTTCCGAACCCGCCGCCGCTGACCCTCACCGCGTACGGCGTCCCCGGCTCCAGCCCGAACCTCCACCTCACCTCGACTGGCACCGTCACCCTGTTACAGGCCCGGAGGCGGGCGAGGAAGCCCACAGAACGAGTCATAACCAAAATCAGCTAAACACCCCCCATGTAAAAACGAATAGAAAAATACAAGATAGTATAAAAAAACACAGAATAATAACCCACTTAAGCCACTCCAATACCCCTTCCACGAAAAGGACCCCGAAAATGGCCCGAAAAAAATACTAGGGGGCCCCTTCCCCCCCCGGCGGCTTCATGATCTAGAAAAAAAAATTTCGCCTTATCCATAGTAGCATAGGATAAGCCTACGGGAATACCCGCCTCATGTCCCTCGGGAAAGGAATCGCGTCCCTGATGTGCTCAAGCTTCAGCATCCAGCATAGCACACGCTCTATCCCCAGCCCGAAGCCACTGTGAGGCACCGTCCCCCACCTCCGGAGGTCGATGTACCAGCTGTAGTCCTCGGGCCTCAGGTTGTCGTCCAGGACCCTCTGAAGCAGCTGCGCGTAGTCGTGGACCCTCTGCCCGCCCCCGATGATCTCACCGTAACCCTCAGGAGCCATCAGGTCCGCGGAGAGCGTCACCTCGGGCCTCTTCGGGTCAGGCATGTGGTAGAAGGGCTTGATGCCGCTCGGGAAGCCCCGGACCCAGAAAGGCGAGTCGAAGTGCCGCGTCAGCGGCTCCTCCTGCTGCCAGCCGAAGTCGTCGCCCCAGAGCATCTCGACGCCGTCCCTCTGAACGGTCTCTACCGCCTCGTCGTATGTGATCTGGGGGAAGGGAGGCTCGACCCTGAGCAGCTCCTCCGGGTCCCTGCCCGTCGCCTTCACCTCCCTCGGCATCTCCTCCGCCAGCACGTGGGCCATGTAGCTGACCAGCTCGTCGCCGACCTTCATGATGCCAGCAAGATCCGTCCAGGGCTGCTCGACCTCCAGGTGCCAGAACTCACTGATGTGCCTCCTGGTCCTGCTGGGCTCAGCCCTGAAGCTCGGCGCAATCGTGTATATCTTCCCGAGGCTCGCGATCATCGCCTCCGCGTACAGCTGCCAGCTCTGGCTCAGGTAGACGCCCGGCCTGTCGAAGTACTTCACCTCGAACAGGGTGCTGCCCCCCTCGCAGGCGGCGGTGATGAACATCGGGCTCTGGGTCTCAGTGTAGCCGTTCTCGTTGAACCAGCGCCTGCCCGCGTCCATGAACTTCGCCCTAATCCTGAAGATGTTCTGGAGCCTGGGGTCCCTGACCCAGAGGTGCCTGTTGTCCATGAGGAACTCCAGGCCGTGCTCCTTCTTCGTTATCGGGAAGTCAGGCATCGCCTCGTTGACCTCGCCGAGATTATTCACGGAGAGCTCACGGCCGTCAGGCGCACGCTGGTCAACGTTGACCACGCCGGACAGCTCGAGGGTTGACTCTATGGGCAGCTTCTCGACCCTATTGTATGCCTCCTCGTCGACGCTGCGCTTATTCAGGGTGCACTGCAGCACACCTGTCCCATCCCTCACCACGAGGAACTGGATCCCTCCGCTGCTCCGACTGTTCTGGAGCCAGCCGCGGACAGAGACCCGCTCCCCGTCGTATCCTCCGTCCAGTATCTTGGCTATGTCAACGAATTCGGTCATATCGACCGAACAGTGTAGGCGCCCCTCAGTTAATATCCTTTACTTCATCGACCGAAGAAGCTCGCCAGCGCCGTCTGCCTGGGGCGGCCCACCATCTCGTCGAAGCTCATGTCCAGGGCGTCGAGGAGCTGCTCGAAGGTAGCCTCCAAATACTCTTCGTATTTCCCGACATCCACGTCCCTCTTCGAGGCGAGCTGCGCGGGCTTCACGTCGTCCCTCGTAACGACGTAGCTGATGATGTCCCCCTCCTTGAGGTCGTAGCCCTGATCCTCAAGCATCTTAGCCGCCTTGACGTGCTGGGGGTTCGTGTCGTACCCCCTCAGCGACTTCCCCAACATCATGCTGAAGGCGACGTCGGGGATCTCGAACTCTCTGTTCTTGAGCCGCCTGCTGGTCTCCTCGACGAGGTGCCTGATCTTCTCCTTAGCCTCTGGGAACTCCTCGGGCCTCTGGACGTTGCTCAGGATCGCGGTGAGCTGGTCGAAGGCGTCCTTCAGCAACGGCGGTATGTGCCTCTTCTTCCCCGTCAGCCCCTTGATGTCCAGCTTGCCGTCGGGGTAGACGCCCAGGTAGTTCTTCTTCCTCAGGCTGAAGATGGCGTACCTGTACGTCTTATCCACGTCGAGGTCGATGCCGAGCTCCTGATCCGCCCATCCGACCAGACTGTCAAGCTGCTCCTTCGATGGGCGCTCGAGGAAGACGCTGTCCGTGTCCCCGTAGATGACCTCTATCCCGAGCCTCTGAGACTCCTCGACGGCCTTCGTCATCGCGTAGCGGCCGACGGCAGCGACGCTCTCCGCGAGGGGTGGGCAGTAGAGGGGGAAGCTCTCGGCGCCGAAGACGCCGTAGCTCGCGTTCAGGAACACCTTGAGCGCCTGCTGGACGACGTCGTAGAACATCCTCTCCTCGGCGCCTAGGGCTCTGTCCCTCGCCCTCGGCTTATACCAGAGCACACGGAGGTCTCTGAGGCTGCCGATGATGAGGCTCGTCATCCCCCGCTTTCTCGTGCACGCCCAGTGAGGCGTCCCGGGTATCAGGTTGCTCCTGCACTCTGGGTGCGGGCAGAGCACCGTGTCGTAGCTCAGGTTCCAGTTCCTGATCGCCGAGGGGTAGAGGCTAGCGAAGTCGCAGACCGTCACATCGAAGTGTGCCCCGGGCTTCGGCTCCCGCACTATCGCGCCCTGATACTTCTTCCCCTTTATGACGCTCGTCGTCGTGGCGCTCCCCTTAGCAGCGAGGATGTCGTCTCCGTTCGGTATCAGCCAGCCCCTGCGCCTGTGCTCGTACTCCATCAGCGCCAGAATCCAGCGGCTGACCCCCTGCCTCGTGACGTCCTCCATGATCATCTTGCTGATCCTGGTCAGCAGCACGATCAGGTTCATCACCAGGTCATGGTTGAAAGCCGTCAGCTGGTAGGTGATGTCGCCGTCCCGCATGCAATATTTCGCCAGCTCGTCGAGCCTGAGCTGGTTGACCTCGCCGAAGTCAAGCTTCCTCATGTCTATGAGGCTCGAGGCGACGTCGTTCAGAGTGTTCTCCCGGTACCTGTTGCCGAAGGCGTAGCCCTGAATGGTGCGGTTGAGGAAGAACCTGTAGAGGTCGACGTGGACGCCGTTGCGGAGGAAGGCGAAGCGGCGCCCCAGCACGATGGGGTTCTCTTCATCCCGTACACCGAGGTTCCTAGCCCTGTTCCTGAGATACTTCATGTCGAAGTCGTCGCCATTGAACGTGAGCACGACGGGATAGTCGTCGAGGACGTCGAAGGTCGCCTCGATTATGCTCCGCTCGTCCTTGTAGAGTACGACCTCAGCGCCGTCGACCCCGGGCTCCTCGACGTCGACGCCCGAGTCGTTGAGCAGGATCACCCTCCTCAGCCCGTCGGAGCCGGCGAAGCTCACGGCGTTTATCGGGTCGATCGCCTCGTCAGCGTTCGGCAGCCTGTTCGCGACGGAGCCTCGGACCTCGATGTCTACTGCGACCCTCCTTATGTGGGGCACAGGACACTGGAGGAGGCGAGCCCACTCCTTCATGTTCCCCCTCAGGTCCTCCTCAGTCCCCCCGAGTCTCTCGTCGAGCCCAGCCTCGACCTCGGGCGGGAGCCTGAAACCGCCCTCGACGAGGTTGCCGTTCTCAACCCTATAAGGCATCCCGACGATGAGGCCGCGGTCGTAGATGAAGCACTGGTAGTATCTGATGCGGCTCTCCCAGCTGTCGCCTATGATGCCCCTTATCGGTGTACCCCTACCCCCGCCTATGCTGAGGGGGTCCTTGGCGACCACCTTCGTCACCCTGATCTCCTCGTCCTTCAGCGGGTCGTGCTTCATGACCTGCTCAAGCGTCAGGAAACCCTCGTGCCGGAGCAGCCTGTCGTTCTTCCTCAGCTCGTCAGGCGACTCCTTCGAGATACAGTAAGGCAGGTGGTCGGTGTTGTCGTACCAGAGGTAGACCTGCTGGGAGACGGGCTCGTAGAGCCTGAGGTAAGCCTTCTGCATCTTGCCGTCGTAGCCCGCGGAGAGGAGGTAGCTCGTCGGCAGGTTCTCGGGCGCGAGCCTGCCCTGGGGCTGAATCTCCTCCACGCCCTCATCGACGACGAAGTCAGGGGCCGCCATTTCGCTTAACAATCAGACGTGGTCTAATATATGGTCTCTTAGGCTCGACGCCGTCTCGCGGCCTCAAATGAGTAAAGGGTCTCGAGGACGACGTAGGCGGCTTGGACGGATGTCAGGCCGGAGTCGTAGAACGGTGAGACCTCGGTTAGGTCGAAGCCCACGAACCTTTTATCCACGAAGCCGCCGACCAGGTCGAGGAGGTCGGCGACGTTCAGACCCTCAGGGCTCGGGTTCCCGACTGCGGGTGCCTGAGAGGGGTCGACGACATCCATGTCTATGCTCACGTAAGCTGAGCTAACCCCCTTCAAGGTCTCGGACACGGTCTTTAGGCCATATTGGACACCCTTTGACGCTAGTTCTCTGGCCGTGACTACTCTGATCCTGTCCTCGCCCTCGGCGAAGCCGAGCTCCTCGGATGAGAGAGCCCTCGCCCCGAGGACGACTAACTTGAAGCCGAGCTCCTCATAGGCTCTCCTCAGGTAGGTCGCGTGACAGAGCTTCTCGTCGAAGAGGGTGTCCCTGAGGTCGAGGTGGGCGTCGAATACGATGACGGTTTCGGGCTTTAAAGCCCTCAGCACGCCGAGGGTCACGGTGTGCTCGCCGCCGAGGATCACGGGGACCTTACCCAATTCATGTACCTTCTTCACGAGTTCCTCGATCTGGGTCAAAGCCCCGCCTAAGTCACCGCAGCCAAGGTCTCCCGCGTCCGCGAGGCTCAGATCTTCCCAGTCTAGACCCGTTCTGACACTATAAGATTCAAGATACTGGCTCTCACGCCTTATGGCAGCCGGCGCAAACCTTGAACCCCTCCTGTAGGACGCCGTCGCGTCCAGCGGTGCGCCGAAGAGTACGTAAGCGGCCTCTTTGGGGTCCGTGGCCTTCTCCAGGAAGGTCTGCGAGGTCGGCCTCAGGTTCTCATCGAGCAAGATGCGTCACGTTCTAGCCGGTGATATTTGTCGTTGATTACTAGGAGGCGAAGATGTATAAGGTCTATCCGCTGAGCTCACTGTGCCTGTAGCAGGCGACTAGGTGGTCGTTCACCATGCCGACCGACTGCATGTAGGCGTAGCAGATGGTTGGGCCGACGAAGCTGAAGCCCCTCCTCTTCAGGTCGGCGCTCATCGCCCTGGACTCCTCGGTCTCGGCGGGCATCTCCCTGAAGCTCGTGAAGTGGTTCACCCTCGGCTTGCCGCCGACGAACCCCCAGGCGTAGGCGTCGAAGGAGCCGAACTCCCTCTGAACCTCGAGTAACCTCCTAGCGTTGTTTACGGCGGAATCGATCTTCCTCCTGTTCCTTATAACCCCAGGCTCACCAAGAAGCCTCTCAACGTCCTTCTCCGTGTAGGCAGCAACCTTGACTGGGTCAAAGCCGTCGAAGGCCCTCCTGTAGTGCTCACGTCTGTGGAGGATCGTCGACCAGCTAAGCCCCGCCTGGGCACCCTCTAAGACGAGCATCTCGAAGAGCTTTCTGTCATCGTGGATCGGAGCGCCCCATTCCTCGTCGTGATACCTGAGCATCTCGGGGTCGTTCGTCCCCCAGCCGCACCTCTGCTTCATGCCTCAAACCACACCTAAATTGCGTGCGCGTTTCACCTAGTCTCAGCCCGAGTAATAGTAGCGTCCAGAGCTCTTCTGCTCCTTGTCAAGCTTCGAGTCAGGCTTGTTCACCCTGGGTCTCTTCGTGTCGCCGTCCCTGCGGAAGGTGATGCTCATCTGCTTCAGGAAGGCGTTCATCCCGTTCTCTAGGCTTAGGGGGTGACCCACGCGTCCGTGGATGCCGGCCTCGCCCGTGAATACCATGAGCTTGTCCGCGATGAAGTCCTGGGTCACGATGTCGTGCTCCACGACGAAGGCCGTGACCCCCTTTATCTTCGTTATGCGGCGTATGGCCCTCGCCATGGCCAGGCGCTCCTCCACGTCCAGGTAGGCGCTCGGCTCATCGAGGAGGTAGATGTCCGTGTCCCTGCTCAGGCACTCAGCTATCGCGACCCTCTGGAGTTCGCCGCCGCTGAGCACCGAGACCTCACGCTCAAGCATCCTCTTCACGTGTAGGGGCTCGATGATCTCCGCTGAGAACCAGGCCTCGGCGTACTTATCGCCCGCAGCCCTCCTGAGGACGTCCTCGACTGTGCCGCTGACGCTCCCGCTGATGTACTGGGGCTTGTAGCTCACCTTCAGGCTGGGGTTGCTCACCGCCCCCTCGTCGGGCTTCTCGACCCCCGCGAGCACCCTGATGAACGTTGTCTTACCTATCCCGTTCATGCCTAGGATGCCGACGACCTCGCCGATGCCGATGCTGCCGGCGTCGACGTCGAGGGTGAAGCCCCCGTAGCTCTTCCTTAGCGCGGACCACTCGAGGAGAGGCCTCGCCTTGCCCCTCGGCACGTTCGGCGGCTTCTCGTGGAAGATTATCGGGGTTTCCCTGAACCTGACGTTCTCGTCCGGGATGTAGCCGTTTATGTAGATGTTGATGCCCTCACGGACCGTGTGTATCTTGCTCACTATTCCGTAGACGTCTGGCTCACCGTAGAGGAGGAAGACGTCGTCGCTCATGTAGTCGAGGACGGCGAGGTCGTGCTCCGCGGCGACGACCATCTTCTCCTCGTCGACGAGCCCCCTTATGACGCGCGCCGCTCTTGTGCGCTGGTAGACGTCGAGGTGGCTGCTCGGCTCGTCGAATAGGTAGACGGCTGCGTCCCTGATGATGGTGGTCGCGATGGCTACCCTCTGGAGCTCGCCGCCGCTGAGGACGCCGAGGTCCCTGTCCATGAGTTGATCCAGCTCGAGGTCCTTCGTCACCTTTTCAAGTTGACCCTTCTGGTCTAGCTTACCGAGGACCTCTCCGACGGTCCCCTTCACAACCCTCGGGATCTTGTCCACGTACTGGGGCTTGTGGACGACCTGCATCGAGCCGGCGTAGAGGGCCTCGAGGTAGTCGTGCATGGGTTCGCCGGCGAAATTCTCCTTAACCTCCTCCTTGGTCGGCGGCTCGTTGTAGTTGCCGAGGTTGGGGATAATCTCCCCTGAGAGTATCTTCAGAACCGTCGTCTTCCCCATTCCGTTCCTGCCGAGGAGCCCAACGACGCTCCCCCGCTTGAGGGTCGGCAGCCTGTAGAGGGTGAAGGCGTTGGGGCCGAAGCGGTGGATGTGGTCCGTCTCAAGTTCGTTGGGGAGGTTGACGATGTGGAGGGCGTCGAAGGGGCATTTCCTGACACAGATGCCGCAGCCGCTGCAGATCATCTCCGCCACATACGCCTTCTTGTCGTCGTCGAGCCTGATCGCCTCCCGCCTCGTCCTGACCATGGGGCAGAACCTGATGCAGACCGTGTCGCACTTGTCCGACCTGCACCGCTCCTTGTCGACGACCGCCACCCTCAAGGCCTACACCTTTTCTGAATCAATGGTTAAGGCGTCTTATTTAAGAAGCGCGCGCGAATCGATTGGGCCAGTAACTTGGAAGTCGCGCGCGGCCCCGTGACAAGCATGCAGGGAACCTCTGAAGCGTCAGACTTTAAACGGATGCGCCCCATAATGTAACGATGTTCATGAAGGAGGGAACATTAAGCAGCTACGGCTACGGGGTCCACTACGCGATGTGGGGCGACAGGGGCCCCCGGGTCCTCCTCATCCACAGCATGGGGATGGACGCCCACAGCATGGACCTCCTGGCCGAGTCCCTCGGGGAGACACACCGGATCCTGAGCCTCACCATCCTCGACCACGGGGACTCTGAGACCCCCAGCCGACCCATCCCCCTCGACGAGCACGCCGAGATCATGAGGGGCTGCTACAGGCAGCTTATGTTTTACCCCAGCGTCCTCATCGGCCACAGCGTGGGAGGAATGATGGGCATGATCCTGGCGGCTGAGCACCCTGAGGAGTTCAGGGGCCTCGTCCTGGTGGATATAGCCCCCTTCGATTCGACGGCTAGGCCTGCTCGCCCGGCTCCCCCCGAGTTCTTCGGGGACGAGGCTGAGGCCAGGGCCTACCTGAATGAGAGGTACCCTGGATTCACGCC
>CAZVMI010000055.1:0-8394 GCA_964628365.1 uncultured Candidatus Bathyarchaeia archaeon | reverse complement strand
TAAAGAGGGGTACTAGGTATTTCATACTAGAGTTTAGAACATCCCGTATCCACGGGTGGCTCAAATGAGTCTTTCTTCCCCGCAGGCTAACGCATCAGAGACGTTGAACAAATTATTAAGGGATGCGGGGTTAGTCCTGATTCTTCTCCCCGGCCGCGTAGAGCTCTATGTAGCCGCAGAGGATGCAACGGTAGCCTTTTACGGTCATCTTTTTCGTCTCGTCGCTCTTTAATATGAAGCCCTTCCTCCTCCCCGTCTTCTCCTCCCAGTGGGGGCTGGCAGTCGTCTGATCCGACATGGTAGCCGCGGAGTAGGCGGAGAAGCCACCCATCGGGCTCATAGGGTTCGCCATCAGTATGCTCACATCGAAGAGCATATCACCTTGCCTCATCTCGCCGCCGCACTTCGGGCACGCCTTGCTTTCGGAGTCCATGCTATCACCATTCATACCGTGTCACCGTTTAAGATATCTCTTGGGGAGCTTGGCCACCGCCGTGTAGAGGGGGTCCACTATCTGCGCTATCCTGGCCTTGGCGGCTATGCTCAGGAACATGTACGCGTCGTCGCGCTCCCAGCCGTATTCTTCGACCATCCAGCGGACGAGTTCCCTGTAGGCGAGCCGTGCCGCGTCCTCGAGGGGACGGGCGCTGCACACCGTCATGATCTCCGTGTCCGACTCGACCCTCGGCCAGCCTATGGTCTTCCCCTTCAGTACCTCGAATCTGAGTTTGACGACTGCGGGGACCTCGATGGCGGATCCGCAGACCTCGCCGTCCCCCTGCACAGCGTGGACGTCGCCGAGGCCGAAGAGGGCCCCCTTCTGGTAGACGGGGAGCATGAGCCTATTCCCTGGTCGGACATCGGGGCAATCCATGTTCCCACCGTGGGTGCCCGGCGTGAGGGTGTTGATCGCCTCGCTCCTCGGTGAGACGCCTATGGTGCCGATGAAGGGATCCACGTCCACCTTGACGGTTGTGCCCTCATCGGTGACGTAGTGGACGGCGCCGTCCCTGATCTCGCTTATCTTGGTCTTGGGCGTCATCAGGTTGAGCCACCCCTCGAGGCCGCCGAAGCCGGGGGAGATGGTCGTGGCGCCCCGCTCCGGCAGCTCTATGCCGAGTATCTCGACGACGAGGATGTCACCTGGCTCGGCGCCTTCGACGGAGATGGGGCCCGTCACCGGGTTGGATGGCACCTTGATGCCCCGCTCAAGAGCCTGCTGCCTTGTCTGCCCGGGCTTGACGGCGCCGCCGAAAGCATCCCAGGTCTCCACCTCGACGACCTCGCCGCACCTGACAGACGCCACGGGCTTCACGCTGGGGTTGAGAGTCGAGTTCTCCCACGGGTTGAGCTCCTCCCAGGGCCTCCTCCTGATCCTTGTAACCATGAGTCGTTCAGATCAGAATGCGGATATAGGGATTAAACGGTTCCCGTCCGGCGCGGCGGGGGTTGATAGGAAAGAATAAAAAGGGGTTGTCTCGTTGTATCTTCACGGTTCGAG
The DNA here is from genome assembly GCA_964628365.1 of uncultured Candidatus Bathyarchaeia archaeon. Classification (GTDB taxonomy): domain Archaea; phylum Thermoproteota; class Bathyarchaeia; order TCS64; family TCS64; genus UBA8941. Next base: position 6,893 of record CAZVMI010000055.1, on the reverse strand, counting down.
AGATAGAATCCATCGACTCAAGGTGAAATGTATGGAATACATGTACGCCGCTATGCTCCTTCACAGCGCGGGTAAGCAGGTCACGGAGGAGGCTGTTACCAGCATCCTCAGCGCCGCGGGTGTCCAGGCGGACGGGGTCAGGGTCAAGGCCCTCGTCGCCGCCCTCGCAGAGGTCAACATCGATGAGGCCCTCAAGGCCCCCGTCTTCGCCGCTGCTGCCCCAGCAGCCGCAGCCGCTCCCGCCGCTAAGGCTGAGGAGAAGCCCGCTGCGGCAGCCCCAAAGAAGGAGGAGAAGAAGGAGGAAGACCTCCAGGGCCTCGGAGCCCTGTTCGGCTAGCCGCCCCAAGCTTCTTTTAGTTCCTACCCCTAATCCAATTTCCGGAGCCTGAGCAGATTGCAGGTGCCCCCAGATGAATTTAGGTTACCCTTCTTCCATGAGAACGGATTCGTCCGCAAGCTGTGCCCGAGCTGCGGCAACTACTACTGGACGCTCGACTCGGACGCTGAGAACTGCGGCGACGCCCCGTGCGTCGACTACAGCTTCATAGGCAGGTCGCCCGTGAAGCGCAGGTACACGTTCCCCGAGATGAGGGAGAAGTTCCTCGGCTTCTTCGAGGAGCGTGGCCACAAGAGGATCGCCCCGTACCCGGTCGTCGCAAGGTGGAGGGACGACCTCATGTTCACAATCGCCAGCATCATAGACTTCCAGCCATACGTCACGGAGGGCATACTGCCGCCGCCTGCGAACCCGCTGGTAGTCAGCCAGCCATGCCTCAGGTTCGAGGACATCGACCTCGTAGGAGTCACCGCGGGCCGCCACATGAGCATCTTCGAGATGGGGGGCCACCACGCATTCAACTACCAGGGGCAGAGGGAGGTCTACTGGAAGGACGATACCGTCCGCTACCACCACGAGCTGCTCACAAGGGACCTCGGAGTGCCCGAGGAGATGGTCACCTACAAGGAGGGGCTATGGTCCGGCGGAGGCAACGCGGGCTACGACCTCGAGGGATCAGTCAACGGGCTTGAGATAAGCACCCTCGTCTTCATGATGTTCCGAGTCGTCGGCGACCGCATGGAGCCGATGCCCGTCAGGGTCGTCGACACCGGCTACGGGATGGAGCGGTGGGCCTGGCTCAGCCAGGGCACGCCGAGCGCGATACACGCCATCTACGGGCCGATCCTGAAGAAGACGTTCGCATGGGCTGGACTCCAACCTGACGAGACGCTGCTCGCCAAGATGGCGGAGAGGTCCTACCTCATCGACATGAACAACAAGGTCGAGGAGAGGGCGAGAAGGGCGAAGGAGATAGGCTACGATCCTGATGAGGTCGAGGCCGTCCTAAACCAGGTCGAGGGGATCTACGCGGCCCTGGACCACACGAAGGCGATGGTCTTCATCCTCAGCGAGGGGATCGTGCCCAGCAACGTCAAGGAGGGGTACCTAGTCAGGATGCTCTTCCGCAGGGGCTACAGGCTCCTCAGGAGGGCGGGCATAGAGGGGAGGCTCCCAGATCTCGTGGATGCCCAGATTGGCTACTGGGGTGGCGACTTCCCCCAGCTCAGGGAGATGAGGGACGAGATCATGGAGATGGTCGCAGTCGAGGGCGAGAAGTACAGGGAGACCCTGAGCAGGGGCTCGGACCTCGTCCGTCGAAGCCTCGGGAAGGGCAGCGGCAGGGTGCCGGTCGACCAGCTCGTGGACTTCTACGACAGCCACGGCCTCACCCCTGAGGACGTCGGCGAGGTCGCCTCAGAGATGGGCCGAGAGGTTAAGGTGCCCAGCGACTTCTACACCCTCGTCAGCAGGAAGCACATGAAGGCGCAGCCGAAGGCCGAGGACCCCACCCAGGCGAAGCTCGCCCACAGGGTCGAGAAGATGGAGAAGACCCGCAGGCTCTTCTACGAGGACCCGTACCTCAGGGAGTTCGACGCAGTGATCGTGGAGGTCGTCGACGGCCGCTTGGTCCTCGACCAGACGGCATTCTACGCCGAGGGCGGGGGCCAGATCTCCGACCTAGGCAAGATCACTTCTGGTGGCAAGACCTACGACGTTGAGGACGTCCAGTCCATCGAAGGCGTCCTCCTCCACAGGGTGAAGCAGCGGGGCTTCAAGAGGGGTGCTAAAGTCCACGGAGTAATCGACTGGGAGCGGCGCAGCGCCCTGATGAGGGCGCACACGGCGACCCACATCATCATCGGCTCCGCCCGCCGCGTCCTGGGGGAGCATGCGTGGCAGGCGGGCGCCAGCAAGGGCGTTGAGAGGAGCCGCATCGACATCAGCCACTACGCCAGGCTGACGCGCGAGCAGGTCGAGGAGATAGAGCAGCTAGCCAACATGGTGATCCGTGAGGGCAGACCCGTCACATGCAGGTTCATGCAGCGCGACCAGGCGGAGGCGAGGTACGGCTTCAGACTCTACCAGGGAGGCGCCGTCCCGGGCAAGGAGATCAGGGTCGTTGAGATAGGCGGCTGGGACGTCGAGGCCTGCGGTGGCACCCACCTCTCCAACACATCGGAGGCGGGGCTCATCAAGATCGTCGCCACCGAACGCGTCCAGGACGGCGTCGAGCGGATAACCTTCAGCGTCGGCCCGTACGCCCTCGAGGAGGTGCAGAGGCGTGAGGCGCTGCTCCAGGACGCAGCGGAGCTCCTCGGCTCGCCAGTCGACAAGATCAAGGAGTCGATAGCCAACAGCCTCGCCTCCGTGAAGCAGCTCCGCGACCAGCTCGAGGCCCTGAGGCTGGCGGCGTCCCGAGAGAAGGCGGCGCAGCTACTCAGGGAGGCGGAGGAGGTAAAGGGGGTAAAGCTCGTCGTATACTCTGATAAGGCCGCGACGGACTACCTGATCGAGGTCGGGAACGCCCTCTCGGAGGCAAGCGGCCTCTTCGTCGCCGCGATGTTCAGCGAGACCGAAGGCAGGATCGCCGTAAAGGTCGGCGACGGCGCCCTGAAGAGGGGCGTCCACGCCGGCAGGCTCGTTCAGGAGATCGCCAAGGTCATCGGAGGAGGCGGAGGCGGCCAGCCCTACTTCGCCCAGGGAGGCGGAGGCGACCCGGGGAAGTTCAAGGCTTCGAGGAAATCCATAAGGGACGCCGTCGCAGCCCAGCTCCGATGAACCATCTACGCAAAAAAAATTGCTCACAACCTTTATTCTGACGGCACCCAAGTTAGATCAGAATTAGAGGCTACTGTGCATGGTTGATTGGAGGAGCTTGGAGGATAAGTGGCAGACGCGCTGGGACGAGGCCGGAGCCTTCGAGGCCGACCCGGACCCCGAGAGGCCGAAGTACTACCTCACCGTCGCGTACCCCTACCCTAACTCGCCGCAGCACATAGGGCACGGAAGGACATACACCATGACCGACGTCCACGCCCGATACATGAGGATGAAGGGCTACAACGTCCTCTTCCCCATGGCCTGGCACTTCACGGGGACGCCCCTGTTCGCGATGGTCGAGCGGCTGAAGGAGAGGGACCCTGAGCTCGTCAGCACCTTCCTCACCCTCTACAACATCCCCGAGGAGAAACTATCCGAGCTGGAGACGCCGGTCTCCATGGCGAACTACTTCGCCAAGGAGATAAAGCACGGCATGCATCGCATAGGCTACAGCATCGACTGGCGCCGCGAGTTCACCACCGTAGACAGGTACTACAGCAAGTTCATAGAGTGGCAGTTCGCGAAGCTCAGGCAGCGTGGCTACATCACACAGGGGAGCCATCCGGTGGGATGGTGCCCCCACTGCGGCAACCCCGTCGGCCAGCACGACACCGTCGGCGACAAGGAGCCAGAGATCGAGGAGTACACCCTCATCAAGTTCAGGTTGGGCGACGACGTCTTCCCGGCCGCGACGCTCCGCCCCGAGACAGTCTTCGGGGTCACCAACATGTGGCTCAACCCAGACTCGCTCTATGTAGAGGCGGAGGTGGAAGGCGAGACCTGGGTGATAAGCGCCGAGGCGGCGGAAAAGCTCCAGCTCCTTGGCAGGGACGTCAAGATAACCTCTGAGTTCCAGGGCTCGAAGCTGATAGGGCAGAAGCTGATCAACCCCGCCACGGGGAAGGGGATCATGATCCTGCCGGCCCCCTTCGTCAACCCGAGGAACGCCACAGGCGTCGTAATGTCTGTGCCCGCCCACGCCCCCTTCGACTACGTGGCGCTGGAACAGCTGAAGGATGACGTCAGGAAGAACCCCGCCAACTATAAGGTGAAGGCGACCGACATGAACAGGCTCGAGCCCGTCTCGGTCATCGATCTCCCAGGCTGGGGGGAGAGCCCCGCAGTTGACATCGTCAAGAAGATGGGCATAAAGGATCAGAACGACCCTCAGCTGGAGAAGGCGACGAAGGAGGTCTACAGCAGCGAGTTCCACGGTGGCAGGATGCGGGGCAACACCGGCTCATACGCCAGCATGAACGTCCAGCAGGCGAAGGATGCCGTGAAGCAGGACCTCATCGCGCAGGGAAACGCCTCAACCATGTACGAGCTAGTGGAGCCCGTGACGTGCCGCTGCGGCACAGACGTCGTCGTCAAGATATTCGAGAACCAGTGGTTCATCAACTACGGCGACCCCGCCTGGAAGAGGCTGGCGAAGGAGAACATAGACTCGATGGAGATCATCCCCCCCGAGCTCAGGCAGGAGTTCTACAACGTCGTCGACTGGCTAAAGGCGAAGGCATGTGCCAGAAAGGCCGGCCTAGGCACTAGGCTGCCCTGGGCGCCCGACTGGATCATAGAGGCCCTCTCAGACTCCACGATCTACATGGCCTACTATACGGTGGTGAAGGGGTTAGACGAGCTGAAGCCCGAGCCGGAGCAGCTGACGGAGCAGTTCTGGGACTACGTCTTCCTCGGCCAGGGCTCGGCCATGGATGTAGCGGAGAAGACGGGCATCCCGGTCGAGAAGGTGGAGGAGCTCCGCGGGGAGTTCGACTACTTCTACCCCCTGGACTCCCGCCACTCCGGCAGGGACCTTATCCCCAACCACCTGACATTCATGATCTTCATCCACGACGCCATATGGCCGAGGCAGAAGTGGCCGAGGAGCATCATGGTAAACGGCAGCGTACTCATGGAGGGGCAGAAGATGAGCAAGAGCCTCAACAACATCGTCCCACTCATAAAACCCGTTGAGGAGTACGGCGCGGACCCGCTGAGGCTGTCGCTGATGATCACGGCTGAGCCGCTGAAGGACGCCGACTTCAGCCCGGACCTGGCGAAGAGCATGGTTGAGAACCTGGAGAGGTTCAACGCCAGAGCCAACGAGATAATCGAGGACCAGGACAAGGGCGACTACGAGCTGGCAGAGATCGACCTCTGGATGCTGAGCAAGCTACAGAGCCACATCGCAGACGCCAACGACGCGATGAAGGAGATGAGGGTGAGGAAGACGATCCACGCCGCCCTCTACGACCTGAACCAGGACCTCGAATGGTACCTGAAACGCGTCGCCTTCGACAGGGATCACGCGGCCCGCAAGAAGGCGATAGCCCACGTCGAGTGGACCGTCCTGGACGTGCAGGTCAGGATGCTCGCCCCATTCACGCCCCACCTCTGCGAGGAGATCTGGGAGCAGATGGGAAACGAGAACTTCGTCGCCTACGCGCCTTGGCCGACGGTCGACGGAGCCCTCATCAGGGAGGACGCAGAGGAGCTCGAATCCATCATAAGGACCTGCGTCGAGGACGTCCAGAACATCGTCAAGGTGACCGGCATCAAGCCGGCTACCATCCACTTCTACGCCGCCGACGGCTGGAAGTGGAAGCTCCAAGAGAAGGCGATGCGGCTCAACGACAAGGGAACACTCGACGTAGGCACCCTGATCCGCGAGGCGTTCAAGGACGAGGAGATGAAGACGAGGACGAAGGAGGTCCCCGCCTACGCCCGAGTCCTAGTGGACGAGATCAAGAAGATGCCTGAGAAGACGATGAGGCTCAGGAAGGAGCTCGGCTACGTGAACGAGACGACTCTCCTCGAGGACGCGTCCAGCTTCCTGAGGGCCGAGTTCGGCTGCAACGTCGAGGTCTCGGGTGAGAGCGATCCATGGATAAAGGACCCGGCGAAGAGGGCAGGTAGGGCGAAGCCCTTCCGCCCCGCGATATACGTCGAGTGACCATCAGAGGCTTTCTTCCTCCCGCCTCGGCCTAGCTGTTTATATTTGATCATCCATCTATCGTCGTTGGTTGAGCCACTTGAAGCAGGTAGACGCCGACGCGCTGTTCAGGGAAATTAACGAGGTCTTCAAAAAATATGGGGTTGACAGGGGGGTCGGATTCGTACCGGACAGGCTTGACATAAGCCTGGAGAGGCGCGGCATGGAGGGCTTCAGCCTCGCCTACACGGAGCGCTTCACGTATCTCCCCCAGGACGTCATGGAGTTCTCCCTCGAGAACGCCGTCCAGCTCCTAGTAAGGATGGGGGTGCCCCAGGACAGGATAACGAGGCTGGGGGACGGCGTCAGGGTTGAGCTCTCCGGGGACGCCGGGATAATCCAGTTCCCGGTCCTCGAGATGCTCATACAGGACAGGAACACTCCAGTCGACCTCAAGCCCGTCTGCTCGTCCCTCGAGAGGTCGATGAGGGCCCTCTCGGCGCTATTCGACTTCGCCTGGGAGTACGGCGAGGAGACTAGGGAGAGGTGGAGCAGCTCGGTCCAGAGGCTGAGCGAGATCATCGAGCAGAACCCCGGGCTGCAGGAGGAGATCGAAGAGATAATGAGGAGACACACCGGAGGCGACGCTGGCGAACCGAGGTCCCCGGGAAGGAGCAATGAAGAAATTATCTGATATTGTACGCGTGAGCGTGCATCTCTTATATTCCTTTTGAGTTGAATGCGCCCCAAGAATTAAGGTGCCCAGGCGAGATCGCCGAGAGGCAGCTCCCGCGCGGTTAT